>NZ_JBYCZL010000015.1:0-127674 GCF_057586215.1 Roseomonas sp. SRI_022
GGCGGCTGCTGGTGGGCCTCGGCGCCGCGCCGACGCCGCTCGCGGCCGAGACGGCGGGTGCCGCCGCGGCGCTCGCGGCCGGCGCCGTGACGGAAATCGCCCTGGTGGCCGATGCGCTGGATCCGGCGCTGGCGGCCTCTCTCGCCGCGGGCATCGCCCTTGGCGCCTGGCGCTTCGATGGGTTGCGCACCCGGGACGTGCCGGCCCGGCTGAAGCGGCTGGTGGTGCATGCCGATGATCCCGCCGCCATCGAGAAGGCCCATGCGGCGCTCGCACCCGGCGTCGCGGGCTGCCTGCTTGCCCGGCAACTGACCGCCGAGCCCGCCAACCGCCTGACCACGCGGCGCTTCGCCGAACGGCTCGAAGCGCTGGAGGAGGAGGGCATCGAAGTCACCGTGCACGGCCGCAAATGGCTCGAACGGCATGGCTTCGGCGGGTTGCTTGCCGTGGGTGGCGGCAGCGCCAGCCCCCCGCGGCTGGTCGTGCTGCGCTGGCGCGGCGTCCTGCCGCTTCCGCCCGTCGCCTTCATCGGAAAGGGCATCGTTTTCGATACCGGTGGCATCTCCATCAAACCGGCGCAGGGGATGGAGGCGATGCGCGCCGACATGGCCGGGGCCGCGGCCTGCGCGGGCGCGATGCTTGCGCTGGCGCGGCGGAAGTCGCCGGCGCCGGCCATCGCCGTGCTGGCGATCGCCGAGAACGCGACGGGTGCCGCATCCTATCGCCCCGGCGACGTGATCCGCACTGCGTCCCGCCGCACCGTGGAGGTGATCGACACCGACGCGGAAGGCCGCCTGGTGCTGGCCGATGCGATCCATCACGCGATCAAGGAGTTCCGTCCGCGCGCGGTGATCGACCTCGCGACGCTGACCGGGTCGATCATCACCGCGCTCGGCCATCATCGCGCCGGCATCTTCGGCAGCGACGCGGCGCTGATGGCGGCTGCTGTGGCGGCGGGGGAGGCGGTGGGCGAACCGCTCTGGCCCATGCCGATCGGCGCGCGGCACCGCGAGGACCTGGCGTCGGACATCGCTGACCTCAAGCAATGCGCGCCGGCGGGCAGCGGCGCCTTCGGCGGGCGGCTGATCCCCGATGCCTGCCACGCCGCCGCCTTCCTCCGGGAATTCGTCGGCGACCGATCCTGGGCGCATCTCGACATCGCCGGCGTCGAAACCGCGGAGGCGGCCCATGCACTGGGCCCCGCCGGGCCCACCGGCTTTGGCGCGCGGCTGCTCGACCGGCTGGTGGCGATGCGCTTCGAGGCCGAGCCGTGACCGAGATCGGCTTCTACCACCTGACGCGCACGCGGCTCGACCAGGCGCTGCCGAAGCTGCTCGGCCGCGTGCTCAGCACGGGCGGGCGCGCCCATGTTCTGTGCGGGGAGGTGGAGCGCGCGAAGGTGCTCGACGCCGCCCTGTGGACGGTGCCGGACCCCGACTGGTTGCCGCATGGCATGGCCGGCGGGCGGGACGATGCGCTGCAGCCGATCCTGATCGGCACGGAGGACGCAGCACCCGGGAACGGCGCGCGCTTCCTGTTCCTGGTCGATGGCGCCGGAAGCGCACGGCTGGACGATTATGACCGCGTGTTCGACCTGTTCGACGGTGCGGCAGTTGTGGCTGCGCGGGGGCGCTGGTCCGCGGCGAAGGCGGCGGGCCACACGCTGACCTATTGGCAGCAGGGCCAGGGCGGCTGGGAGAAGCGCGGCGGCTGATGCCGGCCGCGCTTCGATAGGCAGGCCGGGATCAGCCTTCCAGCCGGATCCCGGTCAGTTCCACCAGCCGCCGCCAGCGCGCCAGTTCTTCCCGCTGGAAGGCGGCGAATGGTTCGGCCGGCATGGGCGCGGCGACGAAGCCCTGGCCATTCAGCCGTTCCTGCATCGCCGGCTGGGCGAGGATGCCGACCAGCGCATCCGACAGCCGCGTGATCACCTCCCGCGGCGTGCGCGCCGGGCCCCACAGGCCGAACCAGGCATCGACGGCGAGATCCTGCGCGTTCAGCTCCGCGAAGGTCGGCACGTCGGGCGTCTCTGGCAGCCGTGCCGGTGCACCGATGCCAAGCGCGCGCAGCCGGCCGTCGCGCACCAGGGCCACCACCTGCGGCCAGGTCGAAACGAAGAAATCCACGGTGCCCGAGACGGTGTCCGTCGTCGCCTGCGCGCCGCCGCGATAGGGAATGTGCGTCGCATCCATCCCTTCGCGCCGCACGAAGGTCTCGGCGATGACGTGGCTGGCCGACCCGGCGCCGGAGGAGGCATAAGTCACGCGCCCGCCATTCTTCCCCTTGGCGGCAAGTTCGGCGAGCGTGCGCGGCCCGTTGGCCGGGACCACCAGCGCGTGATGCACGGCGGCAAGGCGCGCGATCGGCGCGAAATCCGCGACCGGGTCAAAGGGCAGGGAGGGCAGCATCGCGGCATTGGCCGCATGCGTCTGATTGTTGCCGAGCGCGAGCGTGTAGCCATCCGGTGCCGCCTGCGCGACGGCCTGGGTGCCAACCACGGCGGCCCCGCCCGGCCGGTTGTCCACCACGAAGGTGCTGCCGGGAATCGAGTCCTGCAGCGCGGCGGCGAGGGTGCGGGCCAGCACATCGGTGGATCCGCCGGGCGGATAGGCGAGCACGATGCGCACCGGCCGCGCCGGCCAGGCCTGGGCGCGCGCGACGGCGGGCAGGGCGATCAGGGGCGTGGCGAGCAGCGCGCGGCGGCGGATCATGGCGGTTTCCTCCCGGATGGCGCGGATGCGCCGGACCTTGTGATCCTGTTGGCGCATCGCGCGGCGCCGGTCCAGCCGTGCCATGCCGTTGTAACCAATCCGTTCGTTGAATTCCCTCGCAGGCACAGCCTAGGGTTGTCGTCACAGACGTGGAGGAGGGCTTGATGGAACGCATCGAACCACCTCGGCCGGCCGTGCAGGCCGCCCGCATGCCGCCGGCGAAACGCGACGTCGCGCCGGAGCCATCCACCGGCCGCGCGCTGTGGCCGACCTTCATGCGCCGCACCCTTGATGAGGATCAGGTCCGCGCCACGATCCGGGAACCGCGCAAGCAGGCCTGAGGCACCGCTCTACGCAGCGTCGAGCTGCGCCGAGAGGTCGAGCCATTCCTCCTCCAGCGCTGCCACGTCCTTGGCGATGGCGGCGCGGCGGGTGTTGGCCCAGGTGATGTCCTCGGGCTTGAAACGAGCATAGGTCGCGGGGTCGGACAGGCGCTTCTCGATCAGCGCATCCTCGCGCGCGAGGCGGTCGAGCGCGGACTCGACCTCCTTCAGCCGGGCGCGCAGGGGGGCGGTCGCGACGCGCGTGCCGGCGCGTTCGCGGCGCGCTTCGGCACGGGCGCCGCCGGCCTCGCCGCGGCCATTCGCACCGCGTGCCCGTTCGGCGAGCAGCGCGCGGTAGTCGTCGAGGTCGCCGTCGAAGGCGGTCACCGCGCCATCGGCGACCAGCCACAGCCGGTCGGCGGCGAGTTCCACCAGATGCGGATCGTGGGTGATCAGCACCACGGCACCGGCGTAGTCGGCGAGCGCCTTCACCAGCGCCTCGCGCGCATCGATGTCGAGGTGGTTGGTCGGTTCGTCGAGGATCAGCAATTGAGGCGCATCGCGTGTGGTCAGCGCCAGCAGCAGCCGCGCCTTCTCGCCCCCTGAGAGCGCGGTGATGCGGTTGTCCGCGCGGTCGGCATCGAGGCCGAACCGCGCGAGCTGGGACCGGCACTGTGTCTCGGTCGCCTTGGGCAGCGCCGCCTGCATATGGGTGAGCGGCGTGCCGGCGAGGTCGAGTTCCTCCGCCTGGTGCTGCGCGAAATACCCGACGCGCAGGCGCGGGGAACGGAAATGCGTCCCGCCTTCCGGCTGCAGCCGGCCCGCGAGCAGTTTCGCCAGGGTGGACTTGCCGTTGCCGTTGGCACCCAGCAGCGCGATCCGGTCATCCTGGTCCAGCCGCAGGTTCAGATTGCGCAGGATGGGCGGCCCGCCATAGCCGACGGCGCAGCCATTCAGCGACAGGATCGGCGGGGCGAGTTCCTCCGGCGCGGGGAAGGCGAAGCGGACGGGGTGGTCCTCGACCACCGCCTCGATCGCCGGCATGCGTTCCAGCGCCTTGATGCGCGACTGCGCCTGGCGCGCCTTGGATGCCTTGTAGCGGAAGCGGTCGATGAAGGACTGGATATGGGCGCGCTCGGCGGCGATGCGTTCGTTGGCGGCGGCCTGCTGCGCCGCGCGCTCAGCGCGCATGCGCACGAAATCGGCGAAGTTGCCCTGGTAGAGCGCGATCCGCTGCTGATCGAGATGCGCGATGGAATCGACGCAGCGTTCCAGCAGGCCGCGATCGTGGCTGACCACGATGGCCGCGCCCGCGAAGCGCTGCAGCCAGGATTCCAGCCACATGGTGGCTTCGAGGTCGAGGTGGTTGGTCGGTTCGTCCAACAGCAGCAGTTCGGGTTCGAGGAACAGCGCGCGGGCCAGCGCCACGCGCATCCGCCAGCCGCCGGAGAATTCCCGCGACGGCCGCGCCTGCGCCGACGCGTCGAAGCCGAGGCCGGAGAGGATCGCGCCGGCGCGGGCCGGGGCGCTGTCGGCGCGGATGGCGATCAGGCGGTCGTGGATCTCGGCGAGGCGCGCGGGGTCGGGGTGGCTGTCGGCCTCGGCCAGCAGGCCAGAGCGTTCGGTGTCGGCGGCGAGCACGACGTCGAGCAGCGCCTCATCCCCGCCCGGCGCTTCCTGGGCCACATGGGCCATGCGGGCGCGGGCGGCGAGGCGGATCTCCCCACCATCGGGCTGCAATTCCCCGGTGATGGCGCGCAGCAGGGTGGACTTGCCCGCGCCGTTGCGCCCGACCAGGCCGACCTTGCGGCCGTCGTCGATCTGGAGGCTGGCGCCATCCAGCAGCGGCCGGCCAGCGATACGGATGGTCAGGTCGCGGATGGACAGGACGGTCATGGCGGCCCGCTTCTAGCCTGGGCCGGCGCCGCTGTCAGTCCAGGTCAGGGGTTGCACGCGCCGCCCAACCCGCCTATCCGGCGCGCCGAACCTGCCAGAACCCCCGAGGACAGCCACCATGGCCATCGAGCGCACCTTTTCCATCATCAAGCCCGACGCGACCCGCCGCAACCTGACCGGTGCCATCAACGCCGTGTTCGAGAAGAACGGCCTGCGCATCGTCGCGCAGAAGCGCGTGTGGATGTCCCGCGCCCACGCCAAGAAGTTCTACGAGGTGCATGCCGCCCGCCCGTTCTACAATGACCTGGTGGACTTCATGGTGTCCGGCCCGGTGGTGGTGCAGGTGCTGGAAGGCGAGAACGCCGTGGCGAAGAACCGCGACCTGATGGGCGCGACCAACCCGGCCAACGCCGCCGAAGGCACGATCCGCAAGCTGTTCGCCGAGAGCATCGAGGCGAATTCCGTGCATGGTTCCGACAGCCCGGAGAACGCGGCGATCGAGATCGCCTACTTCTTCGCCGGCACTGAGATCGTCGGCTGAAGCAAACGGCCGCCTTTGGCGGCCGGTTCTGTTTGACCCTCAGACGGCGGGCGCGGCCCATCCGGGCCGCTTGCCTTCGCGCCATGCGCTGGGGGGCGCGGGCGGTCTGGGCGCGGTCGCGCTGTGCACTCCTGGCCCGAGGCGGTTGCCTCGGGCCGTTTTGATTCGGCCCTCGGACGGAGGGCCGTTTCTCGCCGTGAGTGTTTCGGCGGCAGGGGTCCCTGCGGGACATGCCGCGCCGATGATCCGCGCAGCCCTCGAGTCAACGCGGATGGATCCGCGTGGCCTTGTGCTCGAATTGCCGGAAAGGGGCGGTGGCGCGTGACATCGCCGCCATGCTTCGCGGGCTTGGCATCGCTGTCGCACTGGATGATTTCGGCGGGGTGCTGGGATCGGCGCGGGTGCTGCGCGATATCCGCCTCAGCGCGGTGAAGCTCGATCGGCTGCTGACCGCGGGCATCGACCTACGCGCACCGGAATCGAACCGCCCCCGCACTGCCGTCGCGGCGGCAGCCGGCATGGTGCACGCCCTCGGCGCCGCCATCCTGGCTGAGGCGGTCGAGACCGCGGAACAGATGCGCGCGCTGCACGCCGCCGGTTGCGACGCCTTGCAGGGGTGGCTGCCTGGCCGGCCGGGCGCCGGGCCGGCTTGACCGCCTTTTCAGCCCAGGAAGATCAGCATCAGCAGCAGGATGACGGCGATCGCGCCCGTGGACCACGTCACGAAGGTCGTGAAGCCGTGCCATTCCGATTGCCGCTCGGCCAGGATGTCGCTGGCCTTCACTTCGACGAAGTCATAGGTGGTCTTGTGTTCGGCCACGTCACGCCCTCAACGCTCTGGTGTCCCGTCAGCGTTTAGAAAGCGCGGGCGCGGAGGGCAAGGGGTTCGCGAGGCAACCCGCCGCCATGCCGACACCCGACAGCCGCGCCCGACCCTCGGCGACCCGCACCAGACCTGCGGCCAGCCAGGCGAGCGCGGCCGGATAGATCCGATGCTCCTCGGCCAGCACGCGTGCGGCGAGGCTGCTTTCCGTGTCGTCCTGCAGCACCGGCACGGCCGCTTGGGCCAGGATCGGCCCCTCATCCACCCCGGCGGTGACCAGGTGCACGGTGCAGCCATGCAGCCGCACCCCGGCCGCCAATGCGCGGGCATGGGTATCGAGCCCCGGGAAGGCGGGCAGCAAGGAGGGATGGATGTTGATCATCCGCCCGTCCCAACGCGCGACGAAACCTTCGGTCAGCACGCGCATGAAGCCGGCCAGCGCGATGATCTCGATGCCGTGGCGGGCGAACTCGGCCTCCATGGCCGCCTCGAATCCGGGGCGGTCGCCGCGGAAGGCGCGGCTTTCCACCACGGCGGTCGGCACGCCGCGCGACGCCGCATGGGCAAGCCCGGCGGCATCGGCGCGGTTCGACAGCATCAGCGCGATCTCCGCCGGGTAGGCGGGGTCCTCCGCCGCCGCGAGCAGGGCGGCCATGTTGGACCCGCGACCGGAGATCAACGCCGCGACGCGGCGGCGGCTCATCCCGGCCAGCCGGGGGTGAGGCCGTCGATGCGCACTGCGGCGTCGCCCGATCCGGCCTCGATATGGCCGATGCGGCAAACCGTCTCGCCATGTTCGGTCAGCAGCGCGGTGGCGGCCTCCGCGTTCTCGGCAGACACCACCAGGGCCATGCCGATGCCGCAGTTGAAGACGCGCAGCATCTCCTCCGGCGCGACCTCACCCACCCGCGCCAGCCAGGCGAAGACCGGCGGCGGCGTCCAGGCGCGCGCATCCAGCACTGCGACGGCGCCATCGGGCAGCACGCGCGGCAGGTTGCCGGGCAGTCCGCCGCCGGTGATGTGCGCGGCGGCCTTCACCAGCCCCGCGCGATGCAGCGCGAGCAACGGCTTCACATAGATCCGGGTAGGTTCCAGCAGTGCCTCGCCCAGCGTCCGGCCTGCCGCGAAGGGCGCAGGCGCGCCCATGCCCGCATTGCCGCGTTCCAGGACGCGTCGCACCAGTGAGAAACCGTTGGAATGCACGCCCGAGGACAACAGCCCGAGCACCGCGTCGCCCGGCCCGACATCGCCGGTCGGCAGCAGCGCGCCACGTTCGGCAGCACCCACCGAGAAGCCGGCGAGGTCGTAGTCGCCCTTGGCATACATGCCGGGCATCTCGGCCGTCTCGCCGCCGACGAGGGCGCAGCCGGCGATGCGGCAGCCCTCGGCGATGCCGGCCACCACCTGCTTCGCGGAGGCCACGTCGAGCGCGCCGGTCGCGAAATAATCCAGGAAGAACAGCGGCTCGGCGCCCTGCACCACCAGGTCGTTCACGCACATCGCGACGAGGTCGATGCCGACCGTCGCATGCAGCCCGGCATCGATCGCCACGCGCAGCTTGGTGCCGACCCCGTCGGTGGAGGACACCAGCACCGGATCGGTGAAGCCGGCCGCCTTCAGGTCGAACAGCGCGCCGAATCCACCCAGCCCCCCCATGGTGCCGGGCCGGTCCGTCGCCTTGGCCAACGGCTTGATGGCATCGACCAGCGCGTCGCCGGCCTCGATGTCCACGCCAGCCTGGCGATAGGTGAGGGGGGAAGACGGGGAACTGGTCAGGGCGGCCTCCGATCGGGTAATGGCTGGCACGGAAGTGCCGCGCGGCGCGGTGCGTAACGTCGGCCGGCTGGGCCGGCCAGAGGGAGCGGGGACGCGATGCCGGTCAGGTCCTGCTCCGCGCGGGCGCGCGGAAAGAACCATGTGGCGGCGATGATCGCAACCGCCCTGCTTGCCTTCACCCCATTGGCGGCCGTCCGCGCACAGGACGCGCCGGCCCCCGTCAGCTTCACCCAGCGCGGCGTGCCCGCCGAGGCGACCGCCGAGAACGGCGTGGTGGCGCGCGAACGCGCCCTCGCCAGCGGCCGCCGCGCGGCCTGGGAGCGAATCGTCGGGCCGGGCGGGCGCGGCCTGTCGGACTCGCAGATCGAGGCGATGGTGACCTCCATCATCATCGAGGAGGAACGCACCAGCCCGACCCGCTACACCGGGCGGATCACCGTCAACTTCAATCCGGGTCGCGCGCGCGCCTATACCGGCGGGGCTGGTGTGGCGGAAGGCGGCGGCTCGGGTGGTGGTGGCGGTTCCGGCACAGCCGAGGGCGGCGAGCGTCGCGCGGTCAGTTCGGGCCCGGCGGCTTCGACGATCGAGGTGGTCGCGCTCTACGGCACGCTCAATGAATGGCTTGAACTGCGCCGGCGCCTGCGCGGTGCCGCGGCGCGGCTCGACATCGTCGCCATCTCGACCGATCGCGCGCGGCTGCGGCTCGGCCTGCGCACGGCGCCGGCGGTGGCGGCGGAGGAACTCGCCGGCCAGGGCATCACGCTGACCCCGGGCTCCGGGGCGCCGGGCGATGCCTGGCGCGTGGGTCTTGCAGGGCGATCCTGACAGGGTTCGCCGGCCGGCCAACCCGGCCTCGGTCGATGTCGAGGCAGGGTTGTTCACCCTGCCCAACCTCATCACCTTTGCGCGGCTGTGCTGCGTGCCGGCGGCGGTCTGGCTGATGCTGCAGCATCGTCTCGACATCGCCTTCCTGGTCTTCGTCGGCGCCGGCATCTCCGACGCGGTGGACGGCTGGCTGGCGCGGGTGTGGAACGCGCGCTCGGCGCTCGGCGCGCTGCTCGACCCGGTGGCGGACAAGGCGCTGCTCGTCTCGGTGTATGTCACGCTTGCGGCGATCAACGTGCTGCCGGATTGGCTCGCCATCCTGGTGGTGTTCCGCGACCTGCTGATCGTCGGCGGCGTGATCCTGCTGTGGGTGCTGGGCGTGCCGGCGCGGATCAAGCCGCTGATGATCTCGAAGGCGAATACCTTCGCGCAGCTCGCGCTGGCCGCGCTGGCGCTGCTGCTGAAGGGTTTCGACCTGTCGGCGCCGCTGCTGCTCGATGCCATGATCTGGCTGGTGGCCTGTACCACCTTCGCCTCCGGCGTGGCCTATGTGCTGCAGGCGGCACGACTGACGGGGGAGGGCAGGCCCTGAGCGACCAGCCGCAACCGGCGACCCGCGCCGAGCCCGCCATCCGCCCGGCGGCGGCGCGTTTCCCTGCACCTGCCGCGCCGCGCACCGCGACGCGCGCGCAGCGCACCGCCCTGGTGGTGGGCCTGGGCGGCGCGCTGCTGTTCAGCCTGTGGCTGTTCCAGGGCATCCTGACGCCCTTCGTCCTGGCGGCGGTGATCGCCTATTTCCTCGATCCGGTGGCAACCCGCCTGTCGCGGCTCGGCATCCGCCGGCCGCTCGCGGCCTTCCTGCTGATCTTCCTGCTGATGGCCGCGACGCTGATCGCGGCGCTGCTGTTCTATCCGCTGATCCTCGCCCAGATCGGCATCCTGGTGCAGCGCCTGCCCAACTACATCGCCGGCGTGGGCGCGCTTCTGCGCGACGGGCTGGAGCGGCTGGAGGAAGCGCTGGGGCCGGAGATGGTGGACCAGCGCCTGCGCGACCTCGCCATCAACCAGGCGGGCAGCATGCTGGCCTGGCTGGGGACGGCGACGACGCGGCTGATCGGCGGCGGCTTCGCACTGTTCCAGGTCTTCACCCTGGTCATCGTCGTGCCCGTCGTCGCCTTTTACCTGCTGCGCGATTGGGGGGCGATCCTGGCGCGTATCGAGTCCTGGCTGCCGCGGCGCAGTGCGGCGGTGCTGCGGCAATTGGCGCGCGACACCGACCGCGTGCTGTCCGCCTGGCTACGTGGGCAGTTGCTGTGCTGTGCGGCGCTCGGCGTCTTCTATGCGGTCGCCTTGCAGATCGCCGGGCTCGAGCTCGGCCTCACGGTCGGGCTCATGGCGGGCGTGCTGACCTTCATCCCCTATGTCGGGTCGCTGACCGGCTTCGCCGCGGCCGTGCTGCTGGCGATGGGCCAGTTCGGCACCTGGAACGAGGTGATGGTCATCGTCGCGATCTTCCTGGTCGGACAGACCATCGAAGGCTACGTCATCTACCCCTACCTGCTCGGCGACCGGGTCGAGCTGCACGCGGTCTGGGTGATCTTCGCGCTGTTCGCCGGCGGCGTGGCCTTCGGCTTCCTGGGCGTGCTGCTGGCGGTGCCCATGGCAGCGGCGCTCGGCGTCGTCGCGCGCTACTGGCTGCGGCGGTATCTCGAGAGTCCGCTCTACCTCGACCCGCCACGGACCGGGACGTGAGCTCGCCGGCCAGCGGCGGGGCGCGGCAATTCACCCTGCCGCTGCCGCTGCCCGTTTCCTCCGACCGCGCGGATTTCCTCGAGGACGCTTCGAATGCCGAGGCGCTGGCCTGGCTCGACGAGCCGGGTCGCTGGCCGGGCGGGCGGCTCGCGTTGTTCGGCCCGGCCGGGGTGGGCAAGTCGCATCTCGCCCGGGCCCTGGCAGCCGAACGTGGCTGGCGGCTGATCGAAGGGCCGGTGCTGCGCGGCCTGCCGGACCCCGCCCCCGGCGGCACCGTGCTCGACGATGCCGATGCGGTGGCCGAGGAACGCGCGCTGCTGCATCTGGTGAACCTCTGTGCCGAGCGCGGCGAGCATCTGCTGCTGATCGGGCGGGAGGCGCCGTCGCGCTGGCGCGTGGCGCTGCCCGACCTCGCCAGCCGGCTGAAGGCGACGACGGCGATCGGCATCGTCCGGCCGGGCGACGCGCTGCTCGGCGCGCTGCTCGCCAAGCATTTCGCCGACCGGCAGCTGCGTGTCGCGCCCGAGGTGCAGGCCTGGCTGCTGACGCGGCTGTCGCGTGAGGCGGGTGCGCTCGCCGAGGCCGCCGCCCGGCTCGACCGCGCCGCCCTTGCCGCCCGCGCGCCCATCACTCGTGCGCTGGCCCGCGCCGCCCTGGCCGGCTGGGACGGCTTCGGGGAGGGGGCGGAGGATGACGCTTCCGAGACAGCCGGAAGCCTGCCCTCGCCGGCCATGCCGGCGCTGCTGTAGGCTGGCCGCATGAACGACGCCGTACCGACCGCCGATGCGGAGCTGCAGGCGCTGCTGGCAAGCCCTGCGCGCTTCGCCAACAGGGAACTGTCCTGGCTGGCCTTCAACCAGCGCGTGCTGGAGGAAGCCGCGAATCCGCGCCATCCGCTGCTCGAACGGCTGCGCTTCGTCGCCATCTCGGCCGCCAACCTCGATGAGTTCTACTCGGTTCGCGTCGCGGGCCTCGCCGGGCAGGAACGGGCGGGGATCGCCAAGGTCTCGCCAGACGGCAAGACGCCGGCGCAGCAATTGGCCGCCATCCATGACCGAGCGCAGATGCTCATCTCCGGCCAGCAGGACGCCTGGCGCGAATTGCGCGACCTGCTGCGCGAGGCGGGCCTCGCGGTGGTGGAGCAACAGGAACTCGATGGCTGCGACCGCGAATGGCTGGAAGCCTGGTTCATGGAGCGGGTCTTCCCGATCCTGACGCCGCTCGCGGTCGATCCGGCGCATCCCTTCCCGTTCATCGCCAACCTGTCGCTGTGCATGGTGCTGAAGCTGGTGCGGGAGGAGGATGGCGGCACGATGCGCGCGCTGCTGCCGCTGCCGCCGCAGGTGCCGCGCTTCATCCGGCTGCCGCCGCGCGAAACCGAGACGGTGATCCGGTTCCTCCAGCTCGAGGACCTGATCGTCCTGTTCCTCAACCGGTTGTTCCCTGGCTTCATCCCGGCGGAGAGCGGCCTGTTCCGGCTGATCCGCGACACCGACGTGGAGTTCGAGGAAGAGGCCGAGGACCTCGTGCGGTCCTACGAGACGGCGCTGAAGCGCCGGCGGCGCGGGCGTCCGATCCGGCTGTCCGTGACCTCGGCGACGCCGGCCGACATGCTGCAATTCGTCGCCGAGGAACTTGAGGCCCCGCGCGGCGAGATCTTCCTGGTCGAGGGCCTGCTCGGCCTGTCCGACCTGACGCAGCTGATCGTCGATGACCGGCCGGACCTGCTGTTCACGCCCTATACGCCGCGCTTCCCCGAACGCATCCTCGATTTCGGCGGTGACTGCTTCGCGGCGATCCGGGCGAAGGACATCGTCGTCCATCATCCCTATGAATCCTTCGACGTTGTGGTGCAGTTCCTGCGCCAGGCGGCGCGCGACCCGAATGTCGTCGCGATCAAGCAGACGCTGTACCGCACGACCCGCGACAGCCCGATCGCCAAGGCGCTGATCGAGGCGGCGGAGGCCGGCAAGTCGGTCACCGGCATCGTGGAGCTGAAGGCCCGCTTCGACGAGGAGCGCAACATCGCGCTGTCCCGCGAGCTTGAAGCCGCCGGCGTTCAGGTGGTCTTCGGCTTCGTCGAACTGAAGACCCACGCCAAGGTGTCGCTGGTGGTACGACGGGAAGGGACGCAGCTGCGGTCCTACGCGCATTTCGGCACGGGCAACTACCATCCGGTCACCGCGCGCATCTACACCGACCTGTCCTATTTCACCGCCGACCCGGCGCTGACGCGCGACGCGGCGAAGCTGTTCAACTTCATGACCGGCTATGCGCGGCCCGAGAGCATGGAGAAGCTCGCCTTCGCGCCGCTGACCATCCGCCCCTCGCTGCTCGCGCTGATCGAGCAGGAGATCGCCTTCGCGAAGGAGGGCAAGCCGGCCGCCATCTGGATCAAGATGAATTCGATGGTGGACGAGACGCTGATCGATGCGCTGTACGCCGCATCCCGCGCGGGGGTGAAGGTGGACGCCGTGGTGCGCGGCATCTGCTGCATGCGCCCGGGCGTGAGGGGCATGAGCGACAACATCCGGGTGAAGTCGATCGTCGGCCGCTTCCTGGAACATTCGCGCATCTGCGTGTTCGGCAATGGGCACCGCCTGCCGTCCCGTCGCGCAAAAGTGTTCATCTCCTCCGCCGACTGGATGGCGCGCAACATGGACTGGCGCGTCGAGACCATGGTGCCGGTCGAGAACCCGACCGTGCATGCCCAGGTGCTCGACCAGATCATGGTGGTGAACCTCAAGGACACGATGCAGTCCTGGCAGCTTGGCGCGGATGGCGACTGGACGCGGCTGAATGCCGGCGACAAGCCGGTTTCGGCGCATGACTATTTCATGACCAACCCGTCCCTGTCGGGCCGTGGCAGCGCGCTGAAGGGCGCGCCGCGGCGCCCTCGGCAGGACCGCGTGATGCAGGACTGACAGTGGTGGGCACCACGATGCGAGAAGGCCCGGCCTGGTCGGGTGACGGCCAGCGACTGCCGCGTGCGGCAGTGGTGGACCTCGGTTCCAATTCGGTGCGCCTCGTGGTCTTCGAGGGCCGCGTGCGCAATCCGCTGACCATCTTCAACGAGAAGGCGGTGCTCGGCCTCGGCCGCGGGCTGGTGACGACCGGCATGCTGAACGAGGAAGCGGTGGAGCAGGCGGTCACGGTGATGGTGCGCTACCACACCGTCGCGCGCGCCATGGGTGCCGACCCGGTCGAGGTGCTGGCAACCGCTGCGGTGCGCGACGCGACCAACGGCGCGGCCTTCGTCGCCGCGCTGCGCCAGCGCCTGCCCGACCTCACGATCCGCGTACTGACCGGGCAGGAGGAAGGGCTGCTTTCGGCCGAGGGCGTGTTGCTCGGCTTTCCCGACGCGGATGGCGTGCTGGGCGATATCGGCGGCGGGTCGCTGGAACTGGTGGAACTGGCGCATGGCAGGGCCGGGCGCGCGGTCAGCCTGCCGCTCGGCGCGATCCGCCTGTCGGAGCGCGCGGATGGCGACATCACGCGCGGCCGTGCCATGGCGACCGAGGAATTCAACCGCGTCCCCTGGCTGTCCGAGGCGACCGGGCGCGACCTCTATCTCGTCGGCGGCGCCTGGCGCGCGCTGGCGCGGATGCACATCGCGCAGACCGCCTATCCGTTGTCGATCGTGCATCACTACGTGCTGTCGCGGGAGGAAGCGCGCGACCTGTCCGGCGTGGTGATGGCGGCGACGCGCCGCACGCTGGAACGCATGCCCGGCGCGCCGACCAAGCGCGTGCAGGATCTGCCCTGGGCGGCGATGGTGATGCGGCGGCTGCTGCGCGCGTCAGGCGCGCGCCGCGTGGTGTTCAGCGCGAACGGGCTGCGCGAGGGTTGGTACGCCCGGCACATCAGCGCCGCCGAGCGCCGTCGCGACCCGCTGCTCGCTGCCGCGCAGGATCTGGCGAGCCGTTTCGGGCGCGATCCGCGCCTGCCGCCGGCCTTGGCGCAATGGACCGCGCAACTGTTCGAACGTGAGTCGGCAAGCGACACGGCGCTGCGCGCGGCCGCCTGCTGGGTCAGCGACATCGGCAGCCACGACCATCCTGACTATCGCGCTGAACACGCCTATTTCCGCGTGCTGCGCCAGCCGGGCGTGGGGCTCGACCACCATGCGCGCGCCTTTCTCGCGCTGGCCGTGGCGCTGCGTTACGAGGCCGGGCCGGACGTGCCCTTCCTCCAGGCCGCGCGTGTGCTGTTGGATGTCGCGGCGGTGCGGCGGGCGGAGATCCTCGGGGCGGCGCTGCGGCTGGCCTACACGCTGTCGGGCGGCACGCCGGAACTGCTCGCCGGAACATCGCTGGAACGCCAGGGTGGGCGGCTGATGCTGCGCCTGGTGGAAGGCAGTGGCGTTTTCGCCGGGGAGAGCGTGCTGCGGCGCGTCGAGGCGCTGGGCGCGGTGCTTGGGCTGGAGGCAGCGGTCGAGATCGCCGGCTGATACGCCCGGCATCCTTGCCGGGCGCATCCGCGCGCGGGGCTGGTGGAGCGGCCGCCTGCCAAACCGAGGACACACGCCTTTTCGTTGACCGCGACCGCCCTGGCGGCGGAGGCTTCCCGCGGATGGCCGGCGACAGACCGGACCGCCAGGGAGGACACCGATGCTGAAGGGGACGGTCGGCGCCGCATGCGCCGTGCTCTGCCTGTTGCTGTCCTGCTCGCCGGCCGCGGCGCAGCGGACGCTGACCATCGGGGCGCAGACGCCGCCCTCGGCGCTTGACCCGCATTATCACAACACCACCAACAACACGATGATGCTCATGCAGATCTATGAGCGTCTGTTCGAACTCGACAACCAGGCGGTGCCACAGCCGCGCCTCGCGGAATCGATGCGAGCGATCGATGCGCTGACCTGGGAGGTGAAGCTGCGCCAGGGCGTGCGCTTCCACGACGGCACGCCCCTGGAGGCCGACGACATCGGCTACACTTTCGCGCGCATCCCGACCGTGCCGAACAGCCCCGCGCTCTATACGCCCGCGGTGCGCACCATCAGCGCCATCGAGATCGTGGACCCGGCGACGATCTGCATCCGCCTGCATGAACCCAATCCGCTGATGTTCTTCGACATGGCGGCCCCCTTCATCCTGTCGCGGCGCATCCATGGGCAGAACCCGGCAACGAGCGACTTCACCTCGGGGCGGCTCGCCATCGGCACGGGACCGTATCGCCTGGTGTCCTTCGCGCAGAACGAACGCATGGAGATCACCCGCAACCCGACCTATTGGGGGCCGGCCGAACCCTGGGATCGCGTGACGATCCGCTTCATCCCACAGGCTGCATCCCGCACCGCCGCGCTGCTGGCCGGCGAGGTGGACCTGATCGACTACGTCCCCGTGCAGGATGTCGGGAACCTGCGCCGCGATCCGCGCTTCGCGCTGTTCGAGGTGGACAGCGTGACCTTCGTCTACCTGTTCCCCGATTCCATGCGCGACACCTCGCCCTTCGTCGCCGACCGTGCCGGCAATCCGCTGCCGCGCAATCCGCTCGCGGACAGGCGGGTGCGGGAGGCGCTGTCGCTTGCCATCAACCGCGAGAGCATCGCCACGCGGCTGTACCAGGGGCAGGCGACGCCCGCGGACCAGTTCGCCGCCCCAGTCGCCGAGCACCGCCTGCCGAACCTGCCACCGCTGCCGCATGATGTCGGTCGCGCCCGCGCGCTGCTGGCCGAGGCCGGCTATCCAGACGGGTTCCGCCTGACCATCCACGGGCCGAACGGCTTCTTCCCGTCCGACCAGAACCTGCTGCAGGCGCTCGCGCAGCAGTTCACGCGCGTGGGCATCGAGACGACGGTGCAGGCGCTGCCGCCGGCCAACCTGTTCACCCGCGCTACGAACAGGGAGTTCTCATTGTTCATGACCTATTTCAGCAGCTACCTGACCATCAACCCGCTGCGGCAGGTGGTGGCGACGCGCAACCCGGACATCGGCTTCGGGCCTTTCAACCGCCAGCGCTACTCCAACCCGGCGATCGACGAACCGGTACGCCAGGCGCTGACCACCATGGATCCGGAACGGCGGCAGGTGCTGACGCAGGAGGCGGCGCGTGCCCTGCTGGACGACAAGGGCGTCCTGCCCGTGATCTTTTTGCGCAACACCTGGGCTGGTCGCCGCGACAGGGTCGTCTACGATCCATCCCCCGTGAACCACACCTCGGCGGTGCATGCCCGCCCGCCGAACTGAAGGACAGTGTTACCCATGTCGGATGCCGAAGCCCTTTCCCGCATTGCTGCCGCCATCGATGCCGGCTTCGACAGGCAGGTAGCCTTCCTGCAGGACCTGGTACGCTTTCCCTCCCTGCGCGGGCGGGAGGCGCCGCTGCAGGATTGGTTCGCGCGGCAGATGGCGGAACGCGGCTATGCGGTGGATCGCTTCTCCATCGCCGATGTGCCCGACCACCCGAAGATGGCGCCGATGGTCGATGTCGATCCGGCTGGATCGATCCAGGTGGTCGCCGCGCATCGCCCGGCGAATCCGACCGGGCGCAGCCTGATCCTGCAGGGCCATATCGACGTGGTGCCGGAAGGCCCGCATGAGATGTGGACCTACCCGCCCTACTCCGCGACGATTCGCGACGGCTGGATGTATGGCCGCGGCGCGCATGACATGAAGTCGGGCGTGGCCTGCATGGTCTTCGCGATGGATGCGATCCGCGCCGCCGGCTTCGAACCTGCTGCCGACGTCTATGTCCAGACGGTGACGGAGGAAGAGAGCACCGGCAATGGCGCGCTCGCCGCCCTGCTGCGCGGTTATCGCGCCGAGGCGGCGCTGGTGCCCGAGCCCACCGGCCATTCCATCACCCGCACCCAGACCGGGACCATCTGGTTCCGCCTGCGCGTGCGCGGCGTGCCGGTGCATGTCGCGGTGGCGCAGGATGGCACCAACGCGATCATGTCGGCCTATGCGCTGATCAATGCGCTCTACGCGCATACGAGGACGCTGAACGAGGCCGCGAAGTCCAACCCCTGGTATGCGGACATCAAGGACCCGATCAAGTTCAACCCAGGCATCATCCGCGGCGGCGACTGGGCGTCGTCCACCCCCGCCTGGTGCGAGGTGGATTGCCGCATCGGCCTCGTGCCCGGCACCACGCCGGAACAGGCGATGGCCGGCATCGAGGCCTGCGTGAAGACCGCCGCGAAGGGCGACAGCTTCATGGCGAACAACCCGCCCGAGATCGTCTGGACCGGCTTCCAGACCGATCCCTATGTGCTGGAACCTGGCAGCGAGGCGGAGACGGTGCTCGCGGCCGCCCATGCTGCGGTGCATGGCGGGGAGATGCCGGCGCGCCGCACCACGGCGGTGAACGACGCGCGGTATTACGGACTCTATTTCGGCTTCCCGGGACTCTGTTACGGTCCCAAGGGCGAAGTCGCGCACGGCTTCGATGAACGCACCTCGATCGAGGACCTCCGCTCATGCACCAGGACGATCGCGACCTTCATCGCCGAATGGTGCGGGCTGCGCCCTCGCGCCTGACGCGCCGCGCGCTGCTGGGGGCGGCGGGGGCAAGCCTCGCCGCGCCGGCTTTCGCGCAGCAGGATTGGCCGAACCGGTCGATCCGCCTGATCGTGCCCTTCGCACCGGGCGGGTCGTCGGATGTGCTGGCGCGGCTGATCCAGCCCGGGCTCGGCGCCGCGCTCGGCCAGTCCGTGGTGGTGGAGAACCGCTCGGGCGCCGGGTCGATGCTCGGCACCGAGGCGGTCGCGCGTTCGGCGCCCGATGGCTACACGCTGCTGCTGGCGGACCTTCCCTACGCCATCGTGCCGGCGCTGCAATCGCGCATGCCCTATGACGTCGAGAAGGATTTGGTGCCGGTCGCCATGGTCGGCGCGGCGCCGCTGCTGATCTTCGGGCATCCGTCGCTGCCCGCGCGCAATGCCGCCGAGTTCGCCGCGCTCGCGAGGGCGCGCCCGAACCACTACACCTACGGCTCGGGCGGCGTCGGCGCGGCGTCGCATATGATGGGCGAGCTGTTCCAGATCGCCACGGGCACGCAGTTGACGCATGTGCCCTATCGCGGCGGCGGGCCGGCCATCCAGGATCTCGCGGCGGGCAACCTCAACACGGTCTTCGTCACGGTTGCCTCGGCGGCGCCACAGCTTATCTCAGGCCAGATCACCGGGCTCGGCGTCATGGCGGCGGAGCGCATGCGCAGCCATCCGACCATCCCGACCTTCCGCGAACAGGGCATCGACCTCGTCGCCGAACATTGGTGGGGGCTGCTCGCGCCCGCGCGCACGCCGGATGCGATCATCCAGAAGATCGCGGCCGCCATGCCGGGCGTGCTGTCCGCGCCGGACATGGCGCCGCGGCTGGAGGCGCTCGCCGTCATTCCGCGCAGCGACGGGCCGGAGGCCTTCGGCCAGCGCATCCGGCAAGACATCGCGCGCTATGGCGAGATCGCGCGCGCGCGGGGCATCACCGCGCAGTGACGCTCGCGGATTTCCTTGGGCGCGTTGCCGCGGATGCGGCGCTGGCGGCAGATTTCGCGGCAATCTGCGACACCGGCGGGCGGTTGCAGGGCAGCGAGAGCGCGGCGCGCGGCTTCGCATTGCTGCATGACCGGCTCGCGGCGATCGGGCCGGTGCGCGACGAGCCGGCGCCCTATGCCGGCTGGCGATGCGAGGAGGCACGGGTCACTGACCTCGCCAGCGGGCGGGCCCTGGCCTGCGCGCCGCTACTGGGGGCAGCCGCGACGCCGCCCGAAGGCATCGTGGTCGATACACTGGATTGCGGGCGCGGCGCACCGGGCGCCTATGCCGATGCTGCCGGCCGTGCGGTGCTGGCGCGGCACGAATACCCCTTCGCTGCCTGGACGGTGCATCGGCGTGTGAAGTTGCAGGCTGCCATGGCGGCAGGCGCGGCGGCCTTCCTGATCGTGCAGCCGGAACCGGGGGTGGGGCCTGTGTCCGGGTCCTCCGGCCGTGGGGGCGGGGAGGGGATTCCGGCACTCGGCATCAGCGCCGAGGCCGGCGCGCTGCTCGCCGAAGGGCGGCGCGTGCGGATCACGCTGCGCGGGCAGGATCATGCGGCGACGACGCCGACGCTCGTCCTCGACCTGCCGGGACGCAGCGAGGACCGCGTCGTTCTGTCCGCGCATCTCGACGGGCATCCGCTGGGGGAGAGCGCGATCGACAATGCCACGGGCCTTGCCGCCGCGCTGTCCCTGGCGCGCGCGGCGGCGCCACTGGTGGGCGATTGCCCGCGCGGGCTGACGGTCTGCATCTTCGGCGCGGAGGAATGGGCGCTGGCCGGGTCGCGCGCCTGGCTCGCCGCGCTGCCGGAGCAGCAGCGCGCGCGGATGGCGGTGAACATCAATCTCGATTCCATCGCCGGCGGGCCGTCGCTGACGGCGCTGACCAGTGGCTTTGCCGCACTTGCTCCCTTCCTGCGGGATGCGGCGGCGCAGGCCGGATTGCCGCTGCGCACGCATCTGCCGCTGATGACGAATTCCGACCACGCGAACTTCGCCGCGCATGGCATCCCCGCGGCGCGGCTGGTGGCGGGTTTCGACGCGCCGGACAGCGCGCTGCGCTACCTGCTGACCTCGGCCGATACGCGCGCCATCGTGCCCATGCAGGAACTCAAGGCGGCGACGATCACGGCCGGGGCGCTGCTGTGGGCGGCGTTGAACGCGCCGGCGGAGATCCTCGCGGCCTTGCGCTGAACCCGCCCCCTGGCGCGCCGCGCGGCAGGCAGTAGGCTCGCGGCACCGGAACGGGGGAAATGGGTTTGTACGATTACATCATCGTCGGCGGCGGGTCCGCCGGCTCGGTGCTGGCGCATCGCCTGTCCGCGCCTGGCGCCAACAAGGTGCTGCTCTGCGAGGCGGGGCCGGACACGCCGCCGGGCAAGGAACCGGCCACCATCCTCGATACCTATCCGGGCCAGGCCTATTTCGATCCGCGCTTCCACTGGACGGAACTCAAGGTCCGCACCCAGGTCGTCTCCCACAACAATCCGAATGCCGACCGTCCGCCGCTGCGCAAATACGAACAGGCCCGCGTGCTCGGGGGCGGGTCGTCGATCAACGGCCAGATGGCCAATCGCGGCGCGCCGCATGACTACGACGAATGGGCCGACCGCGGTGCGGCCGGCTGGAACTGGGACGCCGTGCTGCCTTACTTCAAGAAGGTCGAGCGCGACGTCGATTTCGACGATGAATGGCACGGCCGCAGTGGCCGCATCCCGGTCCGCCGCATTCCGCAGGAACACTGGTCGAAGCACGCCAAGGCATCCGCCGAGGCTTTCCGCCAGGCTGGCTTCAAATACCTGCCCGACCAGAACGGCGCCTTCGAGGACGGCTATTTCCCGCTCACCGTGAATCTCGGCGACAATGCGCGCGTCTCGGCCGCGATCGGCTACCTTGATGCGGAAACGCGCAAGCGCGCCAACCTGACGATCTCGACCGAGACGCAGGTGATGGGCCTGATCATCGAGGGCACGCGCTGCTTCGGCATCCGCGCCCTGGTGAAGGGCCAGGAACAGGAATTCCGCGGGCGGGAGGTGATCCTGTCCACCGGCGCCATCCACTCGCCGGCGCATCTGATGCGTGCGGGCATCGGCCCGGCGGCGCATCTGCGCGAGCACGGCATCGGCATCGTCGCCGACCTGCCCGGGGTGGGGCAGGGGCTGATGGACCATCCGGCGATCTCGCTGTCCTGCTTCATCAAGCCGGAAGCGCGCATCGTCACGCCGGTTACGCGGCGGCACATGCTGGTGGGCCTGCGCTTCTCCTCGGGGATCGAGGGCGCGCCGGCGGGCGACATGTTCATGTCGGTCGCGTCCAAATCGGCCTGGCATGCGGTGGGCGAGCAGGTTGGCTCGATGCTCACCTGGGTGAACAAGACCTATTCGCAGCGCGGCCAGGTGCGGTTGGTCAGCACCGATTGGCGGGCGCATCCGGATGTCGAGTTCAACCTGCTGTCCGACCGGCGCGACCTCGACCGCCTGATGATCGGCTTCAAGCTGGCGGCGGCGCTGAACCTGTCCGCTCCGCTCGCCGCGGTCTCGGCGGATCCCTTCCCGGCCTTCTATTCCGACCGGGTACGGCGGATCGGCGTGGTGAACACGAAGAACCGCATCCTCACCTCGATCATCGCGAAGTTCCTCGATGGGCCGGCGGCGCTTCGCCGCGCCTTCATCGACCGCTTCGTGATCGAGGGCTTCCGCTTCAAGGAAGTCATGGAGGATGAGGAGGCGCTGGAGGATTTCATCCGCAAGGGCACGATCGGCGTGTGGCACGCATCCTGTTCCTGCCGCATGGGGGCGGATGGCGACCCGATGGCGGTGGTGGACACGGCGGGGCGGGTGCGCGGGGTGCAGGGGCTGCGGGTGGTCGATGCCTCGGTTTTCCCGGTGGTGCCCTCGGCCAACACCAATTTCCCGACGCTGATGACGGCGGAGAAGATGTCCGACCTCATCCTTGCGGGGGCGGGCTGACGGGCGGCTTCACCGCAGCGCACAGACAGGGCCTTGGCGCCCTGCCTCCCGCATGGGCATGCTGTCCGGGAGCCAGCCGGGGAAACACGGCGGTTTCATGTCTGGAAACTGGGAGACGACATAGATGATGAGCATCCGCGCCCGCCTTGCGGGCCTGGCCGCCGCGGCGGTCCTCGCCGTGGCGGGGCAGGCCTCGGCACAAACCGCCCCGCCTGACACCGTCGCCGCCATCCGCGCCCGCGGGCACCTGGTCTGCGGCGTCGCGGTGAATGCGCCGGGCTTCGCGCTGCCGGACAGCCGGGGCGAATTCCGCGGCCTCGACGTCGATACCTGCCGTGCGGTGGCCGCCGCCATCCTGGGCGATGCGACCAAGGTGCGCTTCGTGCCGAACACCACGGTGCAGCGCTTCCCGATGCTGCAATCCGGCGAGCTCGACATCCTGGTGCGCAACACCACCTGGTCGATGGCGCGCGAGACGCAGCTCGGCCTCGCCTTCGCCGGCATCAATTTCTATGACGGCCAGGGCTTCATGGTCCGCCGGTCGTCCAACGTGACCTCGGCGCGGCAGCTGGATGGCGCGACGATCTGCGTGCAGCCCGGCACGACGACCGAGCTGAACCTGACCGACTACTTCCGCACCAACAACATGCGCTTCACCCCCGTGGTGATCGAGCAGGCGGAGGAAATCCGCGCGGCCTTCGTCGCCGGGCGCTGCGACGCCTATACCAACGACGCCTCCTCGCTCGCTTCCTTCCGCGCGACGCGCACGACGGATGCGAACGAGTTCGTGCTGCTGCCCGAGATCATCTCCAAGGAGCCGCTTGGCCCGGCGGTGCGCAAGGGTGACTGGCGCTTCTTCGACATCGTGCGCTGGACGCTGTTTGCGCAGATCGCCGCGGAGGAACTCGGCCTGAACAGCGGCAATGTCGAGGAAATCGCGCGGACCTCGACCAACCCGGACATCCAGCGCTTTGCGGGTCGCACTGGTGACCTCGGCCGCTCCATGGGTCTCGAGAATGAGTGGGCGGTGCGCATCATCCGCCAGGTCGGCAATTACGGCGAGATGTATGAGCGCAGCATCACCCCGATCGGCATTCCGCGCGGGGTGAACAACCTGTGGAACCGTGGCGGGCTGCACTACGCGCCGCCGATCCGCTGAGGTGACGGGTGGGGGCGCTTCGCGGCGCCCTCACCGCCCCATCAGGTAGTCTACGATGCTGCGCCGCGCCGTCGCATCGCGCACCCCGTTCCCACCCATCCAGAGGCCTGGGAACATCTCCTCGGGATCTTCGAGGAAGGCGGCGAGCCGATCCGCGGTCCAGGTGCCCTCGGCCGCCCGCAGGACCGGCGAATAATCGAAGCCCGGATCGCCGCCGACGCGCCGCCCGGCCACGCGGGCGAGGTTCGGCCCTGGCCCGGCGGGCGCTGAATCCGACATTGCGTGGCAGGAGGCGCAGCGCGCCTCGAACTGCGTCCGCCCGTCCTGTGCCTGCGCCGCCTGCACCAGCATCACCAGGGTGATTGCCAGGATGGGCACGCCCTTCGCGCCGGTGATGCGCTGGTGACCGACAGAAAAAGGAGGGGGCGCGGGGGAGTTCTCTCCCCCGCCGCCTACAGCCCGTATTCGATCCTGACGATCCTGTCCGCCCCGCTTTCGCCGCCCCATGCTTCCCCTGCGAAGCCGTCCATCTGCCGGACATTGGCGTTGGCGCGGTCGGAGGGGAAGGAGAGGAAGGTTCCGGTCATCGGGTCGAACCGGACGATTGCGTTGGCGGGGAAGTCCGTCAGCCAGACCTTGTCGGATGGATCGACCCAGACGGAGTAGGCGCGCGGTCGTTCACCCGGCAGGCGCCAGACACCCCAGCGCTGCGTCATCGGGTCGAAGACCGAGACGTTGCCGCTGTTCCATTCGCTGATCCACAAGCGGCCGCTTCTGTCGGACCAGACGCGGCGGGCGCCCTGGTTCTGGGTGGGGGGTTCGACGATGCTCACGCGGCCGGTGTCGAGGTCGGCGATCTGGGCGAGGTGATTGCCGGCGAGGGAGACGTACCAAAGCGTTCCCTGCGGCGTCTTCGTGATGCCATAGGGGCCGCGGCCGCGCGGGGCCTCCCAGACGTCCATCCGCTCGGTGGCGGGGACGAAGCGTCCATAGATGCCGTTCTGGCCGGTGAACCAGTAGGTGCCGCGATCGTCGAAGACGCCGGTGTTGAGGTTGCCGTTGGCGAAGCGTTCCGGCAGCCGCCACAGGGTCACGCGATGGTCGACCGGATCGACGCGGGCGATGGCGTTCTGCCCGCCCTCGGTGACCCAGGCGGCGCCGTCCGGACCGCGGATCACGCCATGGGGTGCCGCGCCCTGGCCGAGATTGACGACGCGGATCGCGCCGGTCCGCGGGTCGAGCCGATTGAGAGTCCCGTTGCGCTGGCCGCAGAACCAGATGGTGCCGTCGCCGGCCGCCGTCACGTCGCGCGACCCGACGCGGCCGGAGCCTTCGGTACGGGCATTGTACCAGGTGACGCGGTAGCCCGGCGGCGTGGCGGCGGCAGTCCCGGGCAGCAGCGGCGCAGCCGCGGCGGCGGCGCCGAGGGCGAGCAGATGGCGGCGTTGCATGAGCAATCCTCCCGACGTTGTTTGGCCCGTCTTCCGCCGCGGTATCTTGGGTTTGTTCCGCTGGCGTGCAAGCCGGACCTGGCCGACGGGAGGCCGCGCCTCAGCCAGGCGGCGGTGCGACCGGCAGCGCTGGGGCGTAGGGCTCGATGCGGTAGGTGTCCTGGCGGAGGATCGCGATCCGGCCGGCGGCGGCGTGGCGGGTGGAGCCATCCGGGGCGCGGCCGACGATGTAGCGCCAAGCGCCGAACTGGCCCTCGGTGGCCAGTTTGCGGGCGATGCGTTCGGCCTCGGGCCCGGTGCCGAGTGCCTCGAGTTCGGCGGGCGTCAGGCCAATGATGATCTCATCGCGCTGGGAGACGACGCGGAACAGCATCACTGCTGGCGCCTGGGCGGCGGCGGGAAGTGCGAGTGCGAGCGCCGGCAGGGCGAGCGCGAGGCGACGGGTGGCATTCGGCATCATGATCCTCCATGGGCTTCGGCGCGCCCGGCCCGCCGGCGCGCAGTCTTGCGCCGGCGCATGGCCGGAAGCGAGCGATCCGTCTCACAGCCCAAATGCAAAAAGGGCGGCGGGTTTCCCCGCCGCCCCATCGGAACCAGTTGTGCCAGGCCGGTCAGCCGACCGTCAGGCGCCGCTCTGCGACCTGCTGCTTCATCGACTTCTGCAGCTTCTCGAAGGCGCGGACCTCGATCTGGCGGACGCGCTCGCGGCTGATGTTGTACTGCTGCGAGAGCTCCTCGAGCGTCGTCGGCTCCTCCTTCAGGCGCCGCTCGATCAGGATGTGACGCTCCCGCTCGTTCAGCGTCTTCAAGGCACCGGCGAGCAGGTCGCGGCGGTTGGTCATGTCCTCCCGCTCGGCGAGTTCCTCCTCCTGGCTCTCACCGTCATCGACCAGCCAGTCCTGCCACTCGCCCTCGCTGTCGGCGCGGACGGGAGCGTTCAGGCTGTGGTCGGGGCTGGCGAGGCGCCGGTTCATCGACACCACGTCCTGCTCGGGCACCTGGAGGGCATGGGCGATCTTCGCCACCTGCTCATCCTTCAGGTCACCTTCCTCGAGCGCGGACATCTGCGCCTTGAGCCGGCGGAGGTTGAAGAACAGCTTCTTCTGCGCCGCCGTGGTGCCCATCTTCACGAGCGACCAGGAATGCAGGATGTATTCTTGTATCGCGGCGCGGATCCACCACATGGCGTATGTGGCCAGACGGAAGCCGCGCTCCGGATCGAAGCGCTTCACCGCCTGCATCATGCCGACATTGCCCTCGGAGATGAGTTCCCCGACTGGCAGGCCGTAGCCGCGGTAGCCCATGGCGATCTTCGCCACGAGACGAAGATGCGATGTGACGAGCTTGTGGGCAGCCCGTTCGTCGCCCTGATCCTTCCACCGGCGGGCGAGGGAAAGTTCCTCCTCCGGCGCCAACATGGGGAACTTGCGGATGTCCTGCAGGTAGCGGGACAGGTTCCCTTCGGTCGCCATCGGGATAGCCATGCTGGAAGCCATAAGTCATCTGCCTCCTGAACCGGGCGGACCCCCCGTGACGGCGGGGCGCGCAAACGGTCATCTCGGTTGTGTCGTTTCCTCCGGGCCCTGGCCCGAGCCGCCAGCCCCGGTCACGTCGGGGCGGGCCGGATCGGGTGCTTTGATGGCACCCCTTGGAATCCGACGTCGCCGTTTCTACCGCGTGCCGTGTTAGGGCGCAAGAAAAACCGACTGCAATAGTCGGGTTACTGGCTGTTACTGTCCAGCAACGCGAGCAGGGTGGTGAAGTCGGCCGGCAGGGGAGTTTCGAAGGACAGGGCCTGGCCCGTGACGGGATGCCGGAAGCCGAGTGTGGCCGCATGCAGCGCCTGGCGCGGGAAGGCGAGCAGGGCGTCGCGCGTGCCTGCCGGCAGCAGGCGCGCGCTGGCCGGGGTGCGGCGCAGGTAGACCGGGTCGCCCACCAGCGGATGGCCGAGATGGGCCATATGCACACGGATCTGGTGCGTCCGCCCCGTCAGCAGTCGGCATTCCACCAATGAAACGGCCGTACCCCAGCCGCGTTTGACCTGATAGCGCGTCGTCGCCGGCTTGCCGCCGCGCTCGACCACGGCCATGCGCTTGCGGTCGACCGGGTGACGCCCGATTGGGGCCGAGACCTCCCCTTGCACGGGTTCTGGCAGGCCCCAGGCGAGAGCCAGGTAGGCGCGGTCCAGGTCGCGGGCGGCGAAGGCCTCGGAGAGGGCGCGGTGGGCGTGCTCGGTCTTGGCCGCGACCATGACGCCCGAGGTGTCCTTGTCGAGCCGATGGACGATCCCCGGTCGCTTTTCCCCCCCGATGCCCGGCAGGTCATCCCCGGCATGGGCGAGCAATGCGTTGACCAGCGTACCGTCCAGATTGCCCGGCGCCGGATGCACGACGAGGCCCGATGGCTTGTCCACCACGATGAGGTCGGCATCCTCGAACAGGATGGACAGCGGGATGGCCTGGGGCTGGGGCGTGGCCGGGACGGGCGGCGGGATGCGCAGGCGGTAGCGCGCGCCGGGGCGCACGGATTCGGCGGGGTCGCGGACCGGGACGCCGTCGCGGGTCGCCTGGCCGGCTTCGATCAATGCCTTGACGCGGGAGCGCGAGAGCGAACCTATCGCCTCCGCGAGGAAGCGGTCGGCGCGCATGCCGGCTGCCTCGGGTGGCGCCGTGGCTTCGGCGGCATCGGATTCGGCAGGCGAGGGGGTTGGTGTGGCTGCGCTCAAGGCTCTGGTGATCGGAATGGGGGTGCTGATCGTGGCGGGCACCGTGGCGCTCGCGGTGCTGCTCGTCCAGCGGCTTGGCGACCGGCCGGGCAGCGGCGCGGCGGCAGGGCTGTCGCTGGCGCAGCCGGAGGGCGCGCGTATCGCCGGGATCGCGGCGTCGGACAAGGCGATTTCGATCTGGGTGACGCGGCCGGATGGGGAGCGGGTGATCCTTCTGGACCCGACGGGGGCGCGGCGGATCGGCGAGGTGCGGCTGCGGGACTGACGACTGGTGACGAAGTGCGTCGATGGCGAAGAAGGGCGCTTGATCCCTGAGTAAGGGGAGGCTAGAAGCGCGCCTCCGGCCAAGGTCCCCTTCGTCTAGAGGCCTAGGACACCGCCCTCTCACGGCGGTAACAGGGGTTCGAATCCCCTAGGGGACGCCAGAACTTGCATAGAATCGGCAGAAATACGCCAATTCTGAACGAAAGCCGCGGCTCAACCCCCTCAGAGACCCCCTCACTCCCGCATAACCTCGAGCCCTGGACACGCCATCCGGAGCTGCGTTCGCGCGTGCGTAGTATGAATGACAAGCCAAGCTCGGGGCTGGAGGTCATGGGCACTCGCGGTGAGTACCGAATCCGCCCGTGGCGCGTGTGCGGCAAGCGCGCCCTCCAGCCCAACTGCGGCGGATTGCCATGAGACGTTCCGTCTTGCCTTGGCCGACTGCGGACTTGCAGCTTTCGAGTGGCTGGAGAGGGTGAGCTGCTGGTGCCGACTGCCAAGAGTTAGGCAGCTGGCGACCCGAAGCGGACTTCTCGGCGTCGCTCAAGGCAGATGCCCGGGATCTGACGGCCGATGTCGCTCTGGGCGAATTGTTAGTTATTGAATTAAATAACTCATGTCGGCTATGCTTTTGCCATGGCCGAACCTCTTTCTCCTCCAGGTCTCGCCGAGCAGGCCCCGATCGTCCCCCCGCGCCACCGCGTCGCGTCGCATCTAGCGCGGCGGTTCCATCAGATCTGCGTTGGCATCACCGCGGAGATCACCAACCCCGCGGGGCTGGCGCCCGTCGAGTTCTCCGTCCTCACGGCACTGAACGACGCGCCCGACATCGACCAGGGCACGCTTGCGCTCCGCCTCGGGGTTGACGCGGTGACGGCTCACAACCTCGTTCACCGCCTAGAGGGCCTCGGCCACATCGACCGCCGCGTGAACTCCGAGGATCGCCGCGCCCGGGTTCTTCGCCTGACCGCCCGCGGCCAAGCCGTTCACGACGACCTCCGGCCCAAGGGCCGCGCCCAGCAGGAGCTCATCCTCGCGCCCCTTGCCCCGGAAGAACGCCTGCTCCTTCTCGACATGCTGACGCGCCTCGTCGAGGCGCATGAGGTCTATGCCCGGCCCGGCAACGGCCGCCGCAGGCTGACCCGCCCCGCAGCATCAGACGCCGCCCCAAACACCGTAGCCGCCGACTGACCAAGGAGGAGCACTATGGGCATCCGCACGCCGGCCCTACCCACGCCGGCCGCCCTGCAACGTCGTGCGGCCCTGGCCGGCCTCGCGACGCTGCTCGTTGTAGGCCAGGCCCGCGGCCAAGACGCCGCGTGGCCGAGCCGCTCCGTGCGGCTCGTTACGCTCGCCTCCCCCGGCCAGAGCAACGACGCCGTGGCGCGGTCGCTGGCCGAAGTGCTCTCGCGCCGCTGGGGCCAACCGGTGGTGGTGGACAACCGGCCGGGCGGAGAGGGGATCATCTCGATCGAGGCCTTCCTGGCGGCGCGCGACGGCCATACGCTGCTGTTCAACCCGACCGGCACCTGGACCGGCATCCACCTCCTGCACGAGCGGCTTTCCTTCGAGCCGGAGCGCGACATGATCCCGCTCTCCTTCGTCGCACAGGACTTCCTCGCGCTCGCGGTTGCATCTCGGCTCGGCATCGCCTCGCTGGCGGAACTGGTCGCGTTGGCGCGGGCGAGGCCCGGCGCCATGACCTACGCCTCCGCACCGAGCATCCCCGCCCTAGCGATGGTTGCCTTCCAGCGCGAGGCGGGGATCGAGCTGACCCACGTGCCCTACCGCAACCCCTTCGCCGCGCTGCCCGACATCGCGCAAGGGCGCGTGGATCTCGCCATGCTGCCGCTCGCGCCGATGCTCGGTCTGGCGAGCAGCGGGCAGATTCGCCTCCTCACCGTGGCCAGCCCCGACCGCGCACCAGCCGCGCCGGACCTCCCGACCGCCGCGGAGGCGGGCTTCCTGGTGCTCGCCTTCCCGGGGGGCTACGGCCTCTTCGCGCCGCGCGACATGCCGGAGGCGCTGCGCCTGCGCATCGCCGAGGAGGTGCGCGCGGCGACCGCCGATCCCGAGATGGCGCGACGGGTCGCGGCACTCGGGCTGATCCCGCGTGCCGGTAGCCCCGCCGAGTTCGAGGCGCTGCTGACCCGTGAGCGGGCGCGCTGGACCGAGGTGGCGCGCCGCTACGACGTGCGGCCGGCGCAGTAGGAGCGGCGTCGCCATGACCACTGCCGCCCAGACGCCCGGACAGGTGTTGACTGGAATGATCGCCAGCGCCTGGCTCGCCCAGGCGATCTCCTGCGCTGCGAAGCTGCGCATAGCGGACCTGCTGCGCGACGGGCCGCGTCGGCCGGAGGATCTTGCGGCGGCGAGCGGCACGCTCCCTGGCCCGCTGCGGCGCGTACTGCGGGCGTTGGCAGGAAGCGGCATCTTCGCGGAGGATGAGGAGGGCCGCTTCGCACTAACGCTGCTCGCGGAGCAGCTCCGCTCTGATGCGCCGATGAGCCTCCGCGGCTATGCGGAGATGCAGGGCGCGACCTGGGTCTGGCAGTCGATGGGCGCGATGGAGCACTCGCTGCGCACCGGCGAGCCCGCGTTCCGGCAACTCTTCGGGATGCCGAGTTTCGAATACCAGAGCGCCAACCCGCAGGTCGGGCGGTTGCAGGTCGAGGGGCTGGCGAGCGTCGGCCGTGCCCAGGACGCGGCCATCCTGGCAGCCTACGATTTCCGTGGCGTCGGCACCGTCGTGGACGTGGCGGGTGGGCAGGGGGCGCTGTTGCGCGGCATCCTCGGCGCCGCGCCCGAAACCCGCGCGGTGCTGTTCGACCTGCCGCATGTGATCGCGATGGCCGGCCCGCGCTTCGTCGAGGCCGGGCTCCAGAACCGGGTCGAGCTCGTCGCGGGGGACTTCTTCGCCGCCGTCCCGGCCGGCGGCGACATCTACATCCTGCGGAAGGTGATCCATGACTGGTACGACGACCAGGCCGTTGCGATCCTCCGCACGTGCCGTGCCGCGATGCGTCCGGACGCGCGGCTGCTGCTGATCGAGACGCTCATCCCCGAGGGGAACGAGTATTCCTACGCCAAGCTGCTCGACCTGCTGATGCTGGTCTATCCGGGCGGGCAGGAGCGCACGCTGGCTGAGTATAGCGCCCTGCTGACCTCTGCCGGCTTCGACCTTCGGAGGGTGATCCCTACAGCATCGGCACTCAGCATCCTCGAAGCGGTGCCGGCGTAATCAGGCCGAGCAGGTCCGCTTTGCCCTACGGCGTGCGGCGCAAGGTTGCTGATGCTAAGCGTATGAGACCGTCCGGCGCGGCGCGGGAGATCGCCTCGGCGCCGATGGTGCCGCCAGCGCCCGGCCGATTCTCCACTGCGCGGGCTGGCCGATCCGAGGCGCCAGCCTCTCTGCCAGGCGCCTCGCCAACATGACCGGCGCGTTGCCTGCCGGGAACGGCACGATGACCCGCAGTGGCCGCCTGGGCCAGTGCGGCGCCTCCGCCGCGGTGGAGGCCGGCAGCGTGGCCAGCAGCAGTGATCGGCGGCGCATGGCTCTTCCCCGGCTCAAATGGCTATCGCTTCCAGCACCGAGACGGGCGACGCCGTGGCCACAGTGCGGCGCCAGGCGAAGCCCGCCGCGCCCAGCAGCGCGAGGAACTCTGCCTCCGAACGCTCGCGGCCGGTGCCGAACATCGCCATCATCTGCATGTCGATCAGATAGTCCGTCGGCCGGCCGCGCGCCGGATCGGGCTCCAGCAAGGCCTCGACCACCAGCAGGACGGCACCCGGCGCCATAGCCGCCCGGCAGTTGGCGAGGATGCGGGCGCAGCCCTCGTCCGGCCAGTCGTGCAGCACGCGGGCGAGGATGACGTGGTCGGCGCCCGCCGGCACGGTATCAAGGAAGCTGCCCCCGGCAGTCGTGATGCGCCCGTCCAGCAGCGCTTCGGGCCCGAGCGCGGCGACCACATCCGGCCGGTCGAAGAGCAGCCCGCGCGCTGCCGTGGCGCGCGCCAGGAGGTGGCGCAGCATGGCGCCGTCGCCGCCACCGACGTCGGCGACGAGCTGAGCGGCCGAGAGATCGTAGGCGTCAGCCACGGCGGCGTGCCGGTTGTCCGGGAAATGCGCCATCATCCCATCAAAGGCGCGCGCTTCCTCGGGATGCTCCCGCAGATAGGCGAAACGGCCCTGCCCCCAGGCGACCTCGTGTGGGATACCGCCCGTGAGCGCGGCGTCTAGCCGGCCCCAGGCCGACCAGCTTCCCGGCCCGGTCCAGAAGCACGCGGCGTAATGCGCGCTGTCCAGCACGTCAGCGCGCAGAAGCGCGGATTTCGCGCTATGCCCGACCATGGCCTTGACCGAGAGCCGGAAGACCCCGAGGGAGGCGAGGCTGCGCAGGATGCGGAGCAGCGGTCCTTCCTGCACGCCGCAGGCCGCCGCCAAGTCGCGCACCGCGACCTCACCGTCCGGTGGGACGCGGTCCGCAAGGCCGAGATCGGCGACCAGCCTCAGCATGCGGGAGATCATGAAGCCACGCAGCAGGAGCTCTAGCTCCATGCGATCCTGCGCCGTGGCACGAATGTCTGCCATCGTCCGGCCCTGCTGCTGTTGGGAGCAGCTGATGATACACTGGAACGGCGTTGATTGACTGGGGAATCCGCTCAGCACGTGAGTAGGTGATCGGGCGCGCTGGGCAGCGGATCCGGTGACTGCATCGAAATGCACCCTATGTCCGCTCACAATCCTTCTCGTCCGGCAGGGGCGAATTAGCCACTGTCCCCTTGGAGGGAAGCCGCCAAGGTATCTCGGTGGAACGGATGGACGCTATCTGGCCGGAAGCTGCCAGTCTGCTTTCGAGCGAGGGCAAGTGAGAAGCGGACCTCGCCATGGGGGGCTCCAACTGTCAGGGCCGGCCCGGAGCCGACTTGGCGACTGCTTCTGCAGTGCGAAAGGTTCCGTCGCTCTTCACTCAGGACGGATTCCTGCCGCCGAAGTGAGCCGTGTCATGAGTGCGCGCTGCTCCACGACGTAGCGGGTGAAGTCCGCGCGTCCGATGTAGCTCGCAGGGTCGAAGCCGAGCTCGGGAAAGCGAGCCTGGACCTCGGGACGGGCTATTGCCTCCGCAACGGCACGGGCAAGTCGGTCCAGCACGGGCTCGGGCGTCCCCGAGGGTGCCCAGAGCCCGCTCCACTCCGCGAAGTCGAAGCCGGGCAGCGCTGCCTCGTGCAGGGTCGGGACTTCCCCGAGCCCAGGCAGGCGGGTCAGCCCCGCAACGGCCAGCACGCGGAGCAGGCCCGCCTGGACCAGCGCGATCCCGGCCGGCGTCGAGGCGAGCATGTATTGCGTGTCCGCGCGGGCCACAGCCTGCGCGCCGAGGTTGCCGCCGCGAAAGGGGACGTGCTCCGCCTCGATCCCCGTGCGCTGCGCAAAGAGGAAGGCGGCAAGGTGTGAGGCCGAGCCGATGCCCGCACTGCTGTAGGAGACGCGGTCACCCCTGCTGCGAAGGAAGGCGATGAAGGCTATCAGGTCACGCGCGCTGTTCCCCGCAGCGACAAGGAAAAGCAGCGGAAAGGAACCGAGCCGCGAGATGGGCGCGAAATCGCGGGCGTAGTCGAAGGGCAGGGTGCGGACGAGTGCGTGGTTCACCGTGTGCGCCGAGGCGTCGGAGAGCAGCGTGTACCCATCGGGCCGCGCCTGAGCCACCATTGCCGCGCCGATCGTGCCGGCGCCTCCGGCACGGTTCTCGATCGTGATCGTCTGTCCGAGGACCTCGCTCATCGGGCCGACGATGAGCCGCGTCGTCGTGTCCGCGGCTCCGCCGGGTGCGTAGGGGACGATCATCCGGATCGGCCGATCGGGGTAGGCCGGCACGGTCTGGGCCCGCGCACGGAACCCTCCAAAGACCACGGCGGCTCCGGCCAAGCCCTGCAGAAAGGTACGTCGCATCGGCTCATCCTCACGTGGTGCTGGGCCGGTGGGCGTGATCCCACGGCGTGCGCTTGTGTCGCCGGGCGATGCTGCGCCTGCGGGCTACCGCGTAGCCAGCGCTATGTGAGCGGGCTGGGGAACCGTGAACCCGTTCTCGTCGCGATACGAGGCCAATGCCTCCGCGACCTCCTCCACGATAGCGCGGCGCACGGCTTCGCCCAGAGTAGCAACATCGGGCCCGACCGGCGTGCTCGCGAGCAGGCCGGGGATGGACTCCTCGCGATGCAAGAGGCGCCGCTCCAGCACCTCGACGCGGACTTCAACCTCGCCGAACCCCGCTTCGCGGCTTTCCCTGTGGCAGGGCACGGCGCGCTGGCGGGAAATGCTGTTCTCGGCTGGATGGTGGGGCGAGTGTCCGGGTCGCAGACGCTCACAGCGTTTCGATGGTGCGCAGCGCGTCACCGGACAGGTTGCCCAAATCCTCGCGGATCATCGCGACGAAGCGCACCAGCAACCGATGGGCGTCCGCCTCCTCGCACGCGAGATCGAGCGCGACCGTTGCAGCTTCCTCGTCGGGCAGTGCGGCGAACGCTTCGAGGAAGGTCGAGCACATGGTCGTCACCGCGACCACGCCATCGTTGCGTGCGAAATAGGCTTGTTCGAGTTGCGCGAGGCGGTGCTTGGCAAGTTGAACGTCCGCGACGCCTGCCGGCATCTTCCCCTGGGCGATGCGCGTCGGCGGCTGCTTCTGCTTCGCTTCATGCGAAGCGCTGCCGCTGCCCGGCATCCTCGCGAGATGCTGTTGCAGCCATTCGGCATCGGCCTGCTCAACATCGATCGTGCTGCGCGGGGTGCTCGTGATCAAGCCGGAGGAGATCGCGTGCAATATCGTCGAGCGCGCGACGCCGCGCATGCGAGCGTACCTGTAGAGCGAGACCTCGGGCATCAGATCGTCCCCGATGGGCCGGAACATACCGCATCCTGCCGTCGCCCACCGGGATCTCGACGCTGCGCAGTGGCTAAACTTTGACGCTACTGAGGGCATTCATTTTGCTTGTATAACGGCAGGATTGGTATCATGCACCTTGATCACAAGCCTCTTGAAAAATGCCGCGAATGGATATTCGCCACGTCCGGTCGGAACGCGCGCGATGCCGGAAAAAGGCCTGGGCGCGTGACGTCAAAATTCGGCGCTCAGAAGGGACTGCTGCAACCTAACCCTTGGAAGAACCCCAAGCGCGCCACCACAGTTGCCGCCATGACAGAACCTGCAGATGAAAGAGGTGCATTGTGCCCTATCAGCATGCGATGGCGACCCGAAGGGCCGCGATTGGCGTCGGTCTCGCGACCGGGAGCTGGTCATCCGCTAGATCTCAACCCAGCCCAAATTTTCGACCGACACGCATACTGGTTTCCGCGGGCGCCGGTAGCGCCCCCGATCTGGCCGTCCGCCTTCTGGCCGAAGGTCTATCGCGTCGGCGGGGACACCCGATCGCTGTAGAAAACAGACCCGGCGCCGATGGGGTATTGGCAGCTGAGGCGTTCGCCCAGGCGCGGCCAGGCGAGGCCCTGTTCTTCAGCTTCGTTGGAGTGAAGACCGTAGTGCCACTGATGCTGGACAGGGTGCCCTACGACCCGGACGCCGACCTCGTTCCCCTGTCTGGCTTTGCTACCGACTTCCTCGGCCTCTGCATTTCACCGTCCGTGCCTGTGCGCACCGTCACCGAATTCGTTGACCACGTCCGAGCGCACCCGGGCGCGTTCAACTGGTTCGGTGCCCCCGGTGCCCCTTATTTGATCTTCCGCAATTTCATGCGCACTTCTGGCGATCTGGACATGGCGTTCGTCTCCTATCGAAGTTCGCCGCAGGCATTGCTCGACCTCGCGAGTGGTCGCATTCACGCCGCGCTGGCACCCCTCGCGCCAGCGCTCCCGCTGTTGCGTGACGACCGCATCCGGGTCCTGCTGGTGACGAACAGGACCCGTGCGACTGCGATCCCCGAAATCCCCACCGCCACCGAGGCCGGCGCGCCTGCCTTGGATCTTGAGGGCATTCTGTGCCTATTCGGCTGGCGCGGCATGCCGGATGCGGCGCGACTGCAGATTTCCGCGCAAGCGAACGACGTGCTGGCAGATCCGGCTGTCGTGCAGGGCCTCCGCGCCGCTGGGATGGAGCCGCGTGGAAGTGTATCGCCCGCGGCGTTTGCGATGGAACTGGAGGAGCACCGTGTGCGGTGGGCGACGCTGGCGCGTGAGTTTGGCGCACGCCCGCCCCAGTGACGATGATCCGTTGAACCCCTTGCCGTCATCTCGGCGCCTTCTGCAGGAACAACCGAATGCCAGCGCCGACGCTGATCAGACCCGCCTTGAAGGAAGCGCGCGCGTGGGGCTTCGACAGCCGCCGATGGACGCACTACGTCCCTCGCGCCGACGACATCGTCATCGCGACATACCCCAAATGCGGCACGACTTGGATGCAGCGGATTGTCGGCATGCTCGTATTTCGTTCGCCCGAGCCGCGTCCGCTCTCACTCCTGTCGCCGTGGTTCGACGCGCGTCGTGAGCCAATCCAGCATATCGCCGTTGCTCTGGAAGCGCAGAACCATCGACGCTTCATCAAGAGCCATCTCCCGCTGGATGCGCTGCCGCTCTATCGGGAGGTGAAGTACATCCACGTCGCACGCGATGGCCTCGATGCTTGCGCGTCGTTCTACAATCATGTCTCGGCGTACACGCCCCGCGCCCTGGAAAACCTGGACCGCGTTGGAGCGGAGGACGAACTGGTTGGAAGGCCGTTTCCGCGTGCGCCAGCCGATTTCCGAACGTTCTATCTGGACTGGATTGCTGAGGATCCAACGCGTGGGACCGCCTCAGGTGTCGATTTCTTCGGCGTAGAGAACTCGTTCTGGGGCGAGCGGGCTCGGCCCAACCTACTCCTTGTGCACTACAACGACCTGAAGTCCGATCTCGCGGGCGAGATTCTGCGGATTGCGGCCTTCCTCGAAATTGAATGCCCGCCCGGTCTGCTCGCGCAGTTGGTCGCGGCCGCATCTTTCGACGCCATGCGCCGAGACGGCGAACAACTCCTGCCGGACGCAGCAAAGGGCTTCAAGGGTGGTGCGGGACGCTTCCTGTTCCAGGGCACAAACGGCCGATGGCGCGATGAACTGACAGCGGACGATGTCGCACTGTACCAAGGCAAGTCTCAAGCCAGCTTCACCCTTGAATGCGCTGCATGGGTTGCGCGCGGCCGAAAGCTGGCAGCAGCCATGTGACCAGCCATGGGACGTATTCGCTTCAATCCCTGCGGCGGAATGGCACGGCATCCTCGTTTCACCGCCTCCCCGGCGGGCGCGGATGCGAGCGGCGCACGGGCAGCGCCGAAGGCTGGTCGCGGGCTAGGACCTAAAAGACGCTCGACACCAAGCCTATTGCGCTGATGGTTTCCCACGCGATCATGGCGCCGATGACGAGGATGACGAGGGCTGCCCCGAGAGCGACGCAGAGAAGCAGGCCGTCCTCTTCCAAGTAGGCGAAAGCGACGAGCGCGAGCACCAGAGCGGGCAGCACATTGCTTAAAGGCAGGGGAGCCAGGAGACTGAGACCGAGGAGTAGGACCGCAGCACCGACCACGCGCTTGGTTGCCTCGAACGGTGTCGGAAAGCGCGGGCGAACAAAGCGCTCCATCCAGCGCAGCACCGGCAGGATGCGGCGGACCAGCTCGGCAAGCCGCTGCACTTCGATTGCGCGGCGTGCGACGCGGCGCGGGATTACCGGATTGTGGTGTGCCAGGATCATCTGAAGGCCGAGAAGCAGGGTCAGTATGCCGGCGACGGCTGACACGCCGGGCAGCAGACCCAGGAGCGCTAGCAGGAGAAGTATGATACCGAACGACCGCTCGCCGAGGCTGCGCATCAGCCATTCTAACGTCACCCACTCTCCCGGCGCCTGGCTAAGCAGCCCGTTCAGCACCTCGGAGGTAGGCGCCCGCAAGTTCATGGCAGTCGAGAACCTATTGGACTTCGCCATCGCTCCCGCACGGCGCTAATCCGCATCTGTGGCGTCGTCCGTCGTTAACCACTTCCTGTAAGCCGGTTCCACGCCATCATAATCGCCAGAGTTGCGCGGCCAGGCACTCAACTGTCGTCAGGCAGAATCTCCAAACTCGCGAACAAAGCGCCGCCGTCTTCGACGATGAGCGTCCGGTAGCGAACGGCACCCTTCATCGTGCCCGTCGCTCGGACCGTGACGTTGCCGCGCACCGTGATGGTGCCGTCGAACAAGCCTGCGATCTCGGCGCGCGCGACTTCTACCTCACCACGGAACACACCGGTGTGGGCGACCGCGAGTTCCGTCGCTCGGATTGCCTTGCTTTCGACCGTACCCTCGACAACCAGGCGCTCGGCATCCGTAACGGTACCCTGCAGGCTGATGCCTTTCCCCACCAGCAGCGTTCGGGCTTCAGGGCCTTCCGCAGAAGGCGCCGGTCGGGCCGAAGTGCTCGTGCCAAATTTGGCAGGGCTAGCGAAAGACATCGGCGTCCCTCCTGTGAATGCGGCGAGCCGTGTGTCTACTTCAGACATGGCCTCAGTAGGGCAACGGCATGAGACTCCGATTCCAGGCGCGTTCTGCCACCCGCAGGCCCGGCGTCTCGTAGGCAACGGGGATTTTGCCGTATGCCGTCACGAGGTTGTGACCATGGCGCTCCCTAGATCGCCGGTTGAAGGGTGAGGACCCGCTGAGCAAACGCGAGCGAGCAACTGCGACGTCGTTCTGTTTCACCATTCAACGTAAACCAGCCGGCGAAGGAGATCTCGCCAATGGGTCATGAACCTCCGTTCAGCTACGCGCTGGGTAGATGAAAGCCGGCCGGGCCTTCAGACTGTCCACCGTCGCGCCCGCGAGCATCCAGCGCTCCCGATCGTTGTTCCAGCGCAGGTCGCTTACGGGAATTGCGATGTAGCGCTCCCCAATCCCGAGGAAGCCACCGACCGATAGGACTGCGATTGCCCCGCCGCCCGCCATATCGACCATCACGTCGTGAATCTCGCCGACGTTGCGGTTCTCCTCATTGATGATGTTCGCACCGATGAGGCTACTTGCGCGGCGGGCGCTGGCGGCCGCGACAGGGACGATGATTGTCTGAGTCGGCGGAGCGGCGGCGGTAGAGGGAGCCGCCGGCGTCCGATTCGACAGGTTCTGAGCCAGTGCCATGCCTGGCATAGCAAACAGCGTTGCTGCCAAAACCGCCCGCCGCATGGGGGAGTTGCTCATCGCGTTCCTTCCTTCCGACCCGATAATAGGTTGCGAGGAAGAAACGCTGACAGTGCCTCTTTAGTTGTCCCGTGCGCCAGCGCACCCGCGGACCGCGCCACGGTTCCCGGAATGTTTCTGGCCTGTACCTCAGCAATTCCCGAAGGCGCCGCCTACCCAGGCGGTCGGCGGCGCATGAAAAAATATCGGATGCGTTGGGAACCACCGTAGGGGTCGGCAGTTTGAACAGGAGACAAAGATAACGATTGGCGAGGCAGAACGATGACGGCTCGGGACGGACAGGCCGAAGAACGCAACTTCGATGCCGGACATTGCGCTCTCGATCCTGTTGATCGCGCCGGCCTCCGCAGCACGCTGGCCTCCCGGCTGGCGGGGCTTGCCACACCCAATGCACACGATGTCGCTGGGTCGCTGCGACGAGGGTCGAACGATACCGGAACGGCGGTACTCGACCTGCCGATCCCAGCCGCCGAAGTAGAGCGCGAACATGTTTCGCATCCCATCGACATCCATGTCGGTGCCCGGGTGCGGTTGCGGCGTCAGCTTCTCGGCATGCGCCAGAAGGATCTGGCGGCTGCGCTCGGCATCACCTTCCAGCAGGTCCAGAACTTCGAGCGAGGCATGAACCGAATTGCCGCCGGCAGGCTGCATGACATATCCCGTGCCCTCGATGTGCCGATTTCCTTCTTCTTCGACGCCTTGCCGTCCGAGGTCGGCGAGCGGGCGAGAATGCCGCGCGGCATGCCGCCTGCCGAGGCCCGGGATGAGACGGGGGACGATACGTTGCACCGCCGCGAGACGCTGAATCTGGTACGCGCGTACCACGCCGTTCCCGACCCGGCGTTGCGCAAGCGGATCCTCGACCTCGTTCGGAGCTTGGCATCGGCCCCGTAGCCACGGGCCTGGGCGTGCTGCCCGAACGGAGAAACGGAACGTGTTGGTGACCACGTCGGCGATCGCGGCCACGACACAACAAATCCAGGCCTCGAAAGCGAGCCGGCATGCGACGGCCTGATTCGACGGGCTTTGGGCGAAGTTTCTACGCGCGGCGGCCCCAGCGGGTTCTCGCGTCGCGCAACACGCGCTGAGATCGAGGAGACCACCATGCGTTCGCTACGTCCCGCCCTTTTGCTCATCGTGGGCGTCGGCCTCACTGGCTGCGTCGGTGTGAACGATGGATATGGCCGGCAGCCATACGGCGGCGCCTTCAGCGGCAATTCGGGCTTCGTCACGCCATATCGCTACCCCAACCCCTCGAGCGGGTATCTGTACGACCAGTCGCATCGGTCTTGGCAGGGCAACAGCTACAGGCCGGCCCCGAACACCTACCGGCCGCGCCCGAACGACGGGCCGGGCCGATACTACGGGCAAAGCCGCGGCAACAATCCCAACCGCCACAATCCGCCCGGCCACAATAATCCGCCAGGCCGCGGCAACGGTCGCGACAGAGACTGAAACAGCCCACCGGTGATGCCCATGACGGGCTCGCCCCAGCGGGAATGCGCGCCTCGGCGAAGGCGTCTTGCGAAAGGGTACTGGCCCGGCTGAACCAGCGACGCCCACAGCAATGGAGAAGACAGACATGCGAACCGTCACCGCAGTTGCATTGGCCATGACGCTCAGTTTTTCCGCGGTCCCGGCCTCGGATGCGCTGGCACAGGGTGCTCCGGCCCCGGCCATCGTCACACAGGCCCAGACGGCGAGCGAACTCGCCGCCATCTGCGACCCCGCCTGGGGCGGCGTGCCGCGCCTGGAGGCGATCGCCTACTGCCAGGGCTTCCTGACCGGCTTCGGCCAGTACCACGCGTTACTGTATCCGCAGGGCGGCCCGGCGCGGCCTCTGTTCTGCGTGCCGGTCCCGGGGCCGACGGTGGCCCAGTCAGGCGTCGCCTTTGCCGCATGGGCACGCGAGAACACGCAATACGGCAGTGAGCCGGCGCTCGACGGCCTCCTGCGCTGGGCCCAGGCGACGTTCCCCTGCCCGGCGATCGCGCCGACGCGCAGCTCGCGCCGTACGCGGTGAGACACAGGAGACGATCATGCGCTCAACGCGACACGTTCTCCTCCTGCTGGGCACTCTGGGCCTGGCATCCTGCGCCGACATGACGCCCACGCAGCAGAGCACGGGCATCGGCGCCCTCGGCGGTGCTGCCCTCGGCGGCGTCGTCGGATCCTTCAGTGGCAATGCCGGACTCGGCGCACTGCTCGGTGCGGGCCTCGGCGCCGGCGGCGGCTACCTCTACGGCCAGTCGCAACAATCGCGGCAGCAGCCCTACTACGCCGGGAACAACAACCGGTACCGCGACAACCGGAACTACTGACCAGCGGCTGGCCGCTGCGCGCGGCAACACGCGCAGCAGACCACCATCGGTCGCCGTGCGTTCAAACAGTATTAAGGAAAAGACACGATGTCGCTCGGAATGATCCTGCTCATCATCCTCGTCATCGCCTTGCTCGGCGGCTTCACCGGGGTGGTCGGCGGCTATGGCTACGGCTTCGGCCATGGCGGCGTCGGTGTCGTTGGCGCGGTGCTGATCATCGTCCTCATTCTCATGCTGCTCGGCCGGATCTGAATCGCCCGGGTGAGGCATCGGACGGCGCACCTTCGCCGGTACATGGCGTTCGGCGTCGTCGCGCATCGCGGTTGGGGCCGGCGGGCGCTCTTGCTGCGCCCGCCGGCCCTCCACGGAATGATCGGGAAGACTCCGAGCATTCCGATCTTCGAACCTGAAGGCGGCAACCAACAATGAATCGCGACCTGCTCGTCATCGTGATAGGCGTGCTCGGCATTGGCGCCGGTGTTCTTGGGTACTGGTTCTACCAAGAACAGCATCGATCCGGCGTGGACATCAGCATTGGACCGCGCGGCGTCACCATCCAGGAGAGATAACGCCGAACTTGCACTAGGACGCAGGGCAGGGCTGCCGGGCCGCATCCGCCCAATATCATCCCGCCTGGGTCCTGCCTGCCCGGCACAATCGACGCCAGGAAATGGGTTTGATGAGCAGCACCGCCGAGCCGAGCCACCCACAGCGGTTCTTTCGCGACTTCATCAGGATGTCCGGGCCTTACTGGACGGGCCGGGGTCGCTGGCGGCCGCGTCTGCTGACCGCGACGCTCGCCCTGCTCGTGGTCGCGCAGGTCGCGCTCGCGATCCGGCTCAACATCTGGAGCGCAGACCTGTTCGATGCGCTGGAACGGCGCTCGACCGACCGCGCCATGGAGCAGATCGTCATCTTCGTGCTCATCATGCTCGGGACCATGGCGACCAACACAGCGCATCTGGTGGTTCGCCGGCGGCTGCAATTCGACTGGCGACGCTGGCTTACGACGCGGGTGATCGGCGACTGGATGGAGGATGCGCGGCACTACCAGGCCGACCTCATCCCCGGCGACCACGCTAACCCGGACGGGCGCATCGCCGAGGACGTCCGGATCGCCACGGAGGTCGCCGTCGATCTGGCTAGCAGCCTGTTCTACTGCACCCTTCTGCTGATCACCTTTGTCGGCATCCTGTGGTCGCTGTCGGGCTGGATCCGTTTGGCAGGCCTGGATGTGCCCGGGCATCTCGTCCTCCTCGCCGTCGGCTATGCCGGTACGGGCGCTGTCGTCGCCTTCCTGCTGGGTCGGCCACTCGTGCGCGCCACCGATACGCGGCAGACGAAAGAGGCCGATTTCCGCTTCAGCCTGGTGCGAGCACATGAGAGCGGGGAGCCGATCGCCGTCGCGCGCGGCGAACCCTTGGAGCGCGAACGCCTCGAATCCGTCTTCGAGACTATCGCGCAATCCTGGCGCGATCAGTCCATGGGCCTGGCGAGGCTGTTAGCCTTCTCCTCCGGCTACGTGGCCCTCGCCGGTGTGCTTCCCATCCTGGTCGGCACACCGCGCTTCCTTGAGGGCACACTCTCGCTCGGTCGCCTGATGCAGTCGGGCCAGGCGTTCCAGCAGGTCACGGCGGCGTTGTCTTGGCCGATCGACAACCTGGCCCTGATCGCAGGATGGCGCGCCTCGGTCGAGCGTGTGCTGATGCTCGACGAGGCGGTCCGCGTTGTCGCCCTGGAAGCCGCACGCACAGGGGGGACGGCGATTAATCTGGACCGTGCACCGACATCGCATCTCGGGGTTCGGGATCTGTGGGTCGCGGCACCCGACGGCACCGCCATGCTATCCGACCTCACCCTGAAGGTGGAACCGGGTGAGCATGTCCTGGTGGATGGCGACCCCGAGGCAGCGAGCGCATTGTTCCGCGTACTGGCCGGAATCTGGCCTTGGGGGCGCGGCCTGGTGCATCTACCGGCGGATACTGGGATGATCGCGGTCGGCCCCTGGCCGTTCCTGCCGCAAGGATCCTTGCGCCAGGCGCTTGCCTTCCCGGAGGAAGCGGAATGTCATGACGATGCGGCGCTGCAAGCCGCCCTTGCTAGTGTGGACCTCGGGAATCTCGCGGAGCGTCTGGACGAAGTCGCCGACTGGGCGCGCGTGTTGACCGCGGCGGAAGTACAGCGGCTGTCCTTTGCGCGGATCATCCTGTTGCGCCCACGCTGGATCGTGCTGGGTGATGCAACGGATGCGCTCGATCCGGCCTCGGCCGACGTCATGCTGCGCCTGATCGTGGACCTGCTGCCGCAGATCGGCATCGTCCTGATCGGACGGCATCCGGGATCGGCGGAGATCTTCAGCCGGCGACTGACGCTGGAGCGAGCCGCCGATGGCGAAGTCCTGCTTCATGAGGTTTACGCACGGCGCCAGGCGGCGAAGGTGCCGCGCCCCAGGTCGCTCAGCGTGATCGATCGACTACGAGAGGGATACCGGCGCTGATCGGGAAGGCTTCGGCCACCTAAGGTCGCCGAAGCCGCGTCAGCGCGCCCGCTGATGATCGGATTGGTGGAAGCCGGTGCGTTGCACGTCGCTGAAGGTGTCGTACGGGCACGGGTGTGGAAGTGGCTTCGCCCTCGCACTAGGTAGAAGCCGAGGCTTCCGCGGCGGCCGCGTCAGTGAACAGATGCGTCAAGGCGCTTGCTCGCCCTGTGCGGCACGCGACCAACGTCGGCAACCAAGCACCTGACGGACGCAAGCGCCGCAAGGTTCTTGATGAACGCCGGCGGACGTCGTCCCCTCATCGATCCGTTCAAGGAGGAGAGTGGCCATGAGGCCGCCTCGAACACCCGACGCCCAGTTGGGCGCGTATCCAACTGCGCTTGTGAAGGATCGTCCAACGCCTTCCTTCACGGACGAGTTGTTCCGTGCGCTGCCGTTGCTGCGAGGCTACGCCCGGTCCCTCACGCGCAATCGTCACGACAGCGACGATCTGGTCCAGGATTCCATCGTGCGGATGCTTGCCGCGGCAGACCGCTTTCAGCCAGGGACCAACTTCCGTGCCTGGGCCTTCACCATTCTGCGGAATCGATTCCTCACCACATCCACATCCACAGCCAGCAAGCGGCGGCTTATATGTCTGGACGATGTGGGTCCGGACATTGCGGGCATTCCACCCACCCAGATGCAGGGGCTCGAGTTCCAGAATCTCCTGCATCAGTTCACGCTTCTGCCAACCAAGATGCAAATGGTATTGCGGAGTGTCGCCGACGCGAAGGTTACGTATGCGATCATAGCGAAGGATTCCGGTTGCACCGTCAACACGGTCAAAAGCCGAGTGCATCGTGCACGGGCCGCAATGCAGAAGCAGATGCAGGCTGCCTACCACTGACGAACTCGGCAGGTAATGCCGACCAGGATGACCTCCGAATGGTCAGGGACCGGCACTCATACCGCCACGGAACTACGGTGCGTGCCGTTTACGCGCAGTGCAGGCACGACGATAATCCTGTCCTGCGTCCTGCAGCGTCGGGGCGCTGGGGGACGCTGCGGTGCGTTCACGCCGGTGCGGCTCTATGCCGGATCAGCCACGGGGCTCATAGGTGAAGGCAGGCCGCGCGGCCAGGTTATCCTTCGTCGCACTGGCGAGGTGCCAGCGGCTGGTCTGCTGGTTGTAGTCAATTCGCTCAGCGGGACCGTCACCAGGCGGGCGCCCATGCCCAGGACGCCGCCGATCGAGAGCACGGCCGTCGGTCCGGCAGGTCCGACCCCAAGGATCAGATCATCCACGGAGGCGATCGAATCGCCCGCATTGTTGTAGACGCTGGAGCCGACGATACGGCTTGTCCGCTGTTCCGCCGAAGCCTGCGTCGGCATCGTCATGGGGTTTGCGGCGGCCGGCGCAACCGCGACGGACGGAGCAGGCCGGGTGGTCGTGGTCGTCGAGGGGGCGATGCCGGGCACGGCCGGCGCCGTCGGCGTGGCGGCGGGCGGCCGCGTGTCGGCCGTCTGGGCATGGACCAGCATCGGCACGACGAGCATCGCGCTGCAGATGGTGGCCTTCAGCATCAGGTTGCGAGCGCTCATGGGTGGGGTATTCTCCGGGTGGTCGCCGGTCGGCGGATATGCCGATCGAAAGAGCAACCAGCGCGGACCTCCGAGGTTGCCTCCGCCCGTACAGGATCTTCAATCGCGCAACGGCGCCGCGCAGATGCCAACGTGGCCGCCCGCGGCTTTCGTATCGCGTGAGGGCCGCCCCTGAATCGTGGAATTGGCTGCCCGCAGGGTTCCGCGATCCTGCGGTGACCGGGTGTCGTCACCATGTTCCAGGCTTACGCAATGGAGCGAGCCGGCTTGGACCAGGACCAGAAGGCAGACCCCCGGCTCGGTCGGTTGCCAAGGGAGCCCATCGACCGGTTCACTACGCCGCTCGCCCGGTTCCTGCGGATCGAGACGGTCAGTGGCGCCGTCCTTCTGCTCGCTGCCATTGTCGCCTTCGCACTGTCGAATTCGGCCTGGGCCGATGGCTTTCTCGCATTCTGGGAGACGCCAATCGGCCTGCATGCCGGCGCCTTCCAGTTTCAGCGCCCGCTACGCGACTGGATCAACGATGGCCTGATGACGTTCTTTTTCTTCGTCGTGGCACTCGAACTCAAGCGCGAACTGATTGTCGGCGAACTCAGGGAACCACGCGTCGCCGCATTGTCCATCGCCGCGGCGGCGGGTGGCATGCTGGCGCCGGCGGCGCTCTACCTCATGCTGCAGTTCGGCCAGCCTGGCGAACACGGTTGGGGCGTCGTCATGGCGACCGATACGGCCTTCGTCATCGGCTGCCTGGCGCTTCTGGGTCGGAATGCGCCGCGGCGGCTGCGCGTCTTCCTGCTCTCGCTCGCGGTGGTTGATGACATCGGTGCCATCCTGGTCGTCGCGATCGGGTACAGCAGCGACATCGACTGGGTTGCGCTCGCGGCAGGCGTCGCGGGCCTCGCAGTCGTGTATGGCCTGAGGCAGCTCGGCATCCGGAACGTACTGGTCTATTTGCTGGCGGGTGTCCTGATCTGGCTCGCCATCGACGCCTCGGGAATCCACCCGACCGTGACCGGCGTGGCGCTCGGCCTGCTGACGCCGACGCGTGGCTGGGTCAGCGACCGCCGGCTGCGAGCCATCCTCCGCCGTGTTCTCGCCTATCCGCCTGGCAATCACTGGAGTGGGGATACCGAGGACCGCAAGCTTCTGCGCTCAGCCGGCAAGGCGACGCGAGAGGCGCTGGCACCGGTGGAACGACTGGAGATGGCCCTGCATCCCTGGGTGGCGTTCGGCGTCATGCCGCTGTTCGCCCTGGCCAATGCCGGTGTGCATGTATCCCTCGCTGGCCTTTCCAATCCCGTCACCTTGGCCGTGGTGATCGGCTTCGCCGTCGGCAAACCCGCCGGCGTCCTGGCCTTCGCCTGGCTGGCGGTGCGCGCAGGCATTGCCGTGCGACCGAAGGCCCTGAGCTGGGGCGTGCTGGCAAGCGGCGGCATGCTCGCCGGCATCGGCTTCACCATGGCGCTGTTCATCGCCGAACTTGCCTTCAAGGACGGACTGCTGGAGTCCGCGAAGCTCGGCATTCTCGTAGCCTCCATCATTTCGGCGGTAGGGGGTCTGTCAGTGCTGGCTTGGCTTGGTCATCGTGGCCGTCATCGCGCGGCCATGACGAGCGCTGCCGATACCGGAGCGCAAGAAATGATGCACCCCCGCGCCCTGTGATTCGGGCGTGCGGATCACGACGTGCAAGATGCGCGAATATGACGCGCGCCCGATTGGGCGCCGTATGACGTGGGAATGCGCGGAGCGGCGATTTGCGTCGCGCTGTGCGCGTCAATCACAGGAGAGAGCCATGGCCAAGGGTCAGAAGCGGAACAGCCGGGAAGCGAAGAAGCCCAAGCAACCCAAGGTGAAGGTCATCGCCGCTGCGTCCCCCTTCTCCGCCACACGGTCGCAGGCAGCGCCCCCGCCCGTCCGAAAAGGATAGAGACACAGGGGTTCGGGGCCGCCGACGGCACGGCGCAAGGGGGCAGGCGGCCCAACGACGACGACCTGTCATGCGAGCGCGGAATCGGACGACGCCAGGGTGCGGATGCGGATTGGTGATCGTGGCGTGAAGAATGCGCCGGCCCCGGGGGGGGCAATACGAGGCCGGCGCGGCCGACTGCTTCTGGGAAGATCGGAACTTCAACCCACCCATCGACACTCGGTACCTGCATCTCGAACAGGATCGAGAAATCTACGGCCGGCATCCTGACGATGCCGGTGGAAGCATCCGAATCAGTGTCGGGACGCCGAACCATCGCCGGACGCGTCAGCGCCTGGATGTCCAAGAACGACCGAAATGGCAACCGGATCCCCGTAGCGGCCGCGCGCCACACGTCCCCGCATCCGCGCAATATCGCCAAGCGTGACACGTCCAGCGATGGCCCGTGAGACGACCCCATGGTCAAACACGATCGTCAGCAGGCTGTCGGTAGGGGAGCGCGATGGCAACGGCGTCATGATGATCTCCAGGATCCTGCAGGCATGTGAGACCGATCGCCGAGTGACATTGCTGCGTCACGACCGCGAATGCCGGGGGGGGGGGCTATCCATCCGGATCGTGGTTGGCTCGGCGGCAAGCCCGGACGGCCCTCACGAGTGCCGGCAGGACCAGAAGACGCCGCCACGCATAGAGGTGCCAGCCTCGGAAACTACCTAACCTCGGAGCGCCGGCGGTCAATCATGGTTGCACGTCGATGGCCGCGGCGAGTGCTAGTCGGGCCAGGGCAGGCAGCGACGCAGCTCCGGTCTTCCGCATGACCGCGGCACGGTGATTCTCCACGGTACGCTGACTGATGCCCAGATCCGCGGCGATGTTCTTGCTGGGGTGTCCTGCAAGAACCCGGTCCATCACCTCGCGCTGCCGGGCTGTCAGGCCCGCGATGCTGTTCGCCGCACTGTCGTGCCAGGCCAGTTGCTTGCGCGAATCCCGAGCCAGTTCGAGCGCGCGGCCAATGCTGGCGAGCAGGTCGTCCCGGCTGACGGGCTTCTCGATAAAATCCACCGCGCCCGCCTTCATGGCCTGCACCACCATCCTCACATCGCCATGGCCAGTGATCATGATCGTCGGCACCCGGTGGCCTGCGCCTCGGAATCGATCCAGCAGTTCCAGACCGTCCATTCCGTGTAGGCGGGCATCGACTAGCACGCACCCCTCGCCGCCGGGCCGATAGGCGTCGAGGAAGGCCTTGCCGTCTGCATGATCTTCGACAAGCATGCCTACATCTTCGAGCACCGCCCGGATGGCGGCGCGCACTTGGCTGTCATCGTCGATGATGAAGATTGTCGGCGACGCCGCACCGGCCGTACGCGGCAGCGTCGGCGCCGACACCAAAAGTCGCTGAACAGTCTCGGTCAGTTCGGGCAGCTTCACCGGCTTGTGCAGCCGCACGCAGTCCAGCAGAGCGATCTCGCGGAGCGCACCGGTCGATATGTCACCGGTCAGCACGATGACCGGCACTTGGTCATTCAGCTTCTCCCGTAACCTCGCAGAAAGTTGCAGGCCATCCATCCCGCCCGGGAGGTTGTAGTCCGCGAGGATGAGATCTGGGCGAAGACCCCCGCCTGCCGCCAGGTCCAGCGCCGCGGCGCCGTCGGGTGCCGCGATGACCCGGTGGCCCTCTCCTTCCAGCGCCCGGGTCAGGAGCTGGCGTACCTCAGGATCGTCCTCGGCCAGCAGGATCACGCCACTGCGGCGCGCGCCGTCCGCACCGTCCGCACGCGGTGCCCCGGATGACGGGACCGCGTCGATGCCGTCCGATACGAGCGCCACATCGATGCTGAAGACCGAACCGCGGCCAGGCTCGGAGCGAACCTGCACCGGATGGCCAAGCATCACCCCCAGGCGGCGCACGATCGACAGACCGAGCCCGAGCCCGCGGCTCCGCTCGCGCGCGGCGTTGTCGACCTGGTGGTACTCCTCGAAAATCGTCTGAAGTTCGCCCTGCGCGATGCCGATCCCGGTATCCCATACCTCGATGCGAAGCATCCTTGCGTGCCGACGACAGCCGAGCAGCACCTTACCGTGCGGGGTGTACTTGAAGGCGTTCGACAGCAGATTGCGGATCATCTGCTCGAGCAGGCGCGGATCGGTGCGCACCGATAGGCTGCAGGGCACGACGCGCATCGCAAGCCCCTGCGCGCGCGCGTAATACGTGAATTCCCCCTGCAGCCTGGCCAGGATGTCATTCACCGGAGTTGGTGCCACCTGCGCGGTGACCGAGCCGGTCTCGATCTGATTGATATCGAGCAGCGTGTTCAACATGCTGGACATGGCGCTCAAGGTCGGATCCAGCAGGGCCACCAGATCCTGCCCTGCCTTGCCTTGCACGACTTTCGCGAGCAGCCCCTGCAGTAGCACCAGTGTCTGGAGCGGCTGGCGGAGGTCATGGCTTGCCGCGGCAAGGAACCGCGACTTCGCGACGCTGGCCTGCTCGGCAAGGTGCTTGGCGGCCTCTAGCGCCGCAGTTACGTGCCTGCGTTCAGTGGTATCGGTGAAGGTGATGACGACGCCCTCCACCCGGCCATCATGTGTGCGATAGGGCAGGATCCGCCGCATGAACCAGCCGCCGTCTCGGCCCTCGATCTCACGGTCGATCGGGACCGCCTTCGTCAGCACCGCCTGCGCATCGGCCAGAAGCGTATCGTCGACCGCCAGCGAACGCAGATCGGAAAGCGGCCGTCCGACGTCGCCCGGGATGACGTGAAACAGCGCCTTCGTGGCGGGCGTGAAGAAGCGGATTCGGAGCATCGGATCGAGGAAGAGCGTCGCCACATTCGTGCTGTACAGTACGTTCTGCAGGTCGTCCGAGGTGGTGCGCTGCCGTTCGAGCGTTTCTTGGAGCTGGCTGTTAAGCGCTGTCAGCTCTTCGTTGAGCGATTGCAATTCCTCCTTCGAGGTGAGCAGCTCCTCGTTGGCGGATTGGTACTCCTCGTTGATCGAAAGCGCCTCGTCGTGGATCGCCTTGTGTTGATCTGCCGCCCGTTCGAGATTGTGGATTGCCCCTTGCAGTTCCTGCCGCGTGGCGTCGAGTTCCTGCTCGAGCTCTTTGACCCGCGGGAGGTCGTTCGACGCTGCAGCGGCCTGGAGCGGTCCGATGAGCGCCGGCGCATCGACGAAGCAGATCAGGAACAGCGTTTCGCCATCGTGCAGCACGGGCCGCACGTCGATATTGAATTGCGCCGGCGTGCCGCCCTGTTGCGTGCGGCTGCCGGGGACACTGACACGCGCCTTGCCCTCCGCAGCCTTCTGGATCGCCGTGCGCAACCTGGCGCGCAGCCCCGGTGGGGCCATGGCGAGCAGGTCGTGGGTCGGATGTCCCGGCGCCAGACGCAGGTATCGGTCCGTCGGCCCGAGGGAATAGAGGCAGGCGTTGTTGCGGTCGATCAGGACCGCTGCCGGCGCGAAGGCGTCGATCACCAGTTGGCGGCACAGTTCGGCCAACACCTCGGGGCGCATCGGCGCGACGATCGGCCCCAGGCGAGCCGCCGACCGCGCACCGTCGTCGGTGGTGCTCGCGACGCGGAGCTCGCTGGAGCGACTGCGGCCGATGCGTCGATAGATCCGCTCCGCCCCGGCGATCGCCGCGAAGCCGTCATCGCCGCCGCCCACCGTTTCGGCACTGCCGAGCAGCAGCACACCGCCGGGGCGCAGGGCGAAGTGGAACAGGGCGATGATCCGGGCCTGTGCCTCGGGGCCGAGGTAGATGAGCAGGTTCCGGCAGGAGACAAGGTCGAGGCGAGAGAAGGGTGGATCGACCAAGATGTCCTGCACCGCGAAGACCACGGTCGCGCGTAGGTCCGGAACGACCCGGTAGCCACGTTCCTCCTTGGTGAAGAAGCGGGCGAGCCGCGCGGGCGACACCGTCTCCGTGATGCTGTCCGGGTAGAGACCGTCGCGCGCGCTTGCGACAGCATCCGGGTCGATATCGGAGGCGAAGACTTGTAGCCTGATATCGAGGCCTGTTGCGGCGATCTGTTCCAGAATGAGCATCGCCAGCGAATAGGTCTCCTCGCCCGTGCTGCATCCGGCGATCCAGATGCGAAGGGGACGGTCCGGCGAATGGTTCCGCACCAGGTCCGGCAGGGTGGTCGTCTCCAGCGCGTCAAACACCTTCGGGTCCCGGAAGAAGCTGGTGACGTGGATGTGCAGATCCTTTGCGAGTTCCTCGAGTTCCCCTTCATCGCGCCGGAGCAGGTCCAGGTAGCGATCCAGCGCCCTGCGTTCCATCCCCGCCATCGTCATGCGGCGCTCAATGCGTCGCCGCAGGGTGCCCGGCTTGTAGAGCGCGAAGTCCTGCCCGGTCTTGGCGGCCAGCAGGGCGATGATGTCGGGCAGGCAGTCCTTGTCGGCGGCACTCGGCGGCGTGCGATCGCCCGGACGCAGAAGAATGCTCGGGATCTCAGCCACCGGCAGGACGAGATCGACCGCACCGGTGGCCATCGCGGCGCACGGCATACCGTCGAAGGCGGCCTCGGCCGGATCCTGCGCGATGACGAGGCCACCCTTGTCCTTCACGGCCCGCGCGCCGAGGCTACCGTCCGTCCCGGTGCCGGAGAGGATGACGCAGATGGCGCGCGGGCCATACGCCGCAGCCAGTGAGTGCAGAAGGAAGTCGAATGGCAGGCGCGCACCGTGGCGCGCCTGCGGTGGCGACAGGTGCAACGCGCCGTCCTGGACGGAAAGATAGGTTCCTGGCGGGATCAGGTAGAGGTGGTCTGGCTCCAGCGCCATGCCGTCGGTTGCCTGGCGCACCGCCATTGCAGTGTGTCCGGCGAGCAGGTCGACCATCATGCTCTCGTGCGTCGGGTCGAGGTGCTGGATCAGAATGAAGGCCATGCCATTCCTGGCAGGCAGCGCATCCAGGAGTTTGCGGCAAGCGTCAAGGCCGCCGGCCGAAGCGCCGATGCCGACAACCGGGAAGGCGTCAGGGTCAGTCCTCAAAGGCGGTGATTGCCGCGATCGCGGCTCCGCCGGATGCGGGTCGTGTCCGGCCATTCTCGATTGTCTCTGCTGGTTGCCTCCAATGAAACCAGGAGGGAAGACACCGTAGCACGGCGAGCGCCTTGCGTCTGATCAATCGGTGCGGCCGTTCGATCCGGCTTCAAGGCTCTGCGTAGTTTCCGATGCTTCTAAGCAGGGTGACTGTGCCGCTATTCTCCTCAACGCCGCTTCCAAACGCGCCTGCCGCGCGGCGGGGTGATTGTGCGTTGCGCATGCGATCCAGGCCGCTCCGTGCATGACCGCGGCATAGTTGGAAGGATCGGACGAGGTGTTGAAGGCGAGCCGTGTGCTCATCCTGGAAGACGATGGGATTGTCGGCATCCTGTTGGCGATGGTGCTGAGGGATCTGGGCCATGCCGTCGCCGCCATCGTCGGTAGCGTGGCCGGTGCGCTGGTGGCCGCGGACCGATCTCGCCCCGACCTCATGATCGTCGATGCGCGGCTGCGTGATGGCAGCGGCATCTTGGCTGTCAGGGAGATCATCCGAGCCGGTTTCGTGCCGCATATCTTTGTCAGTGGCGATAGTCGGCGCACCCTTGCGCTGTCGCCAGGCTCGGTGGCGCTCGAGAAGCCCTATCGCGACACCGAACTCGCCGCAGCCATCCAATGCGTTCTCAGCGCTGTTCCCGTTTCCGGCGCGGACCGCGCGAGCCGGTAGGACGGCGCCCGCTGCATACCTAGGGACGCCGCCGGATGCCCGCTTCGCAGCCGTGCATCCCTTACAGGGGTCAGACAACCGCGCCGCACTGGGTCAACCCCGCTCGACGTTTGTGCTGCACATCATGGTACTTGCGTCGATGCATGCAGGCCCCGCCATCAGGTTGATGTCTGATCATGGTGCTTGCCTTAGCCGCCGTAGCAAGACTGTAGGTACGACGCGCTCTTCCAGTCACGGCGCGCAGATGATGTGCTAGTCCGATCGGCGCCCCGTTCACTCTCACATGCAGACGGCCTCCGCCGAGCGGAAAGCGATCCATTGATCCGCTATCGTTCCGCGTGCCTATGCTGGTGCCGCAATGATCCTGCGCCCGCCTACCTCCATCGCTCTGGAGGCCATGCTCGATGCGATCCTTGCCGAGAGGCAGGTAACGCTCAATTGGCTCCTGGAACGCCTGGGCGACCGTTCGTTCGGTATCGTACTTCTGCTCCTGGCAATCCTTGGTCTTCTTCCGGGTGTCTCGGCCGTCGCCGGCATACTGCTGATCGTGCCGGCGATGCAGATGATTCTGGCCCGCGGCAGGCCGATATTTCCCGACCGCGTTGGCGAACGGCATTTCGAGGTACGCAGGCTTGCCAACATGGTCCGTCGCGCGGTGCCTGTCATACGCTGGCTGGAGCGATTCATCCGCCCGCGATGGTATACGCCGTTCGAGGCGACGAAGCGGGTGGTCGGCGGCATCGTGCTTCTCCTCGGCGCCAGCCTTCTTGTCCCTCTGCCCTTGACCAATGTCCTACCCGCTCTGGCGATCACGCTGGTTGCATTCGTCTATCTGGAGGAGGACGGTCTGCTGCTTTGCGCCGCGCTTCTGGCGGCGCTCGCCATCCTCGCAACGACTGGCATCCTCATTTGGGAGACGGCAAGCCCAACGGGTTGGGTGCCGAGTCTTCTCTGAGTGGGGTAGTGCGCGCGGCACCCTAATTCCACGGATCCCTTCGCGCACCGTTCTACACCCGCACCATCTTGGATTGGCCCCGACAAGAATTTCCGAGCTTCGGAAGGTGTCAGGCCATGGCACGGTCCTCGACCATTTCCTTGCGCAGCGAGTGATTGGTGGCAGTTGCCATTCCCACGCCAGTGGCGCGGTTGCCGAGCGGACGCGAGTGGAGACGGTTCGAATCCGGTAGCGTCTCTTCAGCCAAGCACGATGCTGCTCCACCAGACCCCGTTTGCTGCCACGCCAGCGGCCTTAGGTCGCGTGGACAAACAGGCGGAGGGGGGATTCCCATCCGGACGCGGACGTGATTCCACACTGATCTCTGGGATGGAGATCGGCGTTGATCCGCGGACTGCTGACTGACGAGGAACCGCTGACAGCTTCCTTGGCTTCGCTACACTCTCCTCGCTCCGTCTGTGGATCAGGTTTGTCCACGCGACCTAGTCGAATCGAACGGGAGCCTGCTTCTTTCGGTTCACGGTGAGAGTGAAGACGTCGGGTCGGGCATAATGCCCGCTGGCGTCAAACTTTCGCCGCGAGGCTCGCGCCGCCGCCACATCGATCTCGGCGAACAGCAGGCCCTTCTCCCGGCGCATCGGCCCTGCGACGACGCCGCCGAAGGGCTTGTAAACGACGGCGTCGCCCGCGTTGATCCACTCGTCCTTGTTCGGAAAAAGCTCGTCGCGATATGGCACGCCATCGGGGATGTCGGATGCTTCCAACGCCGTCGCGCATCCGACCACCCAGCAGCCGCCCTCGCGCGCGATGTGCTGCATCGTCGCGAGCCAGGTTTCGCCGCTGTCCCACGTCGGGGCGACGTAGATGTCGATGTTCTGCGCATAGAGCGCGTAACGTGCCAGCGGCATGTAGTTTTCCCAGCAGATCAGTGCCCCGATGCGGCCGACCGCGGTGTCCACGACGTTCAGGCCGGAGCCGTCGCCGAAGCCCCAGACCATCCGCTCCGGATTCGTCGGCATCAGCTTGCGGTGGTTGTTCGCAAGCCTGCCGTCCGCGTCGATGATCGCGCAGCTGTTGAACAGCGTGCTGCCGCTGACCGAGCCGTCGACCTCTTGGTAGCCCAGTACGATGACCACCCCATGGTTCTTCGCCGCCTCCAGAAGCGGTCGCAGCCCGTCCCTGCTAAGGTCGACCGAGTTCGACTGTGAGAGGGCGTAGAGCTCATCCGTCTTTCCCATCCCGGCCCCCGGCGGCAGCCGCCAGACGAACGTCGGATAGCCGGGAAGCCATGCCTCCGGAAACACCAGCATGTCGCAGCCCTCCGCTGCCGCCTCACCGACAAGCTCGACCGCGCGCGCCATGGACTTTTCAAGATCGAGGTAGACCGGCGGTTGCTGGACAACTGCAAGCTTCATGTGATCGTTCCGCCGCGCCCCGGGTTGGGGCGAGGGCACCGTACCACGCATGCTGCGCTGCCTTCGCACGCTGCTTTTCCCGGCAACACCACTCGCAGACCCTTCTGCGGGGCATGCTTCGCTTTCCGGCGTCGCTCGTCGGCGGGCGACACGCCCAGAGAAAGTTGGATTCCGGTTCCTACCGCTGCGGGCGAAGGGATTCGAGCCCTCGACCCCAACCGCTCTGGCGAACTTGCACCGTGAAACGTAAGGCCCGACATCACCTGAGCCGTATGATGCCGGCACAGCCCAGCCGCCACTGCACGCTCGCCTTGACCGGTTCCGATCGAGGCAATATCGAGCAACCAGCATCAAGAGAGCGCGGGCAGGCTGCCCGCGCCGCCAACCGGTCCTCCGTCCGGTGGCTCCCATTTCGGGGATGCGGCCCACACGGGCAAAGGAGGCTTCAATGCCCAAGTCGAAGGTCGTCCCGCCGCAATTCTTGCGTCGGGAACTTTGGCGTATCTGTCAGGTGGAACCGGCGGTCGTCGGCGCGAAGGTTGTCTGGCGTGTCGTCGCCACGTGCCGTGAAGTCGCGGCAATGGGCGGCATCTCGGGCTGGCGCGTGCCGCGCGATTTCACGACGCGGACGGAGGCCTGGAGCGCGGTGTCGGACGCGAACAACCCGCCGAGGGATCGGCGCGGGCGGGTCCGTACTCGGTCCACTGAGGCGTGGGTACAGATCACGGACGAGACGCCTTTGCTGCCTCGCACAGCGCGCCGGGCGCGGGCCCCGACGCGAATGCCGACGCCCAAACTGGCGCAAACTGGTCGGACATCGTCTCCCGAGGCTGACACACTTCGTGCTTCCCTGGCCGAGCGCGGCGGCATGTGGACATTCATCGGACTTTGGCGTGGGGACGAGCGCGTGCCGGCGCGCCTGAAGTCGGACCTCTACGGCGCCTTCTGGGAGCTGCGAGCCGGCATTGGCGGCCGGACACGTGTTCCGGCTGGGCCGCGCTCGCGCATCCAGCGCGAACTGGGCCTGCACGAGCGGGAAGAGGTCGCACCGGGCGTGGTGAAGACGCGGAGGGAGAAGACCGATGTCGGTGGCTTCTTCGTGCGCGCCTGGGTCGCGCGGAGGGGATGCAACTGGGGGACCGATGCAGTGCCGGTCACGGACGACGCCGCAGATCGCGAGCGATGAGTGGTAGCGGCTGGAATGGTGAGATCCAAGCCGCCCACCGATTGATCTGGTCGGCTTCGGGGCAGCGTTTGGTTTGATCCGTGCGGGAGCGCTGCCGACAGCGCGCTAGGTTGCGGAGGATTTCCTCCGCTCCGCACTCGGCGTGCGAATGACGCGTGTCTGCTGAGACCGTGCAGGGCGCCCGGCGGGTGAATGCCGTTAACCTCGTCCCGCCTATGCCGTCCATCTCTTGGTATCGAGCCAACGGCGCGCACCCGGCCTCCGCGATGCTGACAGCGTGGGATGGGGTTGGTAGCCGGTGGAGGCATGCTTCGACCCGTCGTCGGCTATGGCCGGGCCTGTCCTTTCGGGCCGCTAGGCCCTCGAAATCGGCGAGAGGAAGCGCAACAAGAAATTCCATTATCAGAACGAATCTGTGTGAGGCCAGTTCGATTTCTGGGGGAGGGCTTGTTTGGAGGCAGTGCCCCCCGGTCGTCCACCCGCCCCCCGGTCAGGGCCGGGTGGGGGGGGGGGTTCGGCACCCCCACTGGGCCCCTTTGTCAGATCCTTGGGGAAGCCCCTGTCGGTGAGCGCCTCACGCGGACCGCGCTGTGGCAAAAGGCGCGGCGAACGATGCGAAGCGGCAGCGATCTATGCGTTGAGGGGGCTGCGCGAGGGGGCTTCGATCGCGAAGTACGAAGAACTGGCGGCAATGTGCGGATCGGTGCATCGCTATGGTGGCCGGTGTAGACGCCAACCAGAAGGTGCCCTTCGTCATCAGCCATTGAACTGGGCTGGCATCGCGGCGCCATCTGAGTGGGACGCTCCTACGAGGATCACCAGGCGTGAGTCGTCAGCGCCGCCAGGCGTAGCTTGACGGCGCGCTAGGCCAGGGGATCGTCCAGAAGCTCGGCTTCATGCTCGGCGGTGGCTACCGCTTCGCCATCGATGACGAACATCCCGTCCTCGACGCGACCGTTCTTCAGGGCTTCGGCCAACATCAGCAGCTCGGCGCGGGACAAACCGTCCAGGACCGACGTCTGGAGATGTTCGATCTTCTGGATGTGCAGCCCGTTCAGGCGGTTTGCCTCCGTCATGGCGTTCACCACGATCCGTCGATCACGGGCGAAGTGCGCCTCGTGAATCACCTCAGCCAGGACGGAAAGCGACCAGCGCCGCGCTTGCTCAGGGCTCGCCGTCGCCAGGTCGATGCGGGGAAGGGGCCGCGGCGGATCCACAGGCTCGCTGGAAGGCAAATGCGGTGCTGCAGCCACTACCACCGCCCGAGGCGCCGGCGCGGCCGCTGGAGCGGCCCAGGGGCCCGTTGCTGGCGGCCCCAGATGCGCGGGCGCGCTGCCCACCAGGGCGGCCGGCGCGACCCCGCCGGTCAGCTCCAGCACCCGGGACATGACATCCGGGCGGGCGGCGATCTTGTGCGCCTTCACCGCCGCCGTTGTGGCGCTGTAGCCGCTCATGCGGCAGGCCTGGGCGCGGGTCATGCCGGCGGCCAGGAGGTGGGCGAGGCGTTCGGTGCGGGCATCGGTCAAGGTGGGCATGCTGCCCTCCAGTAAGGCGGTATCAGGATACCGCATTCAAGAAAGCCCGTCACGGCTTGGGTTAGAACGGTGAGTTAGAAAGTTAGAACGCAGTTTGGCCGCGGTTAGATGGCTCTAACCGCACTAACCGGTGCATCGGCGATGCGCGGCTGCAGCCTGCAGTTTGCGGCAATCCGCCCTTTCGGAGACTACCCACCGAGGATCCGGCGATGCGATGCGCACGCGCGAGACTGGATCACCTGCCTGATCCGTTCGGTGTCGACGTTTCGCCGGACCTTGCCAGTGCGATCCCCGACCAGCGTTGGAGGAGATCGCCATCCGGCGGGCGCGGCCGCTGGAACCGAGTTGCACCCTCACCGGCCACAGCGCGCTGCGGGCACGCCCCGCTCTGTGTGAGACGCTGCCGCTTCATCGATGGATCATAGGCGGGCTTCTCGACAGTCCCGCATCCGGCCCGGTCCGTGTCGCAGTGTTGACCGCCGGTGAGGCCGAAATTCGTTCTGAGGCCGCGGTGAGGCCACGCCCATTTACTGCTATCGGCCTCAGCGAAACGAGCCAAGGATCTAGTGTTCAGCCAAACTGAGGCCGTGAGGCAGGGAATATACTACGCATAAAGACCGTGGGTGTTGTGCGCATGCCGCGGGGGGGGGCGTGCGATGAGCTCGTGAGCGGCGCGGACAGTGCGTGCAGGTGTTGAAAAATCGACTTTGTGCCGGCCTCAGCCTCAACCGAGGCTCAAACCCGCAGAAAACCTGGCTTCCAGCAACCAAGCGATGCGGCCTCAAGGCCGGCAAGATTGTGCCTCAACCTGGAGCACGGACGCGAAATCTCCGCCTTTTGACCTGCGGGCTGTAGTCGAGGGCCTGTGGGTATCGGTGTCTGTGCCGCGGTGCTCGGGCCTACAAGGAGGTTTCCACCTCGTCCTTGGTACCGACGTTGGCCGGAGAGCCATAGATTGCCCCGCAGTCCCGCTGCTCCATCAGCCACCGGCGAAATCGGCCGCCCTTCTTCACACCGAGCTTTTCCTCGGCCAGCGCGGCCTGCTTCCGAACCTGAAGTCCCGCCTGGGACAGCCAGACGCGTTCGTCGAAAGCAAAGCCCAACGCCCCACCACCGCGGAACTTCAGCCGTGCGATGTCCCATCCAAGTGCCACCAGCGCGCGCTTGGCGTTCGCGAGCGAGAAATGGTCCCTCATCGGGTCCAAACCCAATTCCATCACCATATCGAGCACCTTCGAGCACGGAAGAACCGACAAGGCCATGGTTCTCGGGCGCCAACTCGTGATCCGGCCCGCCGATGAAACCGTCGGCACTTCGGACACCCAGCGCCGCACGGCCTCCTCCAGGCCGGATTTTACACGCCGCGCCTCTGCTGATGCGGACAGAGCATCCCGCAATTCGGCGGCACAGCTATCGTCCTCCGCATACTGCTCAACCCAATATTGTTCACCGGTGCGATAGCGCGCGACTGCCTCTGCCCAGAGCTGGTCCACCTCCTGGGCCAACACATCAGTGTCAATCCGGTCCACGCCGACCACGATGAATCGCCTTGAACCAGTCGTGTCCGCGAGAAACCCGCCGCCATCGTCGTTGACGGTGCAGACCAGGATGCCTCGCCTGGCCATCAGACCCGGCAGACGCGCATAGGGAACGCGGATCCTATCGTGCGGCGTGGTGATGAACTGCTTGATCGCCGTGACATCCGACCGCTTCAGGGACGCACCCTCGGAGATATCGGTGATCCACGCCTGGTGCATGTTCAGGATGTTGTCCTTGTCTGAAAGGTTCCCCGTGACGCTTTCCGTGTGCCAACGGGGGCTTCGGGCCAGGATGCGGATTGCGGCCGACTTGCGCCCACCCTGCGGACCGGCGAGGACCATCACCGTGTCAAGGCGCGCGGCTTCCATGGCTGAGCTCTCCACTGGAACGAGCGCGCGTGCCACGGCACCGATCATCGTCATGGACAGCGCTTTCTCACCGACCGGACCGTCTTCCGCACCGCCGTGCCGGATCAGCCAACCATTCAGCCTCGGCACGCCGTCCCAAACCTTCCGTTTCTCCAATCGATGGAGATAGAGCGCAACGGGATCGATGATCGTCCCATTGGCAATCCAGCGTACCGCTTCGAGCATCACCTCCTGCGACACCATGACCTCGTGCCGCTGCGCCCACCCGACGGCAGAGTTCGTGATGTCGTCCGACCAAACCCAGACCGGCAGGCGCGTCAAAGGCTCGATGAAGTTTGGCTTCAGCTTTTCAAGTCGCAGCGCCTGCCACGCCTCACTGCCGGGCCGAATGCCTGACAGCAAAATATCTCCCGTGCGGATGTCACGGATGAGGCGAGGGCCGCCCTTGCCAGGGCCGAGCCGCAGCCCGTTCACAAGCGCATTGACGGCGTTGTGCTGGTTTGACCTCCGCTGCCTCGGTCCAGTAGCGAGCCAGTTCACCAGCGGCAGATCATCGGGCTCAGGATCGTGGCTATCCCAGGCTTCAGCCGCTGCGCCGATAGGGGCTGGCTCCGCTTCGCAGGCGCTTGGGGGGCAGACAGGGTGCTCGCCCATGATGCCTCGGCGAGCTTCCTCAGACCTGTTGCGCTCCACGGCCAACACGCTCCGAAGGCGTTCAGCGTCGGGCCCTGCCGCTGCCCAGAACGCGGCAAGCGCATCGACGAGGCCAACCACCAGGCCGTCCCGCTCGAGCCCCGACAAGACTGCATCCTCGGCCTCGATCAGCGTCATGATCGCATTCAGGTCCACCCTGTCGCCTGACGTGCCGAGGCCGTTGTGCGGCGCGCGATCCTTCAGCGTGCGCGTCAGACCAAGCAGGTTCTCGACGACGTGCTGTCCAACCTCCCATCCAAAGATGTCGCGCCGCGTGACGCCACTGCCTGACAAGGCCTCATCGACCGCCGCTGGCGTCGCGCTCGGCAGCAGGCGACAGAACATCGGTCCGGTCGCACAGCCAACAGCATCGACGATTTCGAACCTGGTCAGTTCAGCGCCGCGCGTCGCGGCGAGCAGCTCCACGGCATCCTCTGCCCGGCGGCGCACGTCCTCCGCTGACCAGCCCAGCTCGAAGCGCTGCCCACCATGCGCGTGTGAGAAGATCGACGGACATCGACCGTTGCCGCCGTCCATCACCGCCACGTTGGCGGCTGCGCCGCGATAGTCAGGCTCGATCGGGTCGAGCATGGTGACGCGCCACCCATCGCCATGCTTGCGGAAGAATTCATCCAGGTCGGCAAGCACGTCCGCCACGCGCATGGCGTTGCCATGGTCCAGCCAGATCAACGCCTCGCCATCGAGCTCCTGGCGTTCCCAATTCACGAGCCGACGCTCGGCCTCCGCTGGCGTGGCACCCCGTGCCAGCAGTCGCTGCCGGTGCGGCTCACGGTGAGCGTCTTTCAGCTGACGGATCTTGTGGGCGTGCATCTCCCGAAACTCGCGCTCGATTTCATTGAAGCGGGCTTCCTCCGCCTTTGTCAGGGCAGGTGGCATCATCGTCTCGAGGTCGAGGCGCCCTTGCCCACGGTGAACCAGCACCGGGTCGCGCGCACCCTCGCGCTGTTCCAGCCCCGCGCCCAGCGCTGCGGGGCCGCTGTACCACAGGCGTTCACCTCTACCCGACGCGGCCAGGTCGAACAGCGAGCGCACCTCGGCACGGCCAGCTTCACTGACGAACAGCCAACCCCACCCGGCTAGGACCAAATGCTGGTGCAGGCGCAGGAAGAACTTGAGCGTGCCGACGTTACCGACACCGGAATCATTGCAGATCATCCAGACGTGCAGCGAGCGGCTGTCACGCAGCAACTCCTTCGTGTCAGCATTCAGAATGCCGCAGGATGACGACGGCACGCCCAGCATCTCGACCGACCGCAGCGCGGGCCACACTGCCGTCGCTGCCGCGATCACGCCGCCGGCGGCATCCAAACGCGCGCGATAGGCGTCATCCAGATAGCCTGCATCGTGATCTCCACCCACCAGCGCGGGGGCACCAGCGACATAGGCCATATCGGCCTTTGTGCGCGTCACGAACTTCGTCGGGGGGACCGCAGCCTTCTCGATCCTGTCGGCGATGTCGGCCATCGCTGCCTTGGTCCTGATCCACGCTTCTTCGCCCACCCCCGGCTTCACGATGCGGCCGGCGACGATCAGGTCACTTTCGTTCAGGTCAGCGAGGATCGGCGGGAGATCTGCGAGGCCGGCGATGCGTGTCCTGATGGCCTTGCCGCTCGAAAGCCTGGCGGCCGGCTCCTGCCACAAGGAGCCGCTGGCGGTCAGCGTGTACGCCTTGCTCTGCCTGATCCTAGTACGAATGACGATGAACTCGACCGCTTGAGACCTGCGGGTCGCGCCGCCGGCCGAGGCTTCAGTAGGAACGGCGCCGTCCAGTCGCGGCGAATGAGGGGCGTTCTGCAAAGTCTTACGGACCATGGGAATGCCCTTTCGGCTGGTTCGAGCGCGGAAGTTTCCTCGCTACTGGCACAACCATCACGTCCGAGCTGGCTGTCCGGTGCCGAGACGAGGGGATCTCGCTGGCTGGCTGGATGAAGGGGGGGGCGATCACCCCGTGCGTCACTTCGCGCGTTCAGCCATCAGTGCGGTGAGCACTGCCTGGTAATGTTTCGGCGCAAGGGTGCTGATGTTCCGCGCGCCTTCGCCATAGTCGGCCAGAACCTGGGCCAACATCCGCATACCGACCGGCGACTCAGCCACGAGCGCCTTGGCGACATCGCGCAGCTTTTCCAGGCGGACGCGGCACTCCGCGATGAATTCGACCGTGGCGCTGTCCTCGACGAGGGTGATCCCGTCGTGTTTGCGCCCCAGCCATGCATCAAGAGCGAGTTCGTCACTGTCGAACCACTCGCGGACCTTCTGCATGACGTGATCGGGAACCCGGTCTTCGTCGGTGAGTGCGTGGGCCTCTCGCAGCGCCATAAGCCAACCGAGGGCGAACCACGCGGCGCGTGACCACGGGTCGTCAGAGGAAGTCAGATCATGAAGGACGAGGATCGCTGCGGAGAAAGGATCCATCCCGCCTACCACCTTCTCAAGACACCCTTGCAGCGGTGGGCTGATGCTATGGACCGCGAACCACAACACGTCGGACGGGGCCTGCTGCACGATCTCCCAGCTTGATCCTTCTATGGCCATGCCAAACTCTACGAGGTGCAGTAGCGCGCCGCGCCACTGTTCGAAACCGTTCTCGTCGCGGGCGAGGGTAGGCACGGGGCCGATGTGCACGATGTCGGCGCTCACGACACGGCCCTCTCAGCAAAGATTTCGCATACCTCGGGTAGCCACACCCGTGCCTCATCTCTTGAGAGCCAGCTAACTTCCTCGGTGCGCAGGTCATCCACAAATCCAGCCGCGCCCCAAACGATCGCGGAAGAGAGATTCAATGATGGAATCCGTTCAAGCGCTTCACGCATGTCTTCGATGGTCGAATCTTCTTCCCAGCCCAAACACTCGACGGCCAGGTTAAGCAGCCGTAGGGTCGTAGGCGGGTACATGTCCCACAAGGCCTCGCGGGCATCCCGCGACAGGCCCGGAAGGCCGTTCAGAATGAGCTCACGGACTGCTCCGATAACGTTCTGGACCCTCACCGCATAGTCGGTGCGGTCGTCACTGATATCGCTCATGATGCTTCCCTCCGGTTTGCGGTTTGTGCGGCACGAACCATTCGTCCGTTCTGAACAGCGGCGTGGATTTCTGCCTCACGTGCGGCGATGCCATCGATCACCACGCGGTGCAGGTCGGCGTAGACGATCAGGGAGCGTCGCCCGACGCGCGAGACCCGCAGGCGCCCCGCGGCGACAAGGTCGTAGATCGCCGTCCGCGGGATGCCGGTCCTGGCCGTAGCGCCAGGGACGGTGACGGTGATCGGCGCGTCGGCTGCGTCGGGCGGGGGCAGGCCCGCAAGGGCCTGCTGCGCGGCGGAGGCGCAAAGGGATTGCCTGCGGGTCATGAGACCACCCCCTTAGCTTCGAGCAACGACCCCTGACGATGATCGCGGCGCGGTTCGGGTTGCAGGAGCCGCCGTTCGCGATGCTGGCGCTCGAGTTCGACCCAGAGGGTGACGTCACCCTCGCGCCAGAAGCGCATGCGGGTCGCGGCGTCGCGTGCCGGCTTCGGGAATGGATTGTCATTAGCCGCACGAGCCAGGAGGCGATCCAGGCTCGTGTTCGATCCCACCACGCGGCGCTCAACAAGGTTGGTGGCGCTTAACCAGCCCGTCGGCATCAGCGCGATGCGGCGGCGGTACTGGGCCTCCGGGACCGCGCTCTGGGGGAAAGGGGTATCGGAAGGGCGGGGCACGTTGGGTCTCCAGCGAGGTGATGCTGGAGGGACATTGGCGGGCTACTGCGGCCCGATCGACAGCGCTGCCACCTTTGTTATTCAGCGTGGCGCTTACCGCGCGACGACCGGCGGTTGCCGGGCTTCCGCTTCACCGCGTCGCCAAAGATCCGCCTGTCCTCTTCCTCGAAGACGTCCGCCAGCCGCTGTACCCACATGCGGATCGTGGCGGGGCTGACATTCGCTTCAGCCGCAATGGCATTAATAATCCGACTTCCGTATGGCGCCGTCCCAGGGACAAAGATTGGCGAATTGCGGTTGACCGCCGAAGGATCGGAATTGGACGGTGCCCATTCCGAAGTGTGAATTCGGCGGCGACCCTCGGCTCGTGCCTTCGCATACGCGGCGTCGTACGCGCGCTGCACACTGGGGATGTAACGGCTGTTTGGCGACCGATGGCTGAGAACGGCCGCCTGCACCGACGGAGGCATCCACGCCAGGGCTTTCGCGTGGCCCGGACACTCGACACCAGCCGTCAGCCAGCGAGCCAACTGGGTCGCGGTTCTCGCCATAATGGCCCAGTGCTGGCGCTCATCGTCATCTGCGGGACGCGCACGCGAAACGGAACGCTTCATGGCAAACCTCCCATCGGTCAGATGTCGCGGCTCCCCGGCAGGCCAGCGTTGGACTTGCGTTGGTTGACATGCGGCAGCGACCGCATCGATTGCTTAGACGGCGCCGCCTCGATGAAGGCGCACCAGCGGTCGATGACCTCGCGGCGCCGATCCAGCAGGTCGGTGCGGGCATAGGCCTGCTCGACCGCGCTGCCGATCTTGTGGGCAAGGGACATCTCGGCAAGTTCGCGCGGCACAGCGTGATCGCCGCACCACGAGCGGAAGGAGGTGCGGAAGCCGTGAGGGGTGATCCGAGTCTTGTCCTCATCCACCCAACCCAGCCCGCCGCGCTTGGTGGCAAGATCCTGCATTCGCAGGACCACAGCGAGCAGGGACATGTCGCTGTACGGCGCGCCCTTCGGATTCGGGAATACCAGCCCACGCGCCGGCTTGTTCCCATCGTCTGGCAGCTGGCTGGTCAGCAACGCGATAGCAGCCGGCGCAAGCGGGATCCGGTGCGCCGCTCGCGCCTTCATGCGTGCAGCCGAAATCTTCCACACGCCAGCCTGGAGATCGATCTCGGACCAGTCCGCTCCGCGCGCCTCGCCGCTGCGGCAGGCCGTGAGGATACAGAGGTGAAGACATGTCGCCGCAACGCCTGGCTGCTGCCGAAGCGCCGTCAGAAAGGCCGGCACGCGCCGCCAGGGCAGGGCAGGGTGGTGCCGCGTCGTGTGGAGGGTGCTCGGCTTCGCCAGAAGTGGGCGGAGGCCGCCCTTCCACGCGGCAGGGTTCGCACCGCTCATCCAGCGCGCCGCGGCGGCGAATTCGAACACCGCCTCCAGGCGCCCGCGCACCTTCTGCGCCAGCACCGGGGTGGTCGTCCAAATCGAGGACAGGGTGTCGCGCACATCCTCGAGGCTGATGCCAGCCACCGGGCGATCGATCAGCGCAGCGGCGTGCTTCTCGATGGAGGCGCGAAATACCGGTTCCGTCTTCGCGTTCTTCCAGGCGCCCGAGTGCGCGGCGAGGTAGCCGGCCAGCGCGGCGCGCAGAGTGCGCTCCTGCGCCACCGCGGCGGCGACCTTGGCACCCTGACGCGCAACCACCGGATCTGCGCCGGTGCGGACCTGTTCCTGGGCAGCCTCAGCACGGCGTCGGGCCTCACCGATGCCCACCTCCGGATAGGTGCCGTGCCCGATCTCACGGACCTTGCCGCCCGGTACACGGAGGCGCTGCGCCCAAGCCCGGGATCCGCTTTCGCGGACCACCAGGTACAGGCCGGTGCCCTTGCCGTCGTGGTGCTTGCCGGGCTCGAGGAAGCCCCTCAGCCGCGCGTCCGTCAGCCCCTGAACTTTCGCCATCCATAGCCCCCGTTTCCCGCCCCCGCGCCGAGGGGGTTGCCCCTCAACCTGAGGGGGTTAAACCCCCTCACACGCGCCGGCTGCAGTCGGATCGAACCGAACAGAATGGGACACCGAGGGGGTGTGGTACAGACGTCAGATACAGCTGAAAAGCCGCTTAGGAAAGCAGTTTCTGGACGGAATGAGACAGAACGGGACGCCAAATCTGTCTGGGTTTAAAGGGCATGTGGCATCCCTAGGGGACGCCAATCTTTTCAAGAGGTTGGCAGGATCTGGCCGGAACCTCTCCAGCGAAATCTCCAACTCTTGGCGGCACGTGTTCGGGCATGCTCGCGCCGTGGGAACCTATGCGGCCGAGCGGCACTGGGCTTGGGGCAGGGGTAACCGCAACGCGTGTGCACCAACATTTCGGACGGACCGCAACGGCGGTAGGGCTCCCAAGGGGGGTTCAGCCCTCGGCCTCGACGGCGGCGCGCTCAGCGTGAGCACGATGCTTCACTTTTTCGATGCGGAAGCGGCATGGTGTCCTCGGTGGATGGAGGCGCCGATGCGAGGACTGCTGATCGTGACCGCGGCGGTGGGGCTGGCGGGGTGTCAGGGGCTCGAGCGGGATGCGAGCCTGACGCGTGGCATGCTGCGGGTGGAACCGCACCCCATCCATGCGGACAGCGTGCGAATCATCACCATCATCTCGCCCGTCGCGCTGGATCCCCTCGGCCGCGGCACGCCGGAGGGCAATCGAAACGTGACGCACTCGGCGCTGGGCGACCGCTGCGCCGACGCGCCGATCATCGAGGAAGGCCGCGTGCGGCTCGCCGGCGACCGCTGGTTTGCGGCACTGCGCGTGATCTGCCCGGCGGCGCGGGGCTGACGACTCGTCCGTACCCTGTGCCGGCTCGGCACGCTTCTTCATCTCGACGGCGCCTGGTGGCCCCTGATCCTGCTGCGAGCAGTGTGGGAAGCAATGGCCCGCCGCGACGCTGCATTGAGGGGTCCTGTCGCCGCGGCATAGGCTGGCCTACGCGCCCCTGCACCCTCCATCGCCACCAAGTCAGCGACATCTGCCCCACGCGCCCCGTCTCGCGCGTTCCTGCACCGTTCAGACGCCACCGTCTCCACCCGGATGGGGATAATGTCACGTTCCGCGCTGCCGTGACCCAATGAGGTGACACGTCGGACATGTCGGTCGCGCGTCATGGGCAAGAGGCGCCGCCGCACCCAGTTTACCAGCTGCGGCGGCCACCTTTCGCAAGGCCGGGGGGCAAAAAGCCTCGCTGGCGCATCATGCATCTAAAAAGTAATCTCAACTAGTATCAAAATACACAAATTGTGTAAAATATTGCTCTCTCTCTAACACTCATCGATGAGCAGCATTCTCTAAGTCCTTGGTAAGGCGGGAGACGCTGGCTGTTGCCTTGGTCGCGGCGCCCCGGCACCACCGTTACATGCCCCGTGTCATCGCCCAGCCGGCTGCTCTCGATCCGACGTGGTCATTCGGGTCCCTTACCTCCGCCTCGCGGCTGTTACGCCGCTCGACTGACAAGCTGAGGCTTGGCAACCTCTCCAGGCGCCGGAAGGAACGGCGCCATTCGGCAACCGCCGCACCGACTGGCCGCCGGAGGGAAACCGCCATCGAAAGGCCCATCGCCGAGCTCGCCGCGGCCATTGATCAGGGGCGGGGCGCCACGCCCGCCGACCTGGTACTGAAAGGCGGGCGCGTTTTCGACTTGGTCACCGGCGCGCTCATGGAGAGTGATGTCGCGGTCTGTGCGGAACGGATCGTTGGCACACAAGGCAGCTATCGTGGCCGGCGTGAGATCGACGTCTCCGGGCTGGTGCTGGTGCCTGGCTTCATCGACACGCACCTGCACATCGAATCCTCACTGGTCACACCCTTCGAGTTCGACCGCGCGGTGGCCCCGCGCGGCGTGACGACGGCAATTTGCGACCCGCACGAGATCGCGAACGTCGCCGGTATCGAGGGCATCCGCTACTTCCTGCAGGCGGCCGAGCGCACCGTGATGGACCTGCGCGTCCAGCTTTCCAGCTGCGTGCCGGCGACACAGTTGGAGACGTCCGGCGCAAGATTGGACGTCGCGGACCTATTGCCGCTGGCACAGCATCCGAAGGTCATCGGGCTGGCCGAGTTCATGGATTATCCTGGAGTATTGCGCCGCGACCCCGGCTGCCTGGCCAAGCTGCACGCGTTTCAGGGGCGGCATATCGATGGCCATGCGCCGCTGCTGCGCGGCCTGGATCTCAACGGCTATCTCGCCGCCGGCATCCGAACCGACCACGAGACAACGAGTGCGGCTGAGGCACTGGAGAAGCTGTCCAAGGGGATGGCGATCCTGGTTCGGGAAGGATCGGTCTCCAAGGATCTGCATGCGCTGGCGCCGCTCATCACGGAGCGGCACTCGCCCTTCCTTGCGCTCTGCACCGATGACCGCAACCCGCTCGATATCGCCGAGCACGGTCACCTGGACTACATGATCCGCACGGCCATCGCGCTGGGCGCGGACCCGCTCGCAGTATACCGGGCCGCCAGCCACTCCGCCGCACGGATCTTCGGTCTCGCGGACCGAGGCCTGATCGCCCCTGGTTGGCGCGCCGACATCGTCGCCATCGACGCGCTGGAGAACTGCCGCGCCCGGCTCGTACTCTGTGGTGGCGTCGTGGCGGACGAGGGCGCCTTCGCCCGGCGCCAGACGATCCCCCCCATCGCCCGCCATAGCGTGCGCGCTCCGCAGGTCTCCGCTGCCGACTTCCGTCGTCCTGCGCCCAGCGGGTCGAGCCCGGTAATCGGCATCATCCCCGGCCGCATCATCACCGAGCGGCTCGAGGCAATACTGCCCGTCGAGGATGGTGTCTCAGTGCCCGACCTTGCCGCCGACCTGGTGAAAGTCGCCATCGTCGAACGGCACGGGGTGAACGGTAACCGGGCGATTGGCTTCGTGAAGGGCTTCGGGTTGCAGCGCGGCGCCATCGCCACGACCGTCTGCCACGACCATCACAACATCGCGGTGGTCGGCACCAACGATTCCGACATGGCGCTGGCCTGCAATCGCCTGGGCGAGATCGAGGGCGGCTTCGTGGTCGCCGCCGACGGCCGCCTGCTGGCGGAGGTGGCGCTGCCGATTGCCGGGCTGATGAGTCTCAAGCCCTTCGAGATCGTGCAGGGGGAACTCTCCATCCTGCGCGCCGCCGCGCATTCGCTTGGGGTGACGCTTGACGAGCCGTTCCTTCAGCTGGCCTTCCTTGCCCTGCCCGTGATCCCGCATCTGAAGATTACCGACCATGGCATGGTGGACGTGGACCGCTTCGTCGTGATCACCTGATCCGCGCTCTCCCGGTCAGGTGGGCTCATGCTGAATGTCTGGTTTCCGCCGAATTCGGCCATTGGATGGTCGGCGGGCAGTGTCTGCTTCGTGGAAGCCAGGCACGCCCCTCGGATGACTGCGTTGGGCACGTCACGGCTGCGAAGGCCCGGTGGGTGATGTCCGGCCGGAGGCAGTACTGCACATTACGCCGCCCGACACGCGCCGCGCGGGAAGGCCGTTGGTCAGGGCGTGCCTGGTGGCATCCCCTACGGCACGCGGATCCCAGCGAAGCGGATGATGCCGTCCGGATTGGGCTCGAAGCCGCTCACGTCCGCGCGCAGGGCCCAGAACCATCGGTGATGGTACAGGAACAGATGCGGGCGGTCTGCCATCCAGAGCGCCGCTGCCTGCCGGTAACCCTCGCGGCGCTCGCCGGAATCGGTGCTGCGGCGCGCAGCGTTCAGCGCCGCATCCACCTCCGAGTTCGCGTATTTCCCCCAGTTCAGGAAGCCGTCGCTGGCGAGCCACATGGCGACATTGCCATGCGGGTCGGGGCGGCCGGACCAAATGGCGATCGCCGCATCGTAGTCGCCGCGCTGCGTCGCCGCGACCATGGTGCTGGCTTCCAGCGTTTCGATGCGGATGTCGAAGCCACCTTCCGCCGCCATCGCCTGGATGATCTGCGCCACTTGGGACTCGACCGGGCTGTTCGGCACCTTCAGGGTGAAGGCGAAGCGCTGATGGCCAGCCTGAAGCAGCAGGGCGCGGGCCCGGGCCGGATCACGCGGCGGCGGCGGCAGATCGGGGAAGTGGAAGGCGGTACCTGGCGCCTCGGGCTGGTTGGTTGGCACGAAGCGGCCTTCCAGCGCGACCTGGTTGATGATGTTGCGGTCGATGCTGCGCTCCAGCGCTTCCCGAACCCGCGGGTCCCGCAAGGCGCCGGTCGCGGTGTTGATGGACATGGTCTGGTAGGCAATGGCCGTTGCTTCCATCACGCGGAGTCGCCGATCGCGTTGGGCATCGGCGACATCGGTGGGCGACAGCCGCTCGATGATGTCGAGCTGCCCCGCGCGCAGGTTCAGCAGCCGCACCGTATTGTCCGGAATCGGCAGGAAGACGAGTCGCTCCGCGTAGATGTTCGCGGCATTCCAGTGGCCTGCGAAGCGCTCCATCTCTATGCGGTCCTGCGGCACCCGGCGGGTCAGGCGGAAGGGACCGGAGCAGATTGGCTCCTCGCGGATGCGCTCGCCGAGCCGCGCGAGGGCGGCAGGCGACATGATCATGCCGGCGCGGTCCGCGAGCACTGAGAGTAGCGGCGCGTAGGGCTCGGAGAGGCGGATGACGACGGTGCGCGAATCTGGCACCTCCACGCCGCTGACCGGCGCGAGCTCGCTCCGCCTCCGCGATTCCCGCGCGCTGCGATAGCGCTCAAGGTTGACGCGCACCGCCTCCGCATCGATGGGCGTGCCGTCGTGGAACCGCGCATCGGTGCGCAGTGTCAGCGTCAAGGAGAGCGCGTCCGACGCCCATTCCCAGTGGGTCGCAAGTTCCGGCCGGAAGGTGAGGTCCGGGCCGATATCCACGAGCTTGTCGCAGAGCGCGGAGAAGACCACGCGCTCCACGAAGGAGCCACTGACCGCCGGGTCCAGCACGTTGGGGTCGGCGCCGATGCCGAGGCGCAGCGTCTGTGCCGCGCCGGGCGGCGCGAGGCTGAACAGGAGGAGGGAGGCCAAGGCTGCGAATGCGCGCATGCGGGAATTCCCTACCAGTCTTCACTATCATCCGCGGCGGGGCGCTGAGCAGCAAGTGGTGGCACTGATCGTGACCGGTTCGCGCCGTGTCCATCTTGCTCCGCAACAGGCGGTGCCCCGCAACGCACCCGCCTGCTGACACCGTGCATCGCATCTGTTCAGCACCGCCCAACGACCGTTGGTCGGCGTTGAACAGGTCTCAGCTGAGCGGATGACTAGATCCGCGGCCGCGGCAGGCGGTTCAATCAGCCGCCTGCAGCTTGTCTTGTGTGCTTGTGTCGAAGTCGCTGGCGTCGTGGCGCTCCCGAAGCTGACTGGCCGGATCACCCTGCACGCGATTGACCATACGCCCCCGCCGAGCGGCAGGTCGTTCGGCTATCCGATCTGCCCATCGCTGGACATGCCGGTACGACTGCACGTCGAGGAATTCGGCCGCTCCATAGAGCCAGCCTTTCACCAGCCCGCCGTACCAGGGCCAGATCGCCATGTCGGCGATGGTGTAGTCCGGACCCGCGACGTATTCGCACTCGCCCAGGCGCCGATCGAGCACATCGAGCTGACGCTTAACTTCCATCGTGAATCGATCAATCGGGTATTCCATCTTGGTGGGCGCATAGGCGTAGAAATGCCCGAAGCCGCCGCCGAGGTACGGGGCACTTCCCATCTGCCAGAACAGCCATGACAAGCACTCTGCGCGGGCGGCAGGGTCCTTGGGCAGAAATGCACCGAACTTCTCGGCCAGGTAGACGAGGATGGCGCCGGACTCGAACACCCGGATCGGTGCCGTTCCGCTGCGATCGACGAGCGCAGGAATCTTCGAGTTCGGATTGATGGAAACGAAGCCGCTGCCGAACTGATCGCCCTCACCGATGCGGATGAGCCACGCGTCGTATTCGGCACCACGGTGACCAAGGGCCAGCAGTTCCTCGAGCATCACTGTCACCTTCACGCCGTTCGGCGTTGCCAGCGAATAGAGCTGCAGAGGGTGGCGACCGACGGGTAGCTCCTTGTCATGGGTCGGCCCCGCGACGGGGCGATTGATGTTGGCGAACCGGCCGCCATTGGCCTTGTTCCAGGTCCAGACGCTGGGTGGCGCGTAGTCCGGGTTCGTACTCATCCGCTCACTCCGGTGGTTGATGATGCTCAAGTGGGGGTGCCAGGACGAGGTGCCAGGGCACGGCCTCATCTTGGGACAACGGCCGCGGGGGAACGGAGTGCGCATTGGCATGCAGGCCTGCAACTTTCGCATGGCCTCCGACGCTTGTTATCGCAGAGGAGACGTCCAATGACCCTTCTGCTGATCATCGTGCTGCTGCTTCTGCTCTTCGGGGGTGGCGGCTATTACGGGTACCGGTCCGGCTACTATGGCGGTGGAGGCTTCGGAGGGCTTCTCGGCCTGCTCTTGATCATACTCGTGCTCTACCTGATCTTTGGCGGGGCGATCGTAGCTGGGCCAGTGCCGTAGCCGCGCTTGGCCGTTGGCGGCGGGTGAGGCCGAGGCCTGCGAGGAAGCCGCGGACGGTGTGCTGCTGCCAACCGGTGGCCTCGATGACCTGGGCGACGGTGGCGCCTTCAGCGGGGCCGCGCGGTGCCCTCCGCGTACATCTCCGTTCGCTCCGAAGCACCGCGAAGCCAAGCGAGGGTTGCGATCATCCTGTTGCATTCTGCAGCCATCGTGGAAACCGGCATCATCGGCTTCGATGCGCAGATCGAGGTCGAGGAGCTCAGGCTCAGACCGGGGGGGCCAGGGGACAGGGTCATTCAGCGTCACGCGACGCCTGGCAAGCAGGCGCAGCACCACTGGGTCCGCCTTCCTCGGCGATCGAGCCGGGGTTCGGCCCCCGTGCTGGCGACGCCATCGAAATGCACGAGCATGTCACGCGCGAACATGGGCTTCCGCAGGTGCGACTCTTCCGCTGCTGACATGGTCAGCCGGACAGCTGCGAGACCATCCCGCGCGCGGCGATGGAGATGGCTTCCTCCAGCACCTCGGGATCGCCAATCTGGTTGGCAAGAAGGAGGATCAGGCGTGCCGTGAATGCGCGCGTCTGTACTTCGTCCAGGCCACGCAGTCGTTCCATCAACGACGCCAGGAAGGCGTCCGGCGCGCGAAGGCGTGGATCAAGTTCAAGGTGGCTCATGCTGTGCGCCCTGCGGCTGGGATGTCATTGCCTGCCATGCGCGCCAGCGCGACATCGGCGAAGCCGGCGTCAAAGTGACGTCGGCGTGCGGCCACGTGCTGGTCGGGCCGGATCAGATAGAAACTACCGGGCGTGGCCTCGTAGCGCTCCGCGATCAGGCTTTCGACGTCGATGACGGCAGGGATCCCGGCGGCAGCGATCACCGCCGCCGCCGCCGGATCAGCCGCGATGTTCAGTACGCGCGTCGGGACGACCTGGCGCGCGGCCCAGGATCGCACTGCCGTGGCGTCACTGCCGAAGGTCAGCGCGACGACGTCGAAGCCGAGTTGTTCCAACAGCCAGGCAGGCTTGCCGTCTCGCAGCACTGGCGCGTCGGCACATGGTGCACCTGGCACCATGGCTCCCGAGAAGCCCTCGTTCGCAAGATCGGGCGTGGAGAGTGGCGAATCACGATACGTGCACGGGGTCGACAGCCGCCCACTGTTGATCAGTGGCCGGGCGAAGGCATGCTCGCGCGCCAGGTCCAGCACCGCGTCGCGCAATGCGCGGGCCATCGGCGTCTTTGGCGTGATGAAGTCCGTCGATCGCGTGGAATTCAGGATGTTCTCGTCGGCCGCCTGCACGCGCTCGCGGTCATAGCTCTCAAGCAGGCTGGCAGGTGCCTTCCCCTGAAGCACCAGGCGTAGCTTCCAAGCGAGGTTGTCAATGTCCTGCACGCCGCCGTTTGCGCCACGCGCGCCGAAGGGTGAGACCAGATGTGCCGCGTCGCCGATGAAGATCACGCGCCCATGCAGGAAGCGATCCAGGCGGCGGCACTGGAACGTATAGACGCTGACCCATTCCAACTCGAAGGGGCGGTCGGGTCCGAGCATCGCCCGGAGGCGAGGGATCACGCGATCCGGCTTCGTCTCCTCCTCCGGATCGGCATCCCGGCCCAGTTGCAGATCAACGCGCCAGACGTTGTCGGCCTGCTTGTGCAGCAGCGCGGACTGGTTGCGGTGGAACGGTGGATCAAACCAGAACCAGCGCTCAGCCGGAAAGTCACCCTGCATTACGACATCGGCGATAAGGAAGCGGTCGTGAAAGACCTGTCCCCTGAACTCCAGCCCCATCTGTCTGCCGATATTGCTGCGTGCGCCATCGGCAGCAATCAACCAGTCGGCTTCGATGGCGTAGATACCGTCGGGCGTCTCCACCTGCAGCGTTGATCCCGTAGGGTCGGATGTGATCGACAGCACCTTGTTGTTCCAGCGCAGGTCGATGTTGGGCAGGGTGGCCGCGCGCGCGACCAGGTATTCCTCGAGGTAGTACTGCTGCAAATTCACGAAGGCGGGCAGCTTGTGACCGCCTTCGGGCAGTAGATTGAACTCGTAGACCTGATCGTCGCGACTAAAGACCTTGCCGCGTTGCCAGCCGACCCCCTTCGCGACAACGCGGTCGGCGACAGCCAACCGATCCCAGATCTCCAGAGCGCGCTTCGCGTAGCAGACGGCACGCGAGCCAACGCTGACCGTGTCGTCCTGGTCGAGCACCACCACCGCGATGTCCTGCATCGCGAGGTCGATGGCGAGTGATAGCCCGACCGGCCCCGCGCCAACGATCACCACCCGATGACGAACGCGCGAACTCGAGTCCTGGTCCGGTGATCGGTGGTAGCCGAAGCGCGGGTAGACGTAGGTCGAGTGCATCTGGCGCTCTCCAGGCTGCCCACATTCGTATCGCGATCCGCGGCGCGCCGCCGTGCGGCGAGAAGATGCCGAGCGGCAGGTTCCGGATCAGCAGATCCGGGTGGCCGTTGGCCGAGGCCAGCGAGCCTCGCAACGAGACATCGTGCGCGCGGTCGCGCAGCATCCGTCAGATCTCGCGCCGGGACGGATCGAATTTGCGCGTCAGCGCGGAGCCATAGCTGCCGTACGAGAGCTCGCGCTCCGGCATTTCCGCGGCGTAGCGCGTGACGCGTTGCACATGACGCGTCTCGAACATGAATGCCATGGTGCCCTCCAGCTTGTGTGGCTTGAGCGTGGCGTTCGAAGCACCCTCGAATGCGTCGCGATCGGGCCCGTGCGGCAGCATCTGATTGTGCAGACTGAAACCTCCTGGCTTGAAGCCCTCGGGTTTCGCGTCGTATTGGCCGTAGATCAGACCCATGAACTCGCTCATGATATTCATGTGGTACCATGGCGGTCGGAAGGTGTTCTCCGACACCATCCAGCGGTCCGGGAAGACCACGAAGTCCACGTTGGCTGTGCCTGGCGTCTCCGACGGTGCGGTGAGCACCGTGAAGATCGAGGGGTCAGCGTGGTCGAACAGGAGCGGGCCCACCGGCGAAAAGCGCCGCAGGTCGTACTTGTAAGGCGCGTAGTTGCCGTGCCAGGCAACGACGTCGAGCGGGCTCCATCCGATCTCGGTCTCCCATAGCGCGCCGGCCCATTTCACCACGAGGCGGTGCGGCCGCTCGACATCTTCATATGCCGCAATCGGCGTCAGGAAGTCGCGTGGGTTGGCGAGGCAGTTTGCGCCGATCGGCCCCCGCTCCGGCAGAGTGAAGGCGCCGCCGTAGTTCTCACAGAGGTAGCCACGCGCCGGACCACCACGCAGGTCCACGGCCAACTTCACGCCGCGCGGGATGACCGCAATCTCGCCGGGCGCGATGTCAATCACGCCAAACTCGGTACGGAGCCGCAGCGCGCCAAGCTGCGGGACCAGCAGCATCTCGGCATCGGCGTTCCAGAACACCTCGTCGACCATTGGCTTGGTGACCAGGTAGATGCTTGCGGCCATGCCGGCCTGGGAAGCGACATCGCCGGCGGTTGTGATGGTGCGGATGCCATCCAGGAAGGTCTGGGGCATTTCGGGCATCGCGACCGGCGCCCAGCGCATCGGTGCGGGCGGCACCACCGCTTCGGCGCAGGGCGCGCTACGCCATAGGCCGGCCTCGGTTGCACGCATGGCGTTCCAATGCGCGACCGTTGGACGGATGCGGTAAAGCCAGCTCCGCTCGTTGGAGGCGCGCGGCGCCGTGAAGGGCGAGCCCGACAGCTGCTCAGCGTAGAGTCCGTAGGCGCAGCGCTGCGGGGAATTTCGTCCGACGGGCAGGGCGCCCGGCAGCGCTTCGGTCTCGAAGCCGTTTCCGAAGCCGGACATGTAGCCCGGCGCGAGCCCAACTTTGGTGGAGATCTCCTGAACGATCGTCATGGCCATCGCTCCCGTCAACGCGTGATCTCGGCGGACTTCATCGCAGTGCCATGCTCCAGCGCCTTCCACATTTCGACGTCGCGCTCGGCGGTCCAGATGCGCGGGCGATCCAGCCCCTTCGCCTCGTCAAAGGCGCGGCTGACGTTGAATGGCATGCAGTGCTCGAAGATTACCCACTGCCCGTATTTCGGGCGCATGGTCGCCATCGCCTCATCGTAGACCTGTTTCAGCGTCGCGCTCTGCGCCACACCTCTCTTGGCGATGGCGAAGAGGTCCGAGGTGAAGGAAGCAGTTCCTGCCAGCGCCTCCTCAACCTCGGTCCTGTTCATCAGACTACGGCCGCGGCCTGGGACCAGCTTCTCCGCACCCAGCGCACGCACGGCAGCGAGCGTTGCGGGCCAATCGGAAAAATGGGCATCGCCGCAATAGGGAGTGGCCCCGAACTCCACCGTGTCTCCGGCGAAGCAGACCTTCTCCTTCGGCAGCCACACGACGGTGTCACCGGCGGTGTGGCTGCGGCCGATGTGGATGATCTGCACTTCCCGTTCGCCCATCCACAACGTCATGCGCTTGTGGAAGACGATGTGCGGCCAGGTGAGGCCCGGAATGCCCTCCTTTCCGCGGAAAAGACGCGGAAATCGTCCGATCTCGCTGTCCATATCCTGCTGGCCGCGCTCCACGATCAGGTCCCGCGTGACGTCGGAGGCAACGATCTCCGCGTTCGGGTAGCCCGAGGCGCCGAGCACACGCACCGCATGGTAGTGGCTCAGCACGATGTGCGTGACAGGCTTGTCCGTCACCTCACGGATGCGCGCAATGACGTCCTGTGCCATGCGGGGCGTCGCCTGTGCGTCCACTACCAGCACGCCCTTGTCGCCAATCACGATGCCAGAGTTCGGGTCGCCCTCGGCCGTGTAGCCGAAAAGGCCGGGACCGAGTTCGTCGAAGGAGACCGTCTTCTCGGCAAGGTCCTTGGTGCTGGCAAAGCCTGACATGGGACGCTCCTCCTCCGGGTTGCCCAGGATTGGCCCAGGGCATTGGCCTTCTTATCGGCATTTTGTCCGCTTTCGGGAAAGGACAATGCTGACCTGCGCGCCCGACCTGGGGGAAAATGCGACCCGACAGGATTGGCCGAAGCCCGATCGATGGCTCTCGAGAAGCGAGCGGCAATGAACTGCCGCTTGACGTGCGAAGCACCGGATACCCCTCCTGAGCGTCGTGAGAGGGCGTGTCAGGCGCCTTCGGATTTCAGGACACCGCGGCGGACCTGATCGAGCTCGATGCTCTCGAACAGGGCGCGGAAGTTGCCCTCTCCGAAGCCCTGGTCGCCCTTGCGCTGGATGAGCTCGAAGAAGATCGGGCCGATCACCGTGTTGGTGAAGATCTGCAGGAGCCGCCCGCCGGAAGGCGAGCCATCCATCAGGATGCGGTTCTTCGCGAGCCGGGCCATGTCCTCGCCGGTGTCGGGAAGGCGTTTTGGCAGGAGCTCGTAGTAGGTCTCGGGCGTGTCGAGGAAGCGGACGCCGCCGTCGCGCAGCATTTCCACGCTGGCGTGGATGTCGTCCGTGCCCATGGCGATGTGCTGGATGCCTTCGCCCTTGTAGGCGCGCAGGTATTCCTCGATCTGCGACTTGTCGTCGCTGCTCTCGTTGATGGGAATGCGGATCTGCCCGCAGGGGCTGGTCATGGCCTTGGACTTGAGGCCCGTCAGCTTGCCCTCGATGTCGAAGTAGCGGATCTCGCGGAAGTTGAAGAGGCGCTCGTAGAAGCCGGACCAGGCATCCATGCGGCCGCGATGGACGTTGTGCGTGAGGTGATCGATCACGCTCAGGCCCGCGCCCTTCGGCTTTGGGTCGGCGCCGGGGATGGGGCGGAAATCCACGTTCCAGATGGAACCCTGCGGACCGTAGCGGTCCACCAGATAGATCAGCGAGCCGCCGATCCCCTCGATGGCAGGGATGTTCAGTTCCATTGGCCCGACGCGGCCATGGAAGGGACGCGCGCCGAGCGAGACGGCACGATCGAAGGCCGCCGCGGCATCGGCCACACGGAAGGCGATGGCGCAGCAGGAGGGACCATGGACGCGGGCGAAGCCCTGCGCGAAGGAGGTGGGCTCGGCGTTGAGCACGAAGTTCACCTCGCCCTGCCGCCAGAGCGTGACCTGTTTTGAACGATGTCGGGCGATCGGCGCGAAGCCGAGGTTCCGGAACACGCCTTCCAGATGCGCGATGTCAGGGCCGGTGAACTCGACGAACTCAAAGCCGTCGGTGCCCATCGGATTGGCTTCGCTGATCTGGCCGGCGATGGCGGTACGGTCGGGCGGGATGTCCATTGGGTTCGTCCTCAGTCGGAAAGGGGGACGGGAATGTCGGAGGGATCGGCAGCGCCGGGTGGGATGGGCTCGACGTCGCGGGCGGCATCGAGCATCGCCGGCAGGCCCTCCATCGCGCGGAAGAGCTCGGCGTAGTCGCGGATGACGAAGTAGGTCGGCTGCAGGTCATCGATGAAGTAGTCGCTGTGCAGCACGCGCTCCGGCGCAAAGCGGACCCGTCGGGGCTTGGGCGAGGTCGTCGCGTGCACAGTCTCCTTCGCCGAGGAGAGGATGCCAGCGCCGAAGGCGCGGATCGTGCTGTCCTCCTCGATCAGGCCGAACTCCACCAGATGCCAGTAGAGGCGCGAGAGCGGCCTCAGCGTCCCTTCCCGCGTCGCGATCTCTCCGAGCGCGCCGTAGGCGGCCATGAAGTCCGCGAAGACGGGGTTTGTCAGCAGGGGCACATGGCCGAGGAAGTCGTGGAAAACGTCGGGCTCCACGATGTAGTCGAGCTCTTCCGGGCGGCGGATCCAGGTGGTGACGGGGAAGCGCCGCGCGGCGAGATGGGCGAAGAAGGCATCGCCCGGGATCAGGCCGGGGACGGCGACGAGCGACCAGCCGGTCAGGCCCGTGAGCATCTGCGATGCCGTCCCGAATTCGGGAATGCCCTCGGCGCAATCGAGCCGCGCCAGTCCCTCTCGCCACGCTTTCGCCGCGTGGCGCGGGAAGAGACCTGCCTGGCGGGCGTAGAGCGTGCGCCAAGTGGCGTGGTCCTCCGGCAGGTAGGCCTCGTGACGCTGGGGTACGGTGAAATCTGCGGCGGCTGCGGCGTAATCACCGCGGAGGCCGGCAGGCAGTTCGGCCTGTTCCGCGACCATGGGAATGATTCTCCGATCCGGCACGCAGATTAGCGCGGCAGGGGGAGGGGATTTCGTGCCATCTGGGACGAAATCCTATTCAGTTTGAGGGAAATTCCCTAAGAATGCCCCTCCCGATGGCGAAAGACACTCTCCTCCTGGACGAGGCCGACCGCCGCATCCTGCGCGCCCTTCAGCGCGACGGGCGGATGCCGATCGTGACGCTGGCGGAGGAGGTGAACCTTTCCGCCACTCCCTGCCAGCGACGCGTCAAGCGGCTCGAGGATGCGGGCGTCATCGCCCGCTATGCCGCGGTGCTCGACCCGGCGCGCGTCGGCCTCCCGCTGCACGCCTTCGTGGTCGTCACCCTGGTCAGCCACGCCGAGGATGTCGTCGAGGGATTCCACGCCGCTCTTGCCCGCGTGCCCGAGGTGCTGGCCGCCTGGGCCACGAGCGGGGACAACGACTACCTCTTGCAGGTGGTCGCGAGCGACCTCGAAGCCTATGGCGAGTTCGCAACGCGGACGCTGCTGCGCCTGCCGGGCGTGAAGGACACCAAGAGCACCTTCGTATTGCGCACGGTGAAGGCGCCGGCGGGCCTGCCGGTGTGAAGTCCTCGGTACGCTCGTGATCGAAAACGATTGAAGGAATGCGCCTGGCCTACGCCGGCGGCTTGACCCCACGTCTCCGACCAACATTCGCAGGTGGCTCACGTCCTGGTGATTTGGCGTCTCGGTAACGCTCGCCGCACTACAGATGCGGGCAGGCCGATCAACCAAGGCGCGAGTCGCAATTTGGAACAGCCGGACACACGACAGGCGTCGCGACCACTCGGCCAACGGTTTGCGGCGGGCCGCCGGAGCCTCCTCTCCGGTCTGCCCCTGCTGTTGACCGCGGCCGCGGCTGGCGCCGAGCCGGCCGCTGAATGGCGGCTGTTCCGCAGCCGCTTCCTCGCCCCGGAAGGGCGCCTCGTGGACACCGGAAACCAGGGCGTCTCCCACAGCGAGGGCCAGGGCTGGGGCCTGATCTTCGCTGCCGCCTTCGACGACCGCCCGGCCTTCGACCTCATCCTGTCCTGGACGAGGCGTGTCCTGAAGCGGCGCAACGACCACCTTCATGCCTGGCGCTTCCAGCCCGGCGCGACGCCCGCCGTGGCGGACCCGAACAACGCCACGGATGGGGACCTCTACATCGCCCTTGGGCTGTTGATGGCGCATGCGCGCTGGCAGCATGCCGCCTACCGGGATCTCGCGATCGCGATCGGTCGCGACCTGCTTCGTCACACGCTGCGCCAGCGGGACGGCAAATCATTCCTGCTGCCGGGCGCTGCCGGATTCGAATCCGGCGCGGGCATGGTGCTCAACCCGTCCTACATCGTCCTGCCCGCGTATGCGGCACTCGGCCGTGCCATGCCGGGGGAACGCTGGGCGCGCCTTGCGCAGGATGGTGTCGATCTGTTGCGACGGGCGCGCTTCGGCGCCTGGGGGCTGAGTCCCGACTGGGTCCTGCTGCCATCATCGGCCGGCGCGCCGTTGGGGATGCCCGCGGCCTGGCCGCCGCGCTTCTCCTTCGACGCCGTGCGCGTGCCGCTGATGCTGGCCTGGGCAAGGGAGATCACGCATCCGGCGTTGCTCGGCGCGCAAGCCTTCTGGTCGGATCCGCGTTGGACTGCCCCGCCGGCCTGGGTCGATCTCGTCTCGGGAAACACCGCGGAGTTCGCGGCCTCGCCGGGCGTGCAGGCCATCGCAGCCTTCGCTGCCGCGCGAATCGCCAGGCGCGGTGCGGCGGTGACGTTACCGTCCGTCAACGCATCCGGTGACTACTATTCCGCATCACTCACCTTGTTGGTGCGGGTGGCCTGCGCCGCGACGGGAACGAGCGTCGCGTGAAGCGCGCAGGGGCGAAAATGGCGGTGTGCGCGCGGGGCGCAATCGCGCATGGGCGGAAGCGGCCGGGCTGGAACTGGGGGACTGGATGTGATGGAGCGTGACCCGGATATCGCCTCCCTGGCCGCGCGGCTGGGTATGCGCCGATGGACGTACAAGTCCTTCAATCGACCTCCGATATCGCCGATGCCGCCGCGGGTGACGGACGCCCCTGCGCCGCCGCTGCCGGCGGTCGAATCGCAGCCCACGCCACCGCTCGCAATTCCGGCCCCCCATGCCCCGGCGGTCAGCCTACCGTTGCCACCGGTCATCCCCGCTGCCGCCGTTCAATTCCCATTGCTGATGCAGGCCTTCGCCCGCTCGGCATCACCACAACCTCAGGCCGCGCCGGTTGCTGGTGCGCAGCCATTTCTGAATCTGCGCCGCGTGGTTGCGAATGCGTCCGGCGAAACGGAGAACTGACCAGTATGCCTCTGCTTTGCCTCACCTCTCCCAAGGGCGGCGTCGGCAAGACATCGCTCGCTGCAGCGCTTGCGCACGCGTTGCAGCGCGCTGGCCGTCAGGTGCTGGCAATCGACTGCGACCCGCAAAATGCCCTTCGGTTGCACCTTGGGCTGCCGATCGCGGATGGCGGCGGATACTTCATTCGCCTGCAGGACAAGCCCGACTGGCGCGCCTGCGTCAGGAACACACCGGCCGGGATCGCGCTGCTGCCCTATGGCGAGACCGATATGCGCGGCGCGCTCGCCACGGCCGCGCTGCTTGATCGCGACCCGGAAGCCCTGGCTGGTCCGCTGCGCGGCATGCTTGCGGATCCTGCGCTGATCGTGGTGGCGGATACGCCACCGGGCGCTTCGGCCGCGCTGTCCGTGCTGGCGTCGCAGGCCGCGCTTGTTCTCGCGGTGCTGCTGGCCGATGCGGCGAGTACTGCCCTCATCCCGGATATCGAGGGCGGGCGCTTCCTGGGACGCGGGACGCTCGGATCGCTGCTCGGGCCGAAGCTTCGGATCATGCTGAACCAGGTGGACCGCCAATCGCGCTTGTCGATCGCAGCGGCGGAAGGGGTCGCGACGCATCTCGGCCCGCGTCTCGCCGGCGCCGTCTGCCGGGATGAGGCTGTGGCGGAGGCGCTGGCCTGCCAGCAACCTGTCGGCATGCACGCGCCCACAAGCAGCGCGGCGGGCGACATCGCCAACCTTGCCGCGGCCGTGCTTCAGGACCTGCCGCCGCCTGTTGCTGCGGCGCCGGCACCATCGCCGGTGTCGTCGCCGCTGTTCCCCTGGGTGCGGTCATGAACCTGGCATCCAGGATCCTGCGCGCGGGGATCGCGCTCACCGGGCTGGTGCTCGCCCTTGTGGTGATCGTCACGCTGCTGGAGGCGGGCGACCAGGCACTGCTCGCGCTCGGCGGCATCGCGACCTTCCTGGTGCTGAACCGCTTCTCCGGACGACGCGTGACGGTCGTGCTGGCGATGCTCTCCTGCGTAGTCTCGCTCCGCTACCTGCATTGGCGCGTCGCCGACACGCTGGAACCGGACACCTTCTGGCAAGGCTTCTTCATGATCGGCCTTGTGCTGGCCGAGGCCTATGCCGTGCTGGCGCTGCTGCTCGGCTATTTCCAGACATTGTGGCCACTGGAACGCCGGCCCGCGCCAATGCCGGCCGACCCCGACACCTGGCCGACGGTGGATGTCTACATCCCGACCTATAACGAGGATCTCGAGGTGGTGCGCCCGACCGTCCTCGCTGCCTTGGCGATGGACTGGCCGCCGGAGAAACTCAAGGTCTGGATCCTCGATGACGGCCGTCGTTCCGCCTTTCGCGACTTCGCGGAGGAATGCGGCGCCGGCTACATGGTGCGTCCCGACAACAAGGGTGCGAAGGCGGGCAACCTCAACCACGCCATGGCGCATACCGATGGCGAGTACATCGCGATCTTCGACTGCGACCACGTGCCCACACGCGCCTTCCTGCAGATGACGCTGGGGTGGATGCTGCGCGACCCGAAGCTCGGCATGCTGCAGACGCCGCACCATTTCTACTCGCTCGACCCGTTCGAGCGGAACCTGTCCAACGGGCGCGACGTGCCGAACGAGGGCCTGATGTTCTACGGCCTGGTGCAGCCGGGCAATGATCTGTGGAACGCCACCTTCTTCTGCGGGTCCTGCGCCGTGCTGCGCCGTTCCGCCATCCTCGAGGCCGGCGGCGTGCCGACCGAGACGGTGACCGAGGATTGCCACGCATCCCTGCGCATGCAGCGGCTGGGGTGGAACACCGCCTATCTGCGCGTGCCACTGGCGGCGGGCCTCGCGACCGAACGGCTGATGATCCATATCGGTCAGCGAATGCGCTGGGCCCGCGGCATGCTGCAGATCATGCGGGTGGACAACCCGCTGCTCGGGCCCGGCCTCAGCCTGCCGCAGCGGCTTTGCTACTTCAGCGCGATGTTCCACTTCCTCTTCGCGCTGCCGCGCGTGGTGTTCCTCTCCTCACCGCTCGCGTTCCTGCTGCTCGGGCACAGCGTCATCGCGGCATCACCGCTCGCCATCGTGGCCTATGCCGGGCCGCACATCTTCCACGCCGTGGCGACGGGCAGCCGCGTCGCAGGCAGCGTCCGTCATTCCTTCTGGAGCGAGATCTACGAGACGGTGCTCGCGCTCTGGCTGCTGCCGGTGACGCTCGCGACGCTGCTGGACCCCAAGAAGGGCAAATTCAACGTGACTGAGAAAGGCGGCCTTCTGCCGGAAGGCTACTTCGACTGGCGCGCGGTATGGCCGAGCGCGGTGCTGGGCGCGCTGTTGATCGCCGGCGTCCTGGCCGGGGCCCATGGCGTCGCGACCAACCCCTGGGGCAGCCTTGAAGGCCAGGCCTTCCTGCTGAACGGCATCTGGGCGCTGCTCTGCCTCGTACCGACGCTCGCCTCGGTGGCGGCCGGGCGGGAACGGCGGCAGTTGCGGATGCGGGCACGCGTGGACGTCGCCCTGCCGGCAATCCTCGCGCTGTCGGATGGACGACGCATCGATGCCCGCACGCAGGACCTCTCCCTCGGCGGCGCCGGCCTGATCCTTGCGGAACGGCCCAACATCACGCCGGATTCCGCCGTAACGCTGGAACTGCCGATGGGGCACGAGACGCTGGCGATCCCGGCAACCTTCCTTCGTCTCGATGGCGGGGAGGCGCAGTTGCTGTTCCGCGCCGCGACGGTCGAGGAGGAGGCCACGATCGTGCGCGCCGTCTTCGGCCGCGCCGATGCGTGGATCGATTGGGACCGTCATCGCCGCGACCGCCCCCTGCGCTCGCTGCTGGAGGTGGTGGCGACGATGGGGTCTGTCTTCACCGGTCGTTCCCAGCTGTCCTTCGCCTGGTGGCGCGCGCGGCGGCAGCGGCGGGAGGAATTGCGACGCCCGGTCGCCCCGGTCGTTGCGGAGCGGCGCACGGAGGTGCTCGCACCGCGGAGCACGACGCCGACGCGCGGGGGGCTGGCGCTGCTCGCCCTGATGGTCCTTGCCGCACCGGCGATGGCGCAGCGGCCGGCGTCGCGATCCGCCCCGCCGGCGACGCCATCGCCAGTGGCTCCGGCACCCGAGGCGCCGCCGCCCTTCACTCTGCCGCCGCCATCAGTGCTGGGCCTCGACCCGAGCGTCGCCCCGGTGCCTGCCGCATCACCACCTCCGGCCGCTGCGCCGAGCCGCCGCATCGTGCGCACGCTGCGCCAGCTGGGCCTGCGCGGGCCGATGCAGTTGCGCGGCGTCTCCCCGTTGCAGGGCGTGCAGTTCGGCATCCGCAGCGACGAGGTCGTGACGGACGCCCGCCTCATCATCTCTGGCGCGGCATCGCCGGCGCTGGTCCCGGAACTCAGCCAACTCACCGTCACGCTGAACGACCAGTTGCTCGGCGTGGTGCAGCCCGATCCGGCGCGACCGGCGTTCGGGCCGGTGGAATACCCGATCAGCCCGGCCTTCTTCACTGAGATGAACCGGCTGAACTTCGCCTTCAGCGGCCGCTATCGCGCCGAATGCATCGATCCGCTGTCGGACCTGCTGTGGATGACGGTGGCCGAGAGTTCCTCGCTGCAGATGACGGTCGAAAGGCTGCCGCTGCCGCCGGATCTCGCACGCCTGCCCGAACCCTTCTTCGATCCACGGGAGCTGCGTGAAGCCCTGGTGCTGCCTTTCGTCCTGCCCGACGCGGCAGGCAACGAACTGCTGCGCGGCGCTGCCTTCGCTGCGTCCTGGTTCGCGCTGCAGGCGGAATACCGTGGCGCACGCTTCCCCGTGTCCTCGAGCCTGCCGGGCAGCGGCAATGCTGTCGTCGTCGCGACACTGCAGGATGTGCCGGAAGGGCTGACGCTGCCCGCGCTCACCGGGCCGACCGTGGCGCTGGTCGCCAATCCGCGTGACCCGGACGGCCTGATCCTGCTGCTCGCTGGGCGCAATGCGGCGGAAGCGGCGACTGCCGCCATGGCGATGTCGCTCGCGCCGCAATTGCTGTCCGGCACCAGCGCCACCGTCTCGATGCCGCGCCCGCCGCAGCGGCGACCCTATGAAGCGCCGCGCTGGCTGCCGACGGATCGTCCCGTCAGCCTCGGCGAACTCGTTGAGCGCAGCGAGTTGCAGGTCACCGGCTATGCGCCCGGCCCGATCACCGTGCCGCTGCGCACCGCACCCGACCTCGCGACGTGGCGCCAGCACGGCTTTCCGCTGGACCTGCGTTTCCGCGCCCCGCCAGGTCCCATCCTGGATGTGGAGGTCTCGCGACTGGACGTGTCGGTCAGCGGCACCTTTCTGCGCGCGCTGCCGCTGCGCCATCAGGAGAGCTGGCCTTGGACCTGGCTGCTGCGGCAGGTTGGCATCGGGCAGCTGCCGCGCGAAACCACGACGCGCGTGCCGCCCTGGCTCGTCTCGGGCCGCAACGAGCTACAGCTGCGCTTTGACATGCGGCCGATGCATCGTGGCGACTGCGTTGCCGTCCCGGCCGATGTGCAGGCGGTCGTGGAACCCGGCAGCACCATCGACCTGTCGCGAGCGCACCGCTTCGCGATGCTGCCGAACCTTGCCTACTTCGCCAGCGCGGGCTTCCCGTTCACGCGGCTCGCCGACCTGTCGGAGACGGCGGTGGTGCTGCCGGACCGCCCGTCACCGGTCGAGGTCAGCGCGTTCCTGGGCGTCGTCGGCGGCTTGGCGAACATCGTCGGCGTGCCGGCGACCGGGCTCGCGGTCGTGCGGCCGGGACAAGTGCAGCAGGTGGCGGATCGCGATCTGATCGTGATCGGCACGCTCCAGCGCCAACCGGCCCTGGCGACGCTGCTGCGTGACGTGCCGCTGCGCATCGATGAGGCCGGGCGGCTGTCCATGTCGCTGCCCGACCAGATGGAGGGGTTCGCGCGCCTGATCTGGGACGGCCCGCCACCCGAGGAGCGCATCCGTGCCGCGGCGCTTCTGGCGGCACCGGCCGAGGGGCTGGGTTTTGTCGCCGGTGCGCAGTCGCCGCTGCGCGCCGGCCGGTCGGTGGTGGCCATCGCCGCGCCGACACCGGCGGCCGTGGAGGCCATGGCCGAGGCGGTGCGCGACCCCGCTCGCATCCCGCGCGTGCAGGGCGATCTGGTACTGATGACGGCCGATGGCATCGAGTCGTTCCGCACGGCCTCGTCGTACGGCGTCGGCTCCCTGCCGTTCTGGATGTGGCCAAACCACTATCTGGGGGCGCAACCATGGGCGCTGCTGCTGATGATGATCGGCGCGAGCCTGCTGATCGGCATCCCCGTGCTGGTGACGTTGCGACGGCGCGCGGTGCGGCGGTTGCGGGGGCGTGGCGCATGAACCGGCCGCGACCCTTCCACGGGCTGCGTGCCGCCCTGCTCGGCGCGGCCGCGGCCGCGGCGCTCTTCGGCCCGGCGCTGGCGCAGACGACGGGCGCGCTTGGCGTGCTGCTGCAACAGGCCCGGCACTGGCAGGAACAGAACCGCCCGGACCTTGCCCTGCGATCCTTCGAACGCGTCCTGGCGGCTGACCCGCGCAACCCAGAGGCCCTGGCCGGCGCGGCTGAATCACAGGCCGCCCTGGGCGATCGGCAGGCCGCCGAGGCGCTGCTTGCGCGTCTGCGCGCCGTTGCACCGGGCGCCCCGGCGATCGCCGGGACGCAGGATGCACTGCGCGGTGTCACCGTGAATCGCGATGCGATCGACGAAGCGCGCCGCCTGTCCCGCGACGGGCGCGTGCCCGAGGCGCTGACACGCTATCGCGATGCCTTCGGTGCCGGCACGCCGCCCGATATCTACGCCGTGGAATACTGGTTGACGCTGGCCGGCACCGAAGGCGGATGGGAGGAAGCGCGGCGACAGCTCGCTGCCCTGGCCGCGCGCAGGCCGCAGGACGGGCGCGCGCGCGTCGCGGCGGCGCAGGTGCTCACGTGGCGGGAACCGACACGGGCGCAGGGTATCGCCCAGCTTGCGGAACTCGCGCGCGACCCGGCGACCTCGGCCCAAGCGGTGCAGGCCTGGCGGCAGGCGCTGCTATGGCTTGGCACTGGGCCGGCCGCGGAGGCGCCGTTGCAGGCCTTCCTCGCGATGCGGCCAGGCGATGCGGCAATCGAACGGCGCCTTGCGGAGGTGCGCGACCCGACGCGGCGCGCTGCCGAGGCTGGCGCAGGACCACGCCAGGAAGGCTTTGAGCAGCTCGACGCGAACCGCCTGCGAGACGCGGCGCGATCCTTCGAAGCGGCGCTCGCCCGCAACCCGGACGACGCGGACGCGCTGGGCGGTCTCGGCGTGGTGCGGCTGCGCGAAGGGCGCGCGGCCGAGGCGCGCGGCCTGCTTGAACGCGCCATCGCAGCCGACCCGGCGCGCGCGGCGAATTGGCGGCCGGCACTGGACGGCGCGGCCTATAGCGTCGAGCTCGCCGAGGGCCGCGCGCAATTGCGACGCGGCGAGATCGACGCTGCGGAGGCGACGTTGCGGCGTGCCGTTGCGCGCAATGCCGCCGACCGCACGGATGCGGAGGTGCTGCTCGGGGACATCGCGCTGCGGCGCAACGATGCGGCGGGCGCCGAGCAGCGCTTCCGCACCGCCTTGGCGCGCCGGCCGAATTTCCAACCGGCGATGGAAGGGCTGGAACGATCCCTGCGCCAGCAGGGACGCACGGCAGAGGCGGAAGACCTGGCGCGCCGCCTGCGCGTGCCGGCGCCGGCCACTGCCGGGGGCGGAAGCGGCGGCGCCGGGTCGCGCCTGCGGGCGGAAGCGGCCCGCGCGCCGGATGCGGCCACGGCGACGGCGCTGCTGCGTGGTGCATTGGGTGAGGCACCGAACGATCCATGGATCCGGCTTGACCTTGCGCGTGCACTGGCCCGGCAGGGTGAGGGTGCGGAAGCGCGCGCCATCATCGAGGCCCCGCTGAGCGAAGCACGTGCCGGATCGGATGCGCTGTTCGCTGCGGCTCTGTTCGCGGAGGAGCAGGGGCGTCTCGCCGATGCGGCGGCGCTGATCGCGCGTGTGCCGTCGGGGCGACGCTCGCCCGACATGGCGCGGCTCGCGCAGCGCACCCGCGTCGCGTCGGAGGTCGAGGAGGCCGCCGCCATCGGCGGTTTCGAAGGGCGACAGCGGCTGCTGGCCATCGCTGCCCGGCAGGATGCATCCGGGGCGGCGGCGGCGTCGGTGGTGCGCGCCTTCGGGCGGCTCGGCGACACGCGCGGGGCCGAGGAGGCGGCGCGCGTCGCCGTGGCGGTGAACCGCTCGCCCTCGGCCGCCGCGCGGCTGGCCATCGGCGGCGCCTTGCTGGAAGCGGGGCTGGAGCAGCAGGCCACGGCGATGGTGCGCGGCGTGGTGACCGATCCCGGCTTGTCCACCGAGAACCGGCGTCAGGCGGATGCGCTGCTCGCCGGCATCGCGGTGCGTGCCTCGGACCGTGCGAACGAAGCCGGTGACCAGGCGGCGGGCTTCGACCGGCTGAGGCCGGTGCTGAGCCGCACCCCGGATGATCCGGCGGCCAACCTCGCTTTGGCGCGGCTGTACCAGGGCGCGCGGCGGCCGGAGGATGCGCAGCGTATCGCGGAGGCGGTGCTGGCCCGCGATCCGCGCAACCTCAATGCGCGCGCCGGTGCGGTGGATGCGGCGATCGCCGCGCGCGACTGGCGGCAGGCGCAGGCGCTGGTGGATGAGGGTCGGGCGCTGGCGCCGAACGAGGCCCGCGTCTCCCTGATGCAGGCGCGGCTGTCACGGGCGCAGGGCGATGGCAGGGGCGCGCTGCGCGCCGCGCAGCTGGCGGAGGAACAGCGCCGTTCGCAGTTGGGCGAGGCCGTCCCGATGGCCTTCATCCCCGGCGAGATGGTGGACTCCAACCCCTTCCGCAGCGCGGGGATGACAGTGGGCGCACCCATTGCGCGCGACCCGCTTTCGGCCGACATCGCGCGTGAACTGGAAGCGGCACGGGAGGCGACGGCAACGCGTTTCGTTGCGTCGCCCTATGTCCGCGGGCGGTCCGGCACGGCAGGGCTCGATCGGCTGAGCGAGGTCGCGATGCCGATCGAGGCCTCGGTCGGGGTGCCGGGCATCGGCGGCCGGCTCGCGGCGACGGTGATGCCGGTCTCCATCAGTTCGGGGTCGCTGCCGGCCGATTTGGTCTCGCTGCAATCCTTCGGGGCAAATCCGATCGCCTATCCGGGCGGCATGCTGGCGCCGCGCGGTGATACTGCGGGCGGCGTCGGGCTCAACCTCGCCTATCAGCGCGACTGGTTCCGCGCCGATATCGGCAGCACGCCCATCGGCTTCCGGCAGACCAATGTCGTCGGCGGGCTGGAGGTCTCACCCGGCCTTGGCGGCGGTTGGCGCGTGCGCGTGGCGGGGGAGCGGCGGGCGGTCACGGACAGCCTGCTGTCCTGGGCCGGGCAGCGCGACAGCCTGACCGGCGAGGTCTGGGGCGGGGTTGTCCGCACCGGTGGCCGTGCGCAGGTCGAATACGCGCAGGGCAATGGCAGCCTCTATGCCGGCGGTGGCTATGCCGTGTTCCAGGGCAGCGGCGTCGAGGACAATTCGCGCATCGAGGCCGGCGCCGGCGGGTCCTATGCCGTGGTGCGCCGGCCGGATGAATCGATCAACGTCGGGCTCGACCTGGTCTACTTCGCCTATGACAAGAACCTGCGGTTCTTCACGCTGGGGCAGGGCGGCTACTTCAGTCCGCAGAGCTACACGGCGCTGAACGTCCCGGTGGATTGGCGGGCGCGTTCGGGGGATTGGTCGTGGCGGCTCGGCGGGTCACTGGGCTATGCGGTGTGGTCGGAGGACCAGTCCCCGGTCTTCCCGAGCGATCCTGGGCTGCAGGCGCAGCTTGTCGCACGCGCGGCGCAGAACCCTCTCATCATCGCGGTGAATCCGTCGCAGAGCGAGAGCGGCGTGATCGGCAGCCTGCGCGGCGACCTCGAATACGCGTTGTCGCGTGACCTCGTCCTGGGCGCACTCATTCGCTACGACCGCGCGGCCAATTGGAACGAGGGTCGGGCCGGGGTGTATGTACGGTATCGGCTGCCGGAATAGCGCGGTGGTCGCGTATCCTGGCGCGATGCGGCCGGCGATTGCGCCCGTCGGGGCCGGCATCGCCGTGCACGCCGTCCCCGTCCTCCGCCCAGGAATTCGCGCCTGGCACGTGCACGGGCAGGGAGGGCGAGGGGGGGCGGTTGGGCGGCGCGGGTTCGAAGCCTGCCGCACCGACCATCGCATCCCCCGGCGCCATCAGCCCCGCCAGAACGGCTTGCTGCATTCCAACTCGACGTCATAGGCGGTGAGACCGGCATCCTTCCTCTCCCGCGCCGTCATCGTCGCCATCTCGGCGCGTTCACGCAGGCGCGTCGTCCAGCGATCGACCAGCGCCCGCCAGGTGGAATTCTGCGACGCAGACGGCCCGGTCCAGGTCATGGTGCGCGCGTTCATGCCACCAACTCCGCCGGCGCCATCTGCGCAATGCCAGCGCCGAAGGACCAGTCCACCGGCGTGTTCTCCTGCAGCACGATCATCACATCCTCGGGCCGGATGCCGAGCGCTTTCGCGCGCGCGGCGAGGGATGCGTAGAGCGCGCGCTTCTTCTCCTCATTGCGGCCACGGCGGAAGGTGACCTGCACCACCAGCGCGTCCGCACCGCGATCCACGCCGAAATAGGTGCGGTCCAGGATCAGCCGCTGCGGCGCATGCGCGGTGACGACCTGGAAGCGGTCATTGACCGGGACGTCCACGGTCTCGACCAGGGCGGCATGCACGGCATCCGCCAGGGCTGCGATGCGGGCCTCGGGCCAGTGCTGAGGAACATCGATGCGAACGAGGGGCATGGAGGATCTCCTTTGCTGCCCCCCTGTTTCGCGCATCGCCCGGCAGGCGATAATTCGGTATGTTCGCGCGGGATTGATGAACTGGAGTCCGTAATGGGCCAGTCGGACGAGATGGCCGCCTTCCTGCGCATCGTCGAGCGCGGGGGCTTCGCGGCCGCTGCGCGCGGTTCGCCACTCACGCCCTCCGCCCTATCCAAGCTGGTCCAGCGGCTGGAGGCGCGGCTCGGTGTCAGGCTGCTGACGCGCACCACGCGCCGCATCGCCTTGACGCCGGAAGGGGAAACCTATGTGGCGCGTGCCCGCGACATCCTTGCTTTGATCGAGGCCACCGAGACCGAGGTGACCGCCGGCCGCGGGCGGCCCCGCGGGCATCTGCGCGTGAACACCGGCACGGCCTATGCCCGGCACCGGCTGATCCCGCTGCTGCCGGCCTTTCGCGCCGAGTACCCGGACATCACGATCGACCTGACGGTGACCGATCGGCGCGTGGACCTCATCGCGGAAGGGGCCGATGTGGTGCTGCGCACGGGGGCGCTGGAGGATTCCGGACTGATCGCACGCCGCATCGCCGAGGGGCGGCGGGTGATCTGTGCCGCGCCTGCCTATCTGGCCAGGCGAGGCACGCCGCGGCAGCCGGCCGACCTGCTGACGCATGATTGCATCGTGCTGCATGGCCACGCGCGGCTGACCATCTGGCCCTTCCGCGACGGCGACGGAATCGCCGCCTTGGCCGTGCGCGGCCCGCTCACGACCGACAGCGCCGATGCGCTATGCGACTTGGCGCTGGCCGGCCTCGGCATCATTCGCGTGAGCGAGTTCGTCGTCCTCGACGCGATCGCCGACGGGCGGTTGCTGCCGTTGCTGGAGGCCGAGCATGCATCGGAGGAGGTGCCGGTCTGGGCGATCACCGCACCGGGGCGCCACCGTATGCCGCGCATCCAGGCCTTCGTGAACTTCATGGCCGCGCATGCGGCCATGTGAGGGCCGTCCGTGTCATACCCTTCGCCTTTCCGGTGACCGGGTCATCGGAAAGGCGAATGGTACGGCGCGCGGGGTTGGTGGGGCGGCCGCGCGCAAAACCAAGGCTCTGATGCCGAGTCAGCCGGAAGGCTGACCGGTGTTAGCCCCGCGTGACCGCCTGCGGCAGGAAGGCCCCGTTGTAGTACGGCGTCACCGAGACCGGCTTGCGTGCCGCGTACACATAGGCGGGGTGGTAGATCATGTGGATGATCGCCTCCTCGCCGATTGCGATCTCCGAGGCACGGGCGAGCAGGCCGTTGCGCTTCGTCTCATCCATTTCGGTCAGCGCCTGGGTCACCAGCGCGTCGCCGCGCGGGCTGGCGTGCCGTGTGCGGTTCGCCGTGCCGAGGCCCTGCGACTGGTTGTATGCGTGCACCAGCGCACGATAGGCGTAGGAGATGTTGTCCGCCCCGTATTGCGCGGCGAAGACACTGAATTGCTGGCGCGCGGCGGCGGGGAAGAAGGCGGCGTTGGGCAGCGTCGCGACCTCCGTCCGTACGCCGATGCGCGTCCAGAACTGCGCGATGGCCTGCGCCACCTTGTCGTCATTCGGATAGCGGTCATTGGTCGCGTGCAGCGTCAACTGGAATCCGTTTGGATAACCCGCGGCAGTCAGCAGGCTGCGTGCACGCTCGGGATCATAGGGTGTCACGCCAAGCGCGGCGGAAGTACCCGGCGTGCCGTCGGGCAGCAGGTTGGAGGCGACAGTCGCGGCACCTTCCATCACGCGATCGACGATCGCGGTGCGGTTGATCGCGAAGGACAGCGCCTGGCGCACGCGCGCATCCTTGAACGGATTGCGCGTCATCGGCTGGCCATTGGCGTCGCGCACGAACGGCGACACGTCGCGGTCCATGTCCATCGCGATGTACATCACGCGCATGCCGGCGATCTGCGTGACGTTCAGCGCGGCATCGCGCCGCAGCCGCGCGATGTCGGCGACCGCGACCTCATCCACCGCCTGCACGTCACCGGCCAGAAGCGCGGCCATGCGGCTGGAATCGGTGGCGATGACCTTGAAGTTCGCCGCGGCGAATGTCGGTGCCGGGCCGAACCAGTGCGGATTGCGCTGCATGGCGACGAACTCGCCGAAGCGGTAGTCGGTCAGCGTATAGGGACCGGAGAAGACCTTCACCGCCTGGCTGTTGAAATCCGCCGTGCGCAGGTTGGGGCCGAGGGATTTCGCGATCACCGCGACCTCGGTCATGTCCTCGACCATGAAGGGATAGGGTTCGGCGGTGTGCAGCAGGATGGTGCGGGGGCCGGTGACCTCGGTGCGCGTGATGGCGCGCACGAAGATGTGGTAGGCCCCGGCCGACCCCTCGATGGTCGGCACGCGCGCGATGGAATAGGCGACGTCCTCGGCCGTGATGGGGCTGCCGTCGGAGAATTTCGCGTCGGCGCGGACAGTGAACTCCCAGGCGCGCCCGTCCTGCACCGGCCGCCAGGATTGCGCCACGCCGGGTTCCGGCTTGCCGTCCGGCGTCATGCCGACCAGCCGCGCATGGACGGCGCGCAGCAGGTTCTGCTCGCCGGACAGCCGGAAATGCGGATCCATCGAGGTCGGGCTGAGCTTCAAGCCGGCACGCAGCATGCCGGCCGCATCGCCCTACGCCGCACCAGGTCGTGGCAGGCCCGCCGCCAGAAGCCCGGTGGCCGACAGCCGCAGGAACTCGGAGCGCTTCATGGCCTTGCCCTTCCCTGGATCCCTGGCGGTGATCCTTGGGGAAGGGAGGGGCGGAGGCAAGCGCGGCGGCGTCAGCCCGCCTCGCCGGCCCCGTAATACAGCGCGACGGTGTGTGTCGCCTCGGCGAACATCAGCCAGCGTTCGGCCAGCAGCCCGGCTGTCGCCAGCCCGGCAGCGGCGATGGCGAGCACCGCCGCGGGCACGCCGCCAGTCAGCAGCGCGAGGCCCAGCAACACCGCCGGTCCGGCGAAGCCCGCGAGGGATGCGATGCGCCGTAGCCGCGCCGCATGGACGCGACCGATGCGGAAGGCCATCTCCCGCAGCAGGTAGTTGGTCTCGGTATGCGGGGGGTCGAGGGTGCGGACCTTGCCGATGAAGCCGAGGCCCGTGGCCGTTTCCATCGTCGCGATCGGCCGGCCGGAATCGACGCTGTTCCAATAGGCGCGCTTCAGCACGAAGGCTGCCGCGCCGAGCACTGCGGCGATCGCCGCCGGGATCGTCGCAGCACCCCAGAAGCCTGCCAGCATCGCGAGCAGCGCCGCACCGGAGAAGGCGCCGAACAGCAGGTAGCCGGGTGCGACCAGCGGGTGATGCCACTGCCGGATGGTCGGGAGCGAGGCATAGATCATGCCGGTGCACCACACCGTCACCACGGCACCTGCGGCGGCAAGCAGCCCGGCGGGCAGCGCGAGCCACTCGGTCTGGCCGACCAGCGCGAGGAAGAACAGGCCGGCCGGCGTGAAGGTCAGCACCGCCGCCACACCTTCCCGCGACAGCCAGGAGGAGCGCCACTGGCTCAGCGCCCGCCAGGCGCGCTCCGGCCGCCCGAGATGGGCGGTCGAGGACAGCAGCCCCAGCATAACCAGCACCAGCGCGACGCCGACGGCGAGCGCCCCGAAGCCCGCCGTGCGCGGCACCATGCCAAGCGCCCGCAGCAGCCCCATCCAGAACAGCAGCCCGTAGCCCGCACCCGAGGCGACGGTGAAGAAGATGATCGATGGAGCCGGATTCATCGGGACAGCACCTTGTCGACCCAGCGCAGCAGCGGGTTCTTGATCTGGGACGGCAGCGGCCCGGCATCCTTCGGCGGCCCGGCATCGGGTTTCGGCGCGCGGCGCGGAGGCAGGTAGCGGTTGACCGGCTTGTAGCCGAGCTCAGGCATCAACTCGAAACCGCCGCGATCGGCCACCAGCTTGGAGACATCGCTGTTGGGATCGCCAAGGTCGCCGAAGTGGCGTGCATTGGCCGGGCAGGTGGACACGCAGGCCGGGACGCGGCGCTCCTCGGGGATGGTCTCGTTGTAGATGCGGTCCACGCAAAGCGTGCACTTCTTCATCACGCCCTGGTCGTCGTCGAACTCGCGCGCGCCATAGGGGCAGGCCCAGGCGCAGAGCTGGCAGCCGATGCAGATATCGGTGTTGACCAGCACGATGCCGTCCTCGGCGCGCTTGTAGGACGCGCCGGTGGGGCAGACGGTCACGCAGGCGGGCGTTTCGCAATGCAGGCAGGACCGTGGGAAGTGGACGGTGCGGCCTTCCTCGCCTTCGCCGGCCTCATAGGAATGGACGCGGTTGAACCACACGCCCTCCTGGCCGGCGGAATAGGGGTGATGGTCAGGCAGCGGCGCCATGTGGCCGCTGGTGTTCCATTCCTTGCAGTTCGTCGCGCAGGCCTGGCAGCCGACGCAGGTGTCGAGGTCGATGACGAGGCCGAGCTTCTTCGCCCCCGGTTGCGGCAGCGAGGTCATGACTTCTTCCCCCCTGCATTGAAGCGAAGGATGTCGGGTGGTGCGGGCATGTCCGGCGGTGGTTCGAGCATGGTGGGATAGGGCGCCGTCACGCCTTCCTCGCCGGGAGCGACCTTCGTCACCTTGACGCGCAGGTCGTACCAGGCGGCCTGTCCGGTGACCGGGTCGGCATTGGCGAGGCGTGGACCGGTCTGCGCCGGCAACCACTCGCTGATGACATGGTTCAGCAGGAAGCCGCGCTGCGATTCCGCGGCATCGGCCGACAGCATCCAGGCCCCCGCGCGCTTGCCGATGGCATTCCAGGTCCAGACGGTGTCGCGGTTCACGCCTTCCATCAGCGAGAGCTGCGCCTTCACGCGCCCGTTGCGGCTTTCCACCCAGACCCAGTCGTCCTGGGCGAGGCCCTCTGCCGTCGCGCGTTCGCGCGACATGTACAGCTTGTTCGACCCGTGGATCTGCCGCAGCCAGGCGTTCATCGAGCCCCAGGAATGGTACATCGCCATCGGCCGCTGTGTGACGGCCGACAGCGGATAGGGTTCGGTGTCGTGCTGCTGTTGTTCGAGCGGCGCGTACCAGAAGGGCAGCGGGTCGCAATAGGTCCGCACGCGCTCGCGCAGATGCTCCGGCGGCTGCTTCGCGCCATGGCCCTCGGCGGCGAGGCGGAACTTCTGCAAGGGTTCCGACCAGATCTGCAGCACGATCTGATTGGAGTTGCCCATCATCCCCATCGCCTTGGCATTGGCGAGGTAGGTCGCGTTCGCGTGCTTGAAGTAGGATTCCTCGGGCGCCAGGTGGTGGCGCCAGAAGCAGCCATTGTCGATGTAGCGCTGCAACTGGTCCTTGTTGGGGTCGCCGACACCCTTCTTCGATCCGTCTTCGCCGCGCCAGCCCGCCAGCGGACCGACGCCCGGCGTGCGCTGATGGTTCACGATGTAGTCCGGATAGTCCTTGAAGCGCGGGCTGCCATCCTCATTGACGAAAGCGGGCAGGCCAAGCCGCGCACCGAGTTCGATCAGCACCTCCTGGAAGGGCCGCACGTTGCGGTCGGGCTTGACCACGGGTTGGCGGATCGCGTCGCCCGGCCCATGCGAGGACCCGATCGGGCGATCGAGGATGCTGATCGCATCCCAGCGTTCCAGATAGGTCGTATCCGGCAGGATCAGATCCGCATAGGGAACCGTCTCGCTGAAAAAGGCATCCGAGTAGATGACGTGCGGGATGACGTAGTCGCCATTCTCGTCCTGCGCCGTCAGGCAGCGGATCGTCTCCAGCGGGTTCATCGCGCTGTTCCACGCCATGTTCGCCATGAACATGAACAGCGTGTCGATCTTGTACGGATCGCCCTTCTCGGCATGGCCGATGACGGAATGCATCATCCCATGCAGGCCGAGCGGCGCCTCCCAGGAGAAGGCATGGTCGATCCGCAGCGGCGTGCCGTCATCCTCGACCAACAGGTCGTCCGGCCCGTGCGTGAAGGCGAGGATATTGCCCGCGAGCGGCGTATTCGGCTTGGCACCCCTGCCGGCGGGCCCCGGGCCAGGGGGGATCGGCCGCGGGAAGGGCGATTTGTAGCGCCAGGACCCCGGCGTATCGACCGCGCCCAGCACCATCTGCAGGATGTGCAGCGCGCGGCAGGTGTGCATGCCGTTGGAATGCGCGCTGATGCCACGCATGGCGTGGAAGGCCACGGGACGGCCGACCATCGTGTCATGCTTGCGGCCCCAGACATCGGTCCAGGGAATGTCGAGCGTCAGTGGCTGGTTGAAGGCGACATCGGCGATCTCGGCGGCGAGGCGCCGGATGCGATCGGCGGAGAAGCCACAGCGCTCCGCCACGGCCTCCGGCGCATATTCCTCGCCGAGATAGCGTTCGGCCATCAGGTTGAACACCGGCTGCACGCGCCGGCCATCGGGCAGGGTGAAGTCGCCGACCAGCACGGCGCTCAGCGTCACGTCGTCGGCGGCGATCGCGCCGCGCGCGCGGTCCCAGGCCAGCGGCTTGCCATCCGCATCGCGGGCGAACAGCCCGTCATCCGCCCCGCCCGGATTGCGTACCACGAGCCACGGCGCATTGGTGTAGCGGACGAGGAATTCGCCATCGACGCGGTCGGTGCGGATCAACTCATGGATCAGCGCCATGATGAGCAGCCCGTCCGTGCCCGGACGGATGCCGACCCATTCATCGGCGACGGCGGAATACCCGGTGCGCACCGGATTCACGGAGACGACCTTGGCCCCGCGCTTCTTCAACCCCGCAAGGCCGGTCTTGATCGGGTTGGAATCATGATCCTCGGCGACGCCGAAGATCATCAGGTACTTCGCGTGCTCCCAATCCGGCTCGCCGAATTCCCAGAAGGATCCGCCGATGGTGTAGAGCCCGCCGGCCGCCATGTTGACCGAACAGAACCCGCCATGCGCCGCGAAATTGGGCGTGCCGAACTGCGCCGCCCAGAATCCGGTCAGCGACTGCGATTGGTCACGGCCGGTGAAGAAGGCGAGCTTCTTGGGATCCGTCTCCCGCACATGCTTCAGCCAGCCCGTGGCGATGTCCATCGCCTCGTCCCAGGAGATCTCGGCATATTCGCCCGACCCGCGCGGCCCGACGCGCTTCAGCGGCGCCTGCAGCCTGGCCGGCGAATACTGCGTCATGATCCCGGCGCTGCCCTTGCCGCAGAGCACGCCCTTGTTCACGGGATGGTCGGGATTGCCTTCGATGTAGCGGACGCGGCCATCCTTGAGATGCACGCGGATGCCGCAGCGGCAGGCGCACATATAGCAGGTGGTGGTCTTCACCTCGTCGCCGATCGGCGCCGAATAGATGATCCTGTCTGTCGCGCCACCATCCGCCGGCATGGTCTTCCCCTGAACGTCTTCACCGGAGTAGCGCATGCCCCGCGGGCTGCGCAAAGGGGGGCGGCGGGGCGATGCGAACGCCTCGCAACCGGCCGCCCTGACCCTACGGCGCGCGACCGGCGGAGAAGGCCAGCGTCATCTCGTCCGTCCGCGCCTCATAGGTGATGCCCTGGCGCATCGCCCAGGTGTTCACCTGGAAGTAGAGCGGGATCAGCGCCGTCTCGTCGCGGATGGCGCGGCGCGTCGCCTCCTGGCTCAGACGTTCGCGCTCGGCATCGTTCATGGTGGTGCCGGCGCGCTGGATCAGCGCGTCGATCTCAGGGTTGCTGAACCGGCCGCGATTTGCCGTGCCCATGCCAAGTGCGGTGTCCCAGGAATGCACCTGCGTCACCAGCATGCCCAGCACCTCCGGATTGGGGGAGAAGCCGGCAAGGTTCGCCGAGTAGCGCAGCTGCGCCGCCTCGGTCAGCCAGACGCCGCGCGGCTTCACCTCGACGCTCGCCTGCAGGCCGATGCGCGTCCAGAACTGGGCGATCGCCTGCACCACCTGTTCGTCATTCACATAGCGGTCGTTGGGGCCGTTCACCTGGACGGCGAAGCCGCGCGGGAATCCGGCCTCGGCCAGTAGCCGCCGCGCGCCATCGGGGTCGAAGGCCGGCGGGGTGAGATCGGGCGAGGTGCCGAAATACCCCGCGGGCCCGAGGTCGCCGGCCGCCACCGCCTGGCCCTGCAGGGTGCGCGTCACCAGCGCCTCACGGTTGATGGCGATGGATAGCGCTCGGCGCACCCGCGCATCGCGCAGCGGGTTGCGCAGCGGCGATCCGTCGGGGACGCGGATATGCGGGCTTTCCTCCCGCCCGGAATCGAGCGTGAGGAAGATCAGCCGGTTCGATGGGCTCTGTGCCGTGGCGAAGCGCGGGTTCGTCCGGAAGCGTTCGAACTGCTCGGGCGGGATGATCTCGATCAGATCCACATCGCCCGATTGCAGCGCGGCGACGCGCGCACCCGCATTGGCGATGGGGCGGAATTCAACGGTGGGGAAGGCGGGGGCAGTGCCGGTGAAGGCATCGTTGCGCGCATAGCGCACGGGCTGGCCCGGCTGCCAGGAGGTCAGGCGGTACGGCCCGCTGCCGATCATCGCTGAGCCGTCATTGAAGGCGGCGGTCGTCAGCCCGTCCCGCTTCGGCACCACCATCACCAGCGCCAATTGGTTGAGCAGCAGCGGGAAGGGGCCGTTCGTGCGCAACCGAAGCGTATGCGGCCCGACCGCCTCCACCGCGGTGACCGGGCGCGTCGCGTAGCGGAAGGAGGACGGGCTGTTCGGCACATCCCCCGCGCGCTGGATGGTGAAGGCGACATCCTCGACGGTGACAGGGCGGCCGTCGGAGAAGCGCGCCTGCGGGTTCAGCTCCAGCTCCCAGGTGGTGTCATCGATCACGCGCCAGGACCGTGCGATGGCCGGGCGCAGCACCTGGCGGTGGTCCTGTTCCACCAGCGGCTGGAAGACATGCCGTGCGAAGGCGATGTTGGTGATCAGGCTGGCATAGTGCGGGTCGAGGCTGGTTGGCCCGGCCTCGACACCGATGCGCAGGGATGCGCGGTCCTGCGCGGCAGCAGGCAGGGCGATGGCGGCCGCTGCGGCGGCGATCAGCAGGCGTTTCATGCGGCATCCTTGCGCGGCATCAGCGGGCAGAGATCGAGCGGCGCGCTCCCCGCGCGCGGCAGCCAGCCACCCGCAACGCGCCCGAAGATAGGCGTGGCGAAGGCCGCGCGCACCGGAATATCGGCGGGCCAATCGCCGCGCCAGCGATCGCCCTGCGCCATCGCCACCAGCAGCCCTGCCGGCCGTACGCCGGCGCGTTCCAGCAGGGCTACGCCCGCCAGCGCCGAGGACCCGGTCGAGATCACGTCGTCCACCAGCAGCGCCCGCCGCCCGGCGAGGCGAGGCAGGATGCGCGGGTCAAGCCACAACCGGCGTTCTGCCGGCGCGGTGGAGGATGAGGCCGGCACGGACAACGCCTCATCGTACCAGCGCTTGCGCGACCATCCCGGGGCGATCCAGTTGGCGTGGCCGAGACCTTCCGCGACCAGCGGCGCGAACACTTGGCCCAGCGTCGGCATGCCGACCACGATCTCGGCGCCGAGGTCGCTTGCCGCCTCCGCCATCCAGCCGCCGATCCGTTTCGCCACCGCGATCGCCGCCTGGTTGGCGATGAAGCCGGCGACCGCGACATCGCCATAGTCGCGCAGCGGCAGCACGAGCCGCGAGCCATCCGGCATCGGCGCGGGATAGCGGTCGGTGAAGGGTCCGTCCTCGCCGTCGGGGGCGGAGAAGGCTTGCCAGAACTCCATTGGGGCGCCCGTAGTGGAATGGCCGCCAACGTGGCATCTTCGCCGCAGCGCAGCAACGGAGACAGATCATGCCCACGCCGGAGGACCTCTCCCCCCTCGCCGAGGACATGACCGCCTGGCGCCGGGATTTCCACCGTCACCCGGAACTCGGCTTCGAGGAGACGCGCACGGCCGGCATCGTCGCCGACCTGCTGAAGAAATGGGGCATCGCGGTCGAGGAGGGCATCGGCGTCACTGGCGTCGTGGGCAGCCTGACCGGCACGCGCGCAGCGGGCGGCAACCGTGCCATCGGCCTGCGCGCCGACATGGATGCGCTGGCGATGCCGGAGATGACCGGCGCTGCCTATGCCAGCACGGTGCCGGGGAAGATGCATGCCTGCGGCCATGACGGCCACACGACGATGCTGCTGGGTGCGGCCCGCTGGCTCGCGGCCAACCGCGACCGCTTCGGCGGTACGGTCCATTTCATCTTCCAGCCGGCGGAGGAATCGCTCGGCGGCGCGGCGCGCATGGTGAAGGAGGCGCTGTTCGACCGCTTCCCCGTCGATGCCGTCTACGGCATGCACAACCTGCCCGGCCTGCCGGTCGGCACCATCGCGGTGCCGAAGGCGGCGGTGCTGGCATCTTCCGACACCTGGGAGGTGACCTTCCGCGGTGCGGGCGTGCATGGCGCGCGGCCGCATCTCGGCACCGATGCGCCGCTCGCCGCTGCGCAGTTCATCGCCGCACTGCCGATGATCGTCGCGCGAGAGATCGACCCGCTGCAGGCCGCGGTGCTGTCGGTCGGCCACATGGCGGCGGGCGCGCGCAACGCGCCGAACGTCATCCCGTCCGATGTCTTCCTCTGTGGCACCGCCCGCGCCTTCACCGAGGAGGTCCGCAGCCATCTGGAAACACGCCTGATCGAGGTCGCGCAGAGCGTCGCGAAGACCTGCCGCGTGCTGGCCGAACCGCGCTACATTCGGCGCATCTCGCCCACCATCAATCGCGCCGAGCAGGCGGCAGTGGCGGTGCGCGCGGCGCGCAGCGCGGTTGGCGATGGGCTGACGCTCGACGACCATCCGCCGCTGACGCCCGGTGAGGATTTCTCCGAGTTCCTCGCCGCTCGGCCCGGAGCCTATGTCTGGCTCGGCACTGGTGATCCGGCCCATCCGGAGGGCTTCCACCACAATCCGCATTTCGACTTCAACGACACTGCACTGACGCACGGTGCCGCCTTCTGGTGCAGCCTGGTGGAACAGGAACTCGCATGACGCGTCGCGTCTGCATCATCGACACCGACCCCGGCACGGACGACGCCATCGCGTTGTGGCTGGCGCTGGCTTCGTCCGAGCTTGATGTGCGGCTGGCCAGCGTGGCCGGCGGCAACGTCGGGATCGAGCATACGCTGCGCAATGCGCGCGCGATCGTCGGTCTGACGGGGCGTTCCGTGCCCGTGGTGGCGGGGGCGCAAGGCCCGCTGCTCGGTGCCTTCCGTTCTGAGACGCAGGTCCACGGCGCCGATGGCCTTGCCGGCGTCGCCCTGCCGGAAGGCCCGCCCGCGAGCCTCGGCATCGCCGCGGATGCGATCCGCGCAGTGCTGCGTTCCGAAGCGCGCGTCACGCTGATCGGCATTGGCCCCGCCACCAACCTCGCCTTGGCGCTGGCGACCGAACCGGCGCTGATCGGCCGCGTCGAGGAGATCGTCCTGATGACCGGCGCTTGGTCCGAGGGCAACATCACGGCATCAGCCGAATTCAACGCCTGGTCGGACCCCGAGGCGCTGGCGATGCTGCTGGAGTGCGGGCGGCCGGTGACACTCGCGACGCTGGAGCTGACCGGGCAGGCCTTGGTGACGCCCGCGCGCATCGCGGGCCTGCGTGCGGCGGGCGGCGGCGTCTGCCTGGACGCCGCGGCGCGTATCATGGCGGGCGTGCCGCCATCGCGCCGCTTCGCCCATCGCGGCCATCCGCTGCACGACCCCTGCGCCGTCGCCTGGCTGATCGACCCCGGCCTGTTCACCCATCGCGACGTGCATGTCCATGTCGAATGCGGCGGCATCGCGCGCGGGCGCACGGTGGTGGACCGCTGGGACCGCAGCGGCGCAGCACCCAATGCCCGTTTGCTCGACACGCTCGATGCCGATCGCTTCTTCGCGTTGCTGACGGAGCGCCTGGCCGCGCTGCCGTGACCCTGGCGTGCCAACGTCACGAACAGCGCGACGCGGCCGAAAAGCGGCTTCAACGGCCCGAACGCGGCCTCGGCGCGCAACCTTCCGGGAGATCGCGGGCGGCTCGCGAAACTGCGCCTTGTCGCCTGAAGCCCTTGCCCGCGCGCAGATGGCGCGCTACGGCCGGGAGGTCGGGTCCAAGGGAGCAAAGACGGTGAACCGTCGGCAAGCACTGTCCATCGCGGCCACCACACTGGCCGCGCCTCGCCTGTCCTTCGCGCAGGACGCCTGGCCGAACCGGTCGGTGACGCTGCTGGTCCCCTTCGCTGCGGGCGGGTCGAACGACGTGGTCGCACGCCTTGTCGCGCCGGTGCTGGAAGCCCGGCTTGGGCAGCCCTTCGTGGTCGAGAACCGGCCCGGCGGCGGCGGGTCGCTCGGCATGGGCGCGGTCGCGCGGGCACGGCCGGATGGTTCGCTGTTCCTGATCTCCTCGGCCTCCAATCACATCTTCCATCCGCTGGTCTCGGGCGATCTCGGCTATGATCCGCGGGAGGCGCTGCCGGCCGTCTCCATGATGGTGGACGTGCCGAATGTGATCGCGGCGACGCCGAGCCTCGGCGTGTCCACGGTTCAGGAGATGATCGCCAAGGCGCGCGCGACGCCGGGCGGCCTGTCCTTCGCGTCGTCGGGCGTCGGCACCTCGAACCATTTGGCGGGAGAGTTGTTCAGGCTGCGCACCGGCCTGGACCTGACGCATGTGCCCTATCGCGGCGGCGGGCCGGCGATCAACGATCTGATCTCCGGCACGGTGCCGCTTGGCTTCATGAATTTGCCGACCGTGGCACCGCCGGCTTCGGATGGGCGGGTGAAGATCCTGGCGGTCTGCACGGCCGAGCGCGTGTCGATCCGTCCCGACATCCCGACCGTGGCGGAACAGGGTGTGGCGGATTACGCAGTGCGGTCGTGGACGGGGCTGTTTGCGCCGCGCGGCACGCCAGGCCCGATCATCGAACGCCTCGCCGCCGCGATGCGGGAGGCACTGGCCGCGCAGGCCGTCAGCAGCCGATTGGTGGCGACCGGCAGCGAGCCGCTATGGATGTCGCCTGCCGACACCAACGCTTTCGTCCGGCAGGAATTCGATCGTTGGGCGCCTGTGGTCCGCGCCGCCGGCATCACGACGCAGGGCTAGGCGCCAATGACGCCGATGGAGATCGATGCGCTCGCATCGCTGCTCGCGGCCGCACGGCGGGAGTCCCGGCAGGTGATCCCGCCGGCGGTGCTGCCGACAACGCCGGAGCAAGGCTACGCGGTGGGGGAGGCGGTCGCCGTCCATCTCGGCTGGCCGCGCCGCGGCTGGAAGGTCGCGGCCACCACGCCCGAGATGCAGCGCCGCCTGCGGGCGAAGGAACCGACGCGCGGGCCGATCTACAGGCACCTCGTGCAGTCATCGCCGGCGGTGATGACCTATGCGCCGCTGGTTGATCCGATCATCGAGTGCGAGATCGTGCTGCGTCTGGGTGCCGACCTGCCACCGCGCGGGGAACCCTGGACCGAGACTGAGGTGCAGGCCGCTGTTGCCGCCGCCCGTGGCGGGATCGAAGTGGCGGCATGCCGCTTCCCGATGGATGCGCTGCCGCCGATGCCCGCGATCCTCGCCGATGGGGCGGGCAATGGACGCTATGTCCTCGGTCCCGAGATACCGGGCTGGCGCGACCGCGACCTTGCGGCGCTGCCGGTGACACTCGAGGTCGATGGCATCATCCGTCGCAGCGGCACGGGAGCGGAGGCGATGGGCCATCCCTTCAACGTGCTGCTCTGGCTGGCGGAGGCGCTGCGCCAGCGCGGGCAGGGCCTGATCGCGGGCGATCTGGTCAGCAGCGGCACCTGCACGGGAATGCTGCGGCCCAAGGCCGGCCAGCGGATGCTGGCGCGCTTCGGTGAAGGCTGCGAGGTCGCGTTGGACCTGCGTTGACGGCCGGTGAGGCTTGCCGCAGCGTCCGCGCGACGATCGAAGGAGCGCGCGATGAAGATGCCGACCCATGGGCGCTACGCCCACAGCGCCATCCCGCAGCGGCCGACCTATGAATGGCCGAACGGGACACGGCTCGCGCTGGTGGTGTGCAACAACATCGAAGCCTTCGCCTTCCGCGCCGGCCTCGGTTCCGACAGCACCGGGGCTGCGGCGCCGCAGGGGCAGCGCAACTACGCTTGGCGCGACTACGGCAATCGCGTCGGGCTGTGGAACATGCTCGACATGCTGGACGAGCTGGCGATTCCCTGTGCGCACAACGTCAATGGCGCGGTGCTCGATGCCTGCCCGGAGATCGCGCCGGCGCTGAAGGCGCGCGGCGATGAGTTCATCGGTCATGGCCGCACCAATGCCGAACGCCAGGACGGGATGTGGGAGGAGGATGAGCGCCGGCTGATCGCCGAAAGCCGCGACGCCATCATCCGCCATGCCGGTGTGGCGCCGCAGGGCTGGCTTGGACCGTATATCGCACAATCGGCGGTGACGCTCGACCTGCTGAAGGAGGAGGGCTTCTCCTATGTCATGGACTGGCCGGCCGATGACCAGCCCTTTTGGATGACGACGCGGGCCGGGCCGATGCTGTCCGTGCCTTACTCCATCGAGTTGAACGACAGCCCGGCGCAGATTTTTCGGCAGCACACCGGACGGCAATTCGCGGAGATGATCGTCGATCAGTTCGACGAGATGTTGGAGCAGTCGCGTAAGCGGCCGCTTGTCTGTTCGATCGTTCTGCATCCCTTCATCGTTGGTCAGCCCTTCCGGTTGAGGGCACTGCGCGGCGCACTGCGCCACATCCTGTCGCATCGCGAGCGGCTGTGGCTGACGCGCCCGGGCGAGCTCGCGCGCTACGCCGCATCCCTGCCGCGCGGCGTGGTGCCGGGGTCCGAGGCGCTGTGATGACCGACGAGGAGGCCGGCCGTTCGCGCGATTTCATTGGCTATGGCCGCAATCCCCCGGATCCGCGCTGGCCGGGCGGGGCGCATGTCGTCTGCAACTTCGTCATCAACTACGAGGAAGGCGGCGAGGTCAGCGTCCCCGACGGCGATCCGAACAGCGAGAACGCGCTGACCGAAGGCAGCACCGCCCCGGTGAAGGGCCGCGACATGGCCGCGGAATCCATGTTCACTTATGGCAGCCGCGCCGGCTTCTGGCGGCTGCATCGTATCTTCACCAAGCGCGGCTTGCCGTGCACCGTCTTCGCTGTGGCTCGTGCGCTGGAACGCAACCCCGAAGCCTGCGCGGCGATGCGCGAAGCGGGCTGGGACGTCGCCGGCCACGGCCTGCGATGGGAGATGCACAACGCCTTCGACCGCGCCACCGAACGCGCCCGCATCGCCGAGGCGACCGAGATCATCGCCCGCTGCATCGGCGAACGCCCGGCTGGCTGGTACACGCGCTACGCGCCATCCATGCATACGCGCCGCCTGCTGCTAGAAGCGGGCTATGAATATGACAGCGACGCCTATGATGACGAACTGCCTTACTGGGTGAAGTGCGCCGGCAAGGACGCGCTGGTGGTGCCTTACTCCCTGGTCCACAACGATGTGCGCTTTCCGCGCATGGGCATGACCTCCGGCACCGAATATTTCGACTACATGCGCGACGCCATCGAATGCGTGTTGCGGGAGGACCCGCCGCGCACGCTCTCCTTTGGGCTGCACAACCGCATCATCGCCCATCCCGGGCGCGCGATGGGTCTAGCGCGGCTGCTGGATTGGATCGCGCAGCAACCGCGTGTCGCGGTGATGCGGCGCGTCGATATCGCCCGCCACTGGCGCAAGGAACATCCACCGACATGACACGCGACCTGCCGAACTGGCGTTCCCTTCTCTATGTCCCGGCCAGCGCCGAGAAATTCGTCGCGAAGGCGCATGAACGCGGCGCGGATGTGGTGATCCTGGATCTGGAGGACGGCGTCGCGCCGGACGCGAAGGACGCCGCGCGTGCCGGGCTGTCGGCGTCCGTGCGCAGCGTGCGGCAGAACGGCGCCGATGTGGTGGTGCGCATCAATCGCCCGCTGCGCATGGCGGTGCAGGACATCGCCGCGGCTGTCGCGGCCGGCGCCGATGGGGTCGTCTGCACCAAGATGATGGGCGCGGATCATGTCCGGCTGCTGTCTGAACTGGCAGCGGAATCCGAGGCCGAAGCTGGGCGTGCCATTGGCTCCGTCCGCTTCATCGTATTGATCGAGGACGCCGCCGCGATCGCCCATGCACAAGCCATCGCGGCGGCCGATCCGCGCGTAGTGGCGTTGGGCGTGGGTGGAGAGGACCTGGCGACCGACCTCGGCGCGGAACCGACGCCCGATGCGCTCGACCTGCCCAAGCGCATCGGTGTCGTCGCGGCACGGGCGGCGGGGGTTCTGCCGCTGGGGTTCATCGGCACGGTGGCGGGGCTGAAGGATCTCGATGGCTATCGCGCCATGCTGCGGCGGTCGAAGGCGATCGGCTTCGCCTGCGCATCCTGCGTGCATCCATCGCAGGTTGCCATCATCAACGAGGAATACGGCGCACGGCCTGAGGAGGTGGAGCGCGCGAGGCGCCTGGTCGCAGCCTTCGAGGCGGCGCTGGCAGAAGGCAAGGGCGCTGTCGCCTTCGAGGGCAACATGATCGACAAGCCGATCGTGGACCGGGCGCGGCGCTTGATCGCGCGGGCGGGCTAGACCACCGCGGTCATCCCCCCATCCACATAGAGCAACTGCCCGTGCACGAAATCCGAAGCCGGCGCGGCGAGGAACACCGTGGCACCCACCAGTTCCTCCACCTTCCCCCACCGACCGGCGGGGACGCGCTTGCATAGCCAGTCCGTGAACTCGGCGTTGTTCACCAGCGCGCTGGTCAGTTCCGTGTCGTAGTAGCCGGGGGCGACACCATTTACGTTCACCCCATGCTTCGCCCATTCGGCGCACAGCGTACGCGTCAGCATCCGCAGCGCGCCCTTGCTCGCCGCATAGGGCGCGATGGTCGGGCGTCCCAATTCGCTTTGCACCGAGCAGATGGTGATGATCTTGCCCGCGCCCCGGGCGACCATGCGCTTGCCGGCTGATTGGCAGCAGTACCAGACGCCGTCGAGATTGGTCGTCAGCACCTCCCGCCAGGTCTCGGGCGGCATCTCGACGGATGGCACGCGCCGCATGATGCCGGCATTGGCGACCAGGATATGCAGAGGGCCGTGCGCGGCCTCGATCGCGGCGATGCCGGCCTCGACCGTGGTGGCGTCGGTCACGTCGAAAGCCGCGGTCTCGGTGGCGATGCCCGCTTCGGCCAGCTTCGCCCGCGCGGTATCGAGCTTGCCGGCGTCGCGCCCATTCAACACGACCTTGGCCCCGGCCTCCGCCAACCCCTTGGCGAGCGCGAAGCCGATCCCCTGGCTCGATCCCGTGACCAGGGCAAGCTGGCCCGTCAGGTCGAACAGTGCACGCGACATCGGCGTCTCTCCCTGTAAGATGCGGCGCAAAGGCTAGGGGGGAGTGACCACGATGGACAAGCCGGGGCTGCTGGTGGTGGGCGTGTTGCCCGATTGGGACCTCGAGGCCCTGGCGCGCCGCTTCACGCTCCATCTGCTGTATGAGGCGCCGGACCGCGCCGCTTTCCTGACGCAGCATGGGCCGTCCATCCGTGCCATCTCGACCAAGGGCGAACTCGGCGCCGACCCGGCGATGATGGATGCCTGTCCAAACGCGAAGATCATCGCCTGCTACGGCGTCGGCGTGGATGCGATCGACCTGCCGGCGGCCCGTGCGCGCGGCATTGCCGTGACCAACACGCCGGACGTGCTGACCGAGGATGTGGCCGACATGGCCTTCGCCTTGTTGCTTGCGACCGCGCGCGCGATCCCGGAGGGCGACGCCTATGTGCGGTCCGGCACCTGGGCGAAGCAGGGGCCGATGCGGCTCGCGACCCGGGTCTGGGGCAAGCGGGTCGGCATCGTGGGCCTTGGGCGGATTGGCCGCGCCATCGCGAAGCGCGCGGAGGGCTTCGGCATGGCCATCGCCTATTCGGGGCGCACCAAGAAGGACGTGCCCTACACCTTCCATCCGAGCCCGGCGGCACTCGCCCCGCATGTGGACATCTTCATCGTCTCGGCGGCCGGAGGCGCTGCGACAGCGGGCCTGGTGGATCGCGCGGCGATCGAGGCGCTGAACCCCGGCGTTATCTTCGTCAATGTCTCGCGCGGATCGGTGGTGGATGAGGCCGCGCTGATCGCGGCGATCAAGGGCGGCCGCATCTCCGTCGCGGGCCTCGATGTCTTCCACAACGAACCGAAGATCGATCCGGTCTTCGCGACGTTCCCGAATGTCGTGCTCTCCCCGCACCAGGCCTCCGGCACGGTGGAAACACGCAAGGCCATGGGCGCGCTGATGCGCGAGAACCTCGAAGCCCATTTCGATGGACGCCCGCTGCTGACGCCGGTGCCGTGATGCGCGCCGTCGTCATCCACCCGCCGCACGACCTGCGCGTCGAGGACCGCGCCGTCGCCGATCCCGGTCCCGGCCAGGTGCGCGTGGCGATCCGCGCCGGCGGCATCTGCGGGTCCGACCTGCATTACTACCAGCATGGCGGCTTCGGCACCGTGCGGGTGAAGCACCCGATGGTGCTGGGGCATGAAGTTGCCGGCGTGATCGACGCTGTCGGCGCTGGTGTGACGGGCCTCGCGCCCGGGCAGGCCGTGGCGGTGAATCCGTCGTTGCCTTGCGGCACATGCCTCTACTGCCAGGCGGGGGACCAGCAGCATTGCCTGGAGATGCGCTTCTACGGCAGCGCTATGCGCGACCCGCATGTCGATGGCGGCTTCCGCGAGGCGCTGGTCTGCGAGGCGACCCAGGCCGTGCCGCTGCCGGAGGGCCTCGACACCACGACCGCAGCCTTCGCCGAGCCGCTGTCGGTCTGCCTGCATGCGGTGCGCCAGGCGGGGCCGCTGCTCGGCAAGCGCGTGCTGGTGACGGGCGCGGGTCCGATCGGCGCGCTGACCATCGCCGCGGCGCGCCTCGCCGGCGCGCGGGAGATCGTGGCGACCGACCTGACCACCGCCCCCGAAGCCACGGCGCGACGCATGGGCGCGGATCGCTTCATCGCGGTGAGCGGCGCGCCCGACGCGCTGGCACCCTTCGCCGCGCGCAAGGGCTGGTTTGACGTGGCCTTCGAGGCCTCGGGCAGCGCGCCGGCCCTGCTCGGTATCCTGCCGGTGCTGCGCCCGCGCGGGACCATCGTGCAGATCGGGATCGGCGGCGATGTCGCGGTGCCGCTCTCGGTGCTCGCGGCGAAGGAGATCACCTGGCGCGGCACCTTCCGCTTCCACGAGGAATTCGCCCTCGCTGTCGAGACGCTGGCCCGCCGCGCCATCGACGTCGCGCCGCTGCTGACCGCGCAATTCCCGGTGGATCGCGCGGCGGAGGCCTTCGCGCTGGCCGCCGACCGGTCGCGCGCGATGAAGGTGCAGATCGCGTTCTGAACGCGCCCTCTATTCCGCGGCCTTCTTCACCACGGGATCGCGGAGGATCGAGACCCCGCGCAGCCGCGCGACTTCCACAGCACCCAATACCGGCGCCAGGATCTCGTCATTGTGCTCCCCGATGCGCGGCGCCGGGCGCGCCAGCACGCCGGGCGTGCCGGACAGGCGTGGCACCATCCCATGCATCGGCAGCCAGCCGCCGGGCATGTCCTCGTCCGGCACTTCGATCAGCGCCTCGCGCTCGATGGCGTAGTGGTCGCGCTCGAGCATCGCGGTATCCATGATCGGCCCGATGGTCACGCCGGCCTTGTCGAAATGCGCGAGGTTCTCCTCGAGCGTCCGTTCCCCGATCCAGCCGCCGATGATGCCGTCCAACTCCTGCCAATGCTGCAACCGCGCCGGATTGTTCACGAAGCGGGGGTCGGTGATCATGTCCTCCCGCCCGATCGATCGGAACAGCTTCTCCGTCATCCCCTGCGTGGACGCCGACAGGCACACCCATCCGCCATCGCTGGTGCGATAGGCATTGCGCGGCGATGTGTTGGTGGACCTGCTGCCCGTGCGCGGCTTGCGCCGGCCGCTGATGCGCCAATTCGCCACCTGCGGTTCCAGCACGCTGAACAGCGGTTCGAACAGCGACACGTCGATCACCTGCCCGCCGCCGCCTGCTTCGGCATGACGCAGCGCGATCATGGCGACCGAGGCGCCATACAGCCCCGCATAGGCATCGCCCATGAACATCGGCGGCAGCACCGGCTCGCGGTCGTCGAAGCCGTTCACCGCGGCGAAGCCGGAATAGCCCTCAACCAGCGTGCCGAAGCCCGGCTTGTGGTTGAAGGGTCCATCCTGGCCCCAGCCGGAGATCCGCACGATCACCAGCGCGGGATTGATCGCCAGCAGTTCGGCGGGGGCAAGCCCCATGGCCTCCAGCACGCCGGGGCGGAAGGATTCCACGAACATCGCGGCGCCCTTCACCAGCGCCTTCACCACCGCGATGCCTTCTGCCCGCTTGAGGTCCAGCGCCACCGATTTCTTGTTGCGGCAGATCGTCTTCCACGATGTCTCGACGCCGCCGACGCGCCAGGCGCGCAGCGTGTCGCCCTCGGGCGGCTCCACCTTCACCACCTCGGCGCCGTGGTCGGAAAATACCTTGGTCAGGACATTCCCCGCGACCAGGCGCGAGAGATCCACCACGCGCACGCCATCCATGGCGCCGCGCGCGGCCGGGTCGAAGGATTTGCGGTGGATGCCGGTCATGATGGCCCTCAGTCGATGCGGATATTCGCGAGCTGCGCGACCTCCCGCCAGCGGGCGATGTCGGTGCGCAGCATGGCGGTGAACTCGTCCGGCGTCGCGGGGGAGGGGCGGGCGCCCTCGCCCTGGTACAGCCGCGCCATGTCGGGGTCGCGCAGCGCGGTGTTCGCCTCGGTATTCAGCTTCTCGAGCAACGGCGCCGGCAGGCCGTGCGGGGCGAACAGCCCCCACCAGATGGCGATGTCGTAGTCGAGCCCGCTTTCCGTCACCAGCGGCGCGGGCGGCGACCCTTCCGGCACGCCCTGCGAACTGTAGGCGAGCAGCCGGACGCGCCCGTCGCGCACCACGCCGGCCGCGCTCGGCAGCGTCGTGATCATCAGCTGGATATGACCCGCGACGAGGTCCGTCACCGCCGGGCCCGTGCCACGATAGGGCACGTGGTTCATCTGCACGCCGGCGCGCTGGGCGAAATACTCGGTGACGAAGTGATTGATGCCGCCAGGGCCGGAGGTGCCGTAGTCGATGCGGCCGGGCCGTTCCTTCGCGAGGCGCACCAGGTCCTGCACGCTGCGCACTGGCAGGTCGTTGTTCACGATGACGATGAAGGGGGACCGCGCGAGCAGCGCGATGGGCGTGAAGTTCTCCACCACGCCCCACGGCACGCGCTGCGAGACGGAGGTGGTCGCGAAGGAGGAGGAGGAGACCATCAGCGTGTAGCCATCGGCCGCGGTCTGCGCCACGGCGGTCGCTCCGATCGCGCCACCCGCGCCGGGGCGGTTCTCGATGATCACGGGCTGGCCGAGTTTCTGTTGCAGGCGTTCGGCGAGCGGCCGCGCCACCACGTCGTTCGACCCGCCCGGCGGGAAGGGCACCACGATGCGGACCGGCCGGTTGGGCCAGGCGCCCTGGGCCTGGACGGCCGGCGCCGCGAGGGCCGCGCCGAGGCCGAGTGCCGCACGGCGGCCGATGCGAAATCCGTTCATGTCGTCTCTCCCGGAATTGTGGGGCGCAGTCTCGCCGACCTCCGGCCGCGCCGGAAGACGCCTTCGCCAGGACGACCGTTCGCGACGCTGTCGACCGGCGCATGTCGCGGTTCCGCACCCTGCGCGTGACGGCATTCTCGATCGCCTCCTCAGCACCGCGTTAACCCGGGGCTGCGACAAGGCGGAAGCAATGCACGGGAATGGGAAGGACCGCGTGAAGGCCGCCCTGCCTGCCGAGCGTCCGATGCGCGAATGGCCGCTCGAACAATTGGCGGAGCAGGCCGCGCTGCACGCCGCCGATGCCGAGGCCCTGGCCGCCCTGGCATGGGAGGCCCGGCATCGTCGTGGCGCCCGGGCCAAGGCTCTCGAGGCACGGATCGCCCGCATGATCGCAGCCTGCAGCCCGGCCTGCGCGGATGAGGCGACGCGCCTTCGCGCCACGCTGGCTGCCGCTGCGCGGGAGATCGCGGCGCTGCGTGCCCGTGTCGTCGCGCTGGAAGGGACGCCGCCGGGGCATGATCCGGCGCCGGAGGCGGCCGATCCCTTCCGTCGGGTCCACCTCACCCCCGATGCGCCCACCTGGCTGATCGCGGAGGTCCGCCGGGCCTTTCGGCGCCGACACCATCCCGACACCGCGTCGGACCAGCAGAACCGGCGCCGGTCCGAGGAAGTGTTCAAACGCGTCGAGGCGGATTTCGCGGCAATCGCGCGTCTGCGAGGAACATGAAGCGGACTGTAGATGGTTCCGCGATCTTTGGTGGCGGAACACAACCGGTGGGGCGCAATTCACGACCGTAAGTATGTGGAACTTGTCAAATAAGCCTGTCAGTATTGCAGATTGAGACTGATCGGATGAAGCGATCGCAATGTCGACCACGGCCCATGAGATCAACCGGCGCAACATCGCGAACTGGCCGTCCGCGCGGCTGCTCGACCACGCCGAGGAGCATCCGCATGACCGCGACCTGCTGGAGTATATCCTCAGCGAGCTTGGCCGCCGCGATGTCGCGGTGGCTGCCTCCGCCGCCAAGCGGGTGACGGAAATGCTGGATCGTGGCCGAAACGGCGCCGCGCATCACGGGCGTGACGCGGAGCCGGAAAGCCTCTCCGTCGATGCCCTGGAGCAGATCGCCGCGCTGAAAGCACGGCTCGAACAGGCTGAGCGTCGCATTCGGGAAGCGGAGGGGCGGGCCTCGACCGCCGAACGCGCGCTGGCGACCGAGGCGCTGCCCTCCCGCGGCGGCGGCCTGCTGCGGCGCGTCCATTTGGCGGAAACCGCGCCGACCTGGCTGGTCGATGCCGCCCGCCGCGCTTTCCGCCTGCGCTTCCACCCCGACCGCTTCGCCGATCCGGTGATAAAGGGGCGGGCGGAGGAGACCTTCAAGGAGGCGGAGGAAATCTTCCGCCAGATCGCCGCGACGCAGTAACCCGGCGGCCCTTCATCGGGTCAAAGCGCCGCCGCGGCCTCCAGCACCTGGGCCGCATGCGCATCCGGCTTCACCTTCCGCCAGATCTTCACGATCTTCCCGTCGGCACCGACCAGGAACGACGTGCGCTCCATGCCCATGTAGGTCCGGCCATACATCGACTTCTCGACCCAGACGCCATAGGCCTCGGCGACCTTGTGGTCGGCGTCCGAGGCCAGCGGGAAGGCCAGGTTGTACTTCTGCGCGAATTTCTCGATGGGCGGGATCGCATCGGGGCTGACGCCGATCACCTCGAGGCGGAGATGCCCGAGCTGCGGCAGCGCTTCCTGCACGCCGCAGGCCTGCCGGGTGCAGCCTGGCGTATTCGCCTTGGGGTAGAAATAGATCAGATAGGGCTTGCCCTTCAGTGCCGCGGAGGACACCTCCCGCCCGCCGCTTGCCGTCATCTTGAAGGCGGGCGCCTTCTTGCCCTCGGTCAGCTCGCTCATTCCCGATCTCCGTTGATGTCTGGCCTGCCGAGGCGTCGTTCGAACACGGCGCGGACGTCGTTGGCGCGCCGGGCCATCTGTGCCTGAAGCGCAGGCAGGTCAGCCGGACCTTCCGCCGGATCCAGCCGGCGGCAGGCGTTGAGCAGCGCAGCCGCGACGCTCTCCGGCAATTCGTCGTCGCGCCAGCGCCCGACGGTCAGGCGCAGCAGGCCGCTGATGGTGCGCCACAGCCGCTCCGCACCGACCAGGGTCGTGGCCTCCGCAGGCTCCAGCAGGCCGGCTTCCGCCAGTCGGGTCAGGGCGACGCGGGTGGTGGTCGCCAGCACGCCCGGATGCTGCCGCGCATGGGCGAGTTGCAGCGCCTGAGCGATGAACTCCACCTCGACCAGCCCGCCGCGGCCGAGCTTCACATCCCATGGCCCGTCCGGCGGCAGGTCGCGCAGCATGCGCCCGCGCATCGCCACCGCATCCGGGACCGCCTTCGCCGCGACATCGGGCAGCACCAGCGCGGCGCGAATCGCCGCTTCCACCTTGCGGCGCAGCCCGGGCGGGGCGGCGACGACCCGCGCGCGGGTCAGCGCCATCCGCTCCCAGGTCCAGGATTCCCCGGCGTGATAGCGCTGGAATCCGGCCAGCGAGACCGCGACCGGGCCCTTCGAGCCCGATGGCCGCAGCCGCATGTCCACCTCATAGAGCTTGCCTTCGGCGCCCGGCGCGGTGATGCCGCCGATCACCTGATGCGCGAGCCGGGTGAAATACTGGCTGACCGGTAGCGAGCGCGGCGCCGGCCGGCCCCGCTTCGCCCGGCCCTCGCTCACCTCGGCGGCGGGCGCATGGTCGTAGATCAGGACCAGGTCGAGGTCCGAACCGGGCAGCATCTCCCGCCCGCCGAGCTTGCCCAGGGCAACGACGGCAAGCCCGCCACCCTTCACCTTGCCGAAACGCTCGGCGAATTCGCCTTCGATATGCGGCAGCAGGCCGGCGATGGCGGCATCGGCCAGGGCGCTGCGCGCCTCACCGGCCGCGTCGACGTCGAAGGTGCCTTCCAGCGTGGCTGCATCGACCTCGAACTTGCCCTCGAGGACCAGACGCCGGGCGGCCTCCATCGCCTCCTCGACATGGCGGGCGTCCTTGAGCTGGGCGGGCAGGGTGGTGGCGGCATTGCCGATGCTGCCCCCGGCGCCCACCAGCAGCCCCTCCAGTGCCGCGGTGTGGCTGGCGAGGTGGTCGGCGAGTTGCGGCGCCGCGCCAAGGATGCCGGCCAGCCGGTCCATCAGCGCCGGATTGCGTTGGAGCAGCGAGAGCACCTGCACCCCGGCGGCGAGCCGCCCGAACACGCCATCAAGCCGCGCCAGCGCCGCATCCGGCGTGCGCTGCTTCGCGAAGGCCGCGAGCAGGGACGGCATCAGCGCGGTCAGCAACTCCCGCGCCCGCTCGCTGCGGATGGCGCGGGTATGGCCGTGGTGCCAGCCGCGCACCATCGCGGCGACGCCGGAGGGGTTGGCGTAGCCCATGGCGCGCAACGTCGCGATCGTCGCCGGGTCGTCCTCGACCCCGGTGAAGACCAAGCTGCCCTTCACCTCCTCGGCGGCGAGCGTCGGCTCGGCCTCGAACATCCGGCCGTAGTGGCGTTCGACGCGCCGCAGATGCTGCGTGAAGGCGGTGCGGAAGGCATCGGGATCGGGAAAGCCGAAGAAGGAGGCGATGCGCGCGATGCCTTCCGCATCCTCGGGCATGCGGTGGGTCTGCCGGTCGGCCACCATCTGTAGCCGGTGTTCCAGGTTGCGCAGGAAGACATAGGCGTCGGCGAGGTCGGCCGCCGCACGCCGGTCGATCTTGCCGGCGGTGGCAAGGGAGGAGAGCGCGCCAAGCGTGGTCGGGTCGCGCAGCCCCGGATCGCGCCCGCCCCAGATCAGTTGCAGCACCTGGGCGGTGAACTCGATCTCGCGGATGCCGCCGCGGCCGAGCTTCACGTCATGGCCTTCGACCTGCACCGTGTCATGCGCGCCCTTGGCCCCCTTATGGGCATGGATCTGGCGCTTGATCGAATGAATGTCGGCGACGGCGGCGAAATCGAGGTGGCGACGCCAGACGAAGGGCCGGATCTCGCGCAGGAAGGCTTCCCCGGCGGCGCGGTCGGCGGCGACCGGGCGCGCCTTGATCATCGCCGCGCGCTCCCAGTTCTGCCCCATGCTTTCGTAGTAGGTGATCGCCGCCGGAATGGAGACCGCGAGCGGCGTCGCGGCAGGGTCCGGGCGCAGCCGGAGGTCGGTACGGAAGACATAGCCCTCGGCGGTCCGCTCCTCGAGCAGCCTCACGAGGTCGCGCGCGATTCGCACATAGACGGCACCCGCGCGATCGGCATGGTAGGCTGCAACCGTTGGGTCATAGAGCACCATGAGGTCCACATCGGACGAGTAGTTCAGTTCGCGCCCGCCGAGCTTGCCCATGCCGAGCACCACGAGGCCGGAATTGCGCCCCACGAGGCGCGGATCGGTCCGCGCCGAGCCGGAAAGGCTGATCTCGCCCCGCGCCGCGGCATCGCGCAGCAGATGCGCGCAGGCGGCGTCGATCGAGGCCTCGGCGAGGTCGGAGAGCGCACCGGTGACGCGGTCGAGCGGCCACAGCCCCGCGATGTCCGCGACCGCCGCCGCGAGCGCGCCCTGGCGCTTAGCCTGGCGCAGCACCGTCGCGACCGCCGCGCGCGGCGCCTGCGCGTCGATCCGCGCCAGCGGGTCCAGCGCGCGCGCCATCGCGTCATCCGGGCCGCGTTCGGCCAGCAGCATCAGCGCCGCGGATTCGCGGATGGCGAGTTCGGCGAGGTAGGGGCTGTGCCCGCCCAGCGCATCGAGCAGAGCGCGACCGGCCGCCGAGGCCGCGAAGTCGCGTTCGGCGGCCCCCCGTTCGGCGAAGCCGTCCCGCGCCAGTGTGGCTGCGGCCGGGTCGAAGGGGCGGGGGAGGCGTTCGGGAGCGAAGCAGGCCGTCATGGCCGGGCAGGGAACAGGTGAGGCGGGCCGCTGGTCAAGCCGGGCATCTGATGAACCGCCTGGCCCGCATCGTGCTGACCGCGGCTCTGCTGGCCGGGATCGGCCTCGGCGCGCTGGCCTGGCGGCTGCAGCAGGGGCCGCTGCCGGTGCCCGCCCTGGCGCGGGAGGTGGAGAAGGTCTTCGACGCCGGCGGCGGCGGCACGCGGCTCCACATCGGGGAGGTCGCGATCTCCTGGTCGGGCTGGCGCGAAGGGCACCGCTCGCCGCTCGCCCTGACCTTGCAGCGGGTGCGCGCGATCGGGCCTGACGGGGCGCTGCGGGCGGAATTGCCGGACGCCGCATTGTCGCTGTCGATGGCCTGGCTGCTGCGTGGCGTCATCGCGCCGAGTGCGCTGGAACTGCAGGGTCTCAGCCTGGTCGCGACGCGCTCGGGGGATGGCACGCTGCATTTCGATCTCGGCGGCGCGCTGGCGGAAGCCGAGGCGGATGCCGGCGCGGCGCCGGGCACCGACCCGCTGCTCGATCTCGCGACCCAGCTGATGCGCCCGCCCTCGGACACGACGCCGCTGTCGGCGCTGCGCCGGCTGCGGCTGGTCAATGCGCGGCTGCGCGTCACCGACGCCCAGTTCGGGCGGTCCTGGACCGCGGAGATCGGCAGCCTCGTGCTGACGCGGCGGGATGGCGGGGGGATCGATCTTGCCGGCGATGGCGGGCTGGTCCTGGAAACCGGACAGGTCGGGCTGCGCGTGCGCGGTTCGATCGATGGCACCACCGGGCGCGGCAGCGTGACCATGACGATGCCCGCGGTGCGTCCGGCGGCGCTGGCGGGCAGCGCGCCCATCCTCGCCCCGCTCGCGGCGATCGACGCGCCGGCCGGCCTCTCAGTCGATGTGCGACTGGACGGGCTGCGCATCCCGACCATGGCCATCGCCCGCATGCGGATCGGCGCCGGGACCATCAATCTCGGGCAGCAGGGCCGGGTTGCGCTGACCTCGTTGGAGGCCGACCTCACCCTCGACGAGACCACATTGCGCCTTGAACGCGCCGTGCTGTGGCCGGCGCCGCTGGTCGCCCGCGGCGGCCCCGCTGCACCGCCGCGGATCACCGCCCAGGCGGAGGCCCGCCTCGCCGACGGACGGTGGCAGGGGGAGGCGAGCCTCGCCATCGACCGGCTCGCCGTCACCGATCTCGACCTCTACTGGCCGGCGGGCGTGGCACGCGGCGCGCGCGAATGGATCACCGAGAACGTGACCGGCGGCGTCGCGCGAGACGGCGCCTGGCGCATCACGGCGGATTGGGACCCGGCCGGTGGCGCGCCGCGCCTGCTCGGCCTTGAAGGCACGCTGGAGGCCGAGGATCTCGAGATCCACTGGCTGCGCCCCATCCCCCCCGCTCAGCGCGCCGCCGCGCGCGCGCGCTTCGGCCTCGACGCCATCGATATCGATGTCGGCGGAGGCTCCCAGTCAGGCACGGCCATCGAGGTCCGCGAGGGGCGCGTGCGCATCGGCCTCGCGACCGATCCCGAAACTGCGGATATCGACCTGGTCGTCGGTGGCCCGGCCGCCGATGTCTGGGCGCTGCTGCGGCATCCTCGGCTCGGGCTGTTCGCCCGCCGTGCGCCGCCGATCACCGAGGTGCGCGGCACGCTGCGGGAGGCACGCCTGTCGCTCGGCTTCCCCATGATCGCGGAACTGCCGATCGAGGCGATGCGCATCAGCGCCACCGGCCGCGTCAGCGATATCCGCATCCCGCGGCTGGTGCTGGGCAAGGACCTCGAACGCGGCAATTTCGAATTCACCGCCGATCCGGCGGGGTTGCGCGCCAACGGCACCGCCACGGTGCAGGGCATCGCACTGCGCATCCAGCAGGAGGCGGACTTCCGCCAGGGCCCGCCGGGCCAGCTGGTATCGCGGGAGATCGTCTCGGGTCGGGCGGAGGCGCGCCAGATCGCCACCTTCGGGCTTGACCCCCGGCCCTTCGTCGAGGGCGTGGTCGGCCTCGACATCCGCAACGAGACGCGCCGCAACGGCGCTGGCCGCGTCATGCTGCGCACCGATTTTCGCGATGCCCGCCTTTCGCTCGACGCACTGGCCTGGGCCAAGCCGCCCGGGACCGCCGGGCAGGGGGAGGCGACGATCGTCCTGCAGAATGGGCAGATCACCGCGATCGACGGCATCCGGGTGGAGACGGCCGACGCGCTGATGCGCGGGCGCGGCACGCAGCTGCGCCAGAACATCCCGCAGCGTATCGAGATCCAGCAGGGCCAGATGGGCCGCAGCCGCTTCACTGGCGAGATCAGCCCCCCGGCCGGCGCGCAGGCGAACTGGACCATCGCGATGCGCGGCCCGGTGCTGGATGTCGCCCCCGTCCTCGCCCGCCCCGCGACCGCCGAAGACGGTGCGCCGGCCGATATCTCGGGGCCGGGGGTCGAACTCGATGCGCGCTTCGACCGTGTGCTGCTGGAGGAGAACCGCGCGCTGACCGGGATCGCCGCGACCCTGACGGCGGATGCGCGTGGCACGGTGCAGGCCGCACGGGTGCGCGGCCGGGTCGATGGTGGCGGCGCGCTCGACCTGACCCTGGCGCAGGGGGGTGGGCAACGGCATCTGCGGCTGACCAGCGATGATGGCGGCGCCCTGCTGCGGGCGTTCGGAATCCTGCGCACGGTGCAGGGCGGCCGGCTGCGCGTCGATGCCGCCTACGGCCATGACCGGCCGGGCGCACCGCTGACCGGCCAGGCGGAGCTGGAGAACTTCGTGGTGCGCGACGCGCCGGCGCTCGGCAAGCTGCTGCAGGCCATGTCGGTCTACGGCCTGTTCGAGGCGCTATCCGGCCAGGGCCTCAATTTCGCGAGCCTGACCGCGCCCTTCACCCTGACGCGGGACACGCTGACGCTGAGCGAGGCGCGCGCCTTCTCCGCCTCGCTCGGCCTGACCGCGAAGGGGCGGATCGACCGGCGGCGCGACACGATCGACATGGAGGGCACGATCGTGCCGGCCTATGTCTTCAATTCGCTGCTCGGGCGCATCCCGGTGCTCGGCCGGCTGTTCAGCCCCGAGCAGGGCGGTGGGCTGTTCGCCGCGACCTATCGCATGCGCGGCCCGCTCGCCGACCCGACGGTCAGCGTCAATCCGCTGGCGGCCCTGACGCCTGGCTTCCTGCGCGGCATCTTCGGCATCGGACAATCCGAGGCGGAAGGCGCCAGCCCGGCACCGGGCGGGCGGTAGCCGCCGCGACGATGCTCCGATAGCCTCGCCGCAGAGCAACATCGCGCAGAGCGCGGCGAGGAGCAGGCCATGACGGGCATCGCGAAGGGTGCGGAAGAACTGGCGTTGATGGAGGCGGCGAAGCGCGTCCTGCCCGGCGGCGGCTTCGGCAATTTCGCCAACGACATCGTCATCCGCTCCGGCAAGGGCGGGCATGTCACGGATGTCTCGGGCAACGACTACATCGACTACCTGCTCGGTTCCGGCCCGATGTTCATCGGCCACGACCACCCGGCGGTGACCGAGGCGGTGCTGCGCCAGATCCCGCTCGGCACGACATTCTTCGCCAACAACGAGCCCGGCATCCGCCTGGCGGAGGCGATCGTCGATGCGGTGCCCTGCGCCGAGCAGGTGCGCTTCCTCACCTCCGGCACCGAGGCTGATTTCTACGCGATGCGCCTGGCCCGCGCGTATCGCGGCCGGCCGAAGATCGTGAAGTTCGAGGGCGGCTACCACGGCATGTCGGACTGGGCGCTGATGTCGCTGGCACCCCGGCGCCTCGCGAACTTCCCCGCGCCCGTCCCCGACAGCCCGGGCATTCCGGAATCCGTGCAAAGCGAGGTGCTGGTCGCGCCCTTCAACGACATCGAGGCCGCGGTGCGGCTGATCGAGGCGAATCAGGACGAGATCGGCGGCGTCATCGTGGAACCGCTGCAGCGGCTGATCCCACCGAAAGCCGGCTTCCTCCAGGCGGTGCGGGAGGTCACGGCGCGGCTAGGCATTCCGCTCATCTTCGATGAGGTCGTGACCGGCTTCCGCTTCGCCTATGGCGGCGCGCAGGAATTGTATGGCGTCGCGCCCGACATCTGCACCATGGGCAAGATCGTCGGCGGCGGCTTCGCGCTGTCGGCGATCGGCGGCAAGGCGGAGATCATGGCGCTGTTCGACAAGGCGACGGTCGGCGAGGACCGCTTCCTCACCCAGGTCGGCACGCTGTCGGGCAACCCGGTCGCGGCCGTCGCGGGCCTCGCGACGCTCGAGGTGCTGCGGGAGCCCGGGACCTACGACAAGGTCTTCGCCACCGGGCGCGCGTTGATGGACGGCCTGACCAGGCTGATCGCCGAGGCGGGCATTCCCGCGCAGTGCCTTGGCGAGCCGGTGCTGTTCGACGTGGTCTATGCCGAGGGCGACATGCGCGACTACCGAGCGCTGCTGCGGCAGGACACCGCGATGCAGAAGCACGTCAACACCGTGCTGCGCAGCCGCGGCATCCTGAAGGGGGACAGCAAGTACTACCTGTCCACCGCGCATACCGCCGCCGACGTGTCGCAGACGCTGGACGCGTTCCGCGCGGCGATGCAAAGCCTGCCGGCGAGCCGCAAGGTGGCGTGAAGTAGGGTTGGAGGGGCGCCGCCCCTCCAAGCCACCCCGCCAGGGGGCAACGGCCCCCTGGACCGCGGGGACTTGGCGCTGGCGGCGGGGGTCGGTCCTCGGTCGGGGCTGGATTCTTGGTAGCTGTTCCTGGTATGTCCTGCTCTGCCAAGGGGCGTGGTGCGTCGTCGGCGCCTCGGGGACCTAAAGGAATAAAATGCTAAAAACTTAAAGTTCCGCGCCTGGCTACGCCGTCCCGAAGATCCGGTCCCCCGCATCCCCCAGGCCAGGCCGGATATACCCGTGGTCGTCGAGCGCGCGGTCCACCGCCGCCGTCCAGATCGGCACGTCCGGATGCGCTTCCTGCAGGTGCCGGATGCCCTCCGGCGCGGCGAGCAGGCACACGAAGCGGATCGACTTGCACCCGCGCGCCTTGAAGCGGTCGATCGCCGCCACCGCCGAATTCGCCGTCGCCAGCATCGGGTCCAGCACCAGCACCAGCCGCTCGGCCACATCCGCCGGCGCCTTGAAGTAGTACTCGACCGCATGCAGCGTCGCCGGGTCGCGATACAGCCCGACATGCGCGACGCGCGCCGCCGGCAGCAACGCCAGCATCCCGTCCAGCATGCCAAGGCCCGCGCGCAGCACCGGCGCCAGCACCAGTTTCCGCCCCGCCAGCCGCGGCGCCATCATCGGTTCCAGCGGGGTCGCGATCGGCACCTGCTCCAGCGGCAGGTCGCGCGTCACCTCGTAGCAGAGCAGCATCGCGATCTCGCTCAGCAGCTTGCGGAAATCCGAGGAGGGGCACCCCGCCTCCCGCATCAGGCCAAGCTTGTGCTGGATCAGCGGATGGGTCGCGACATGCACCGGCGCCGTCATGCCCGTTTCCTTCCGTCCATCGCGCCGATCTCCATGCTGGCGGACCTGCTTGACTCAAAGCCCGGCGCGGCGCCAGGGGCTTCGAGAAAATCGCCTATGGGTTGATTTAATTTTCTCTCACAACAACTATGCGGCCATGCCCGATACCGGCCTGTTGCTGGATGCCGTCAGGATCGCCCCGGTCGCCGCCGGGGCGGTCGTGGTTATCGGCCTTGGCTATGTCGGCCTGCCGATCGCGCTGGAAGCCGCGGCGGCCGGCTTCGGCGTGACGGGCTTCGACCTCGACCCTGCGGCGGTGACTGGCGCGGAGGGTGCGGCTCGATGTCTTGACGGGACTGGGCGGCTTCAGGCCACCGCCGATCCCCGGGCGCTGCCGCGCGCCGAAACCTGGCTGATCTGCGTGCCCACGCCTCTCGATGCTGCCGGCCGGCCGGATCTGTCGCTCGTGATGGCTGCACTCGACACCTGCCGGGCGGGCCTCGCGCCCGGTGCGCTGGTCTGCCTCGTCTCCACCTGCCAGCCGGGGGCGACCAACGGGTTGTGCCGGCGCGAGCTGGAACGCGACGGGCTGAGGGTTGGGCGCGACATCTTCCTGGCCGTCTCTCCCGAGCGCGAAAACCCCGGCGGCGACACGCCCGGCCCGCGCCACATCCCGCGCCTGCTTGGCGCGCCGGACCCGATCTCGATGGCCCGGGCGCGCGCCTTCTGGGACCGCATCACGGATGCCGTCGTGCCCGTGGCCAGTCCCGAGATCGCCGAATGCGCCAAGTTGCTCGAGAACACTTACCGCCTGGTCAACATCGCGCTGATCGACGAGCTGCATCGCGGCTTCGCTGCGCTCGGGGTGCCGACGCGCGCGGTGGTGCAGGCCGCCGCGACCAAGCCGTTCGGCTTCGCTCCCTTCTGGCCGGGCGCGGGGGCGGGCGGCCACTGCATCCCGGTCGATCCCGAATTCCTGCAGATGGAACTGACGCGTGCCGGGGCGGCATCAACGCTGGTGGCGGCGGCGGCCGAGGCCAATCGTGCCCGCCCCGCGCGCATCCTGGCGGCGGTGGAGCAGGCGTTGGGCGGGACGCTCGCCGGCCGGCGCGTGCTGGTCTTGGGCGTCACCTACAAGCCCGATGTGCCGGACCTGCGCGGTGCCGCGCCGGTCGCGCTGCTTCACGCCCTCGCCGCCCGTGGCGCGGAGGCGCTGTGGCACGACCCGGTGCTCGGCGCCGCACCGGCCGTGCTGGATGGAATGCAGCGCATCGAGGACCCCGCAACCTGCCGCGCCGATGCGGTGATCCTCGGCACGCCGCACCGGGTCTATGACCCGGCCAGCGTCGCGGCGCTGGCGCCCCATGTCATCGACCCGCATGGCGTGTTGCCGCCTGATCCCGCGGGGCGCGTACGCGTGGCGTGACGACGCTCAGCCGGCGGCGATGGCGCCGAGCCTGTCGAGCAGGTGCAGTAGCCGCGGCGCCAACAGCAGGTCGAGGCCAAGCGCATGCCGTGCCGCGCCATCCTGCGGCAGCGCGGCGCCGAACAGTTCGGCGAGGCCCGGATCTTCCATCACCGGCGAGCGACCGGCCAGTAGCGCCAGGACAAGCATGCCGGCTTCGCCAACCGCTATCGGCCCCGCGCCACGCAGCGCCGCCGCCAGGCGCGTCGCCCCCGGCTGCCAGATCGCGGCGGCCTGCGGCCCTGGGGTCGGGCCGGCAGCGAAGGCTGCGCGTGCTTCGGTCGCCGAGACCAGGCCGCAGGGCGGCGCCATTGCCTCGGTGACCACGGCGGCTTCCTGCAACAGAATGCCGCGCCGGCGCGCCCGCGACGGCACGACGATATCGGGCGCCAGCGCCATCGCGGCGTTCGAGGCAGCGTCGCGATCATCCTCGACGAACCAGCCGATCGCCGGTCCGGCGAAGCCCTGCGCCCGCAGCTTCGCCACCCAGTCGCCGCCGTCATGGGCGCCGAGCAGGCGCAGCACGAGATCCGCCTGTACCGGGCCATCGGCTGCGCGCGGGCGGACCTCCAGCGTGACGCGCCGCGCGGCGAGGACAGCGCGTGCTTCCTCTTGCGCCGTGGCGGAGATCATCTCGGCGCAGCGCGTGTCGATCAGCAGCAGCCGCGCCGGACGGCCCTGCGGGTTCAGCGCGCCGCGTAGCCGCGCCGCGATGTTCGCGATGCGGGCGGGCGGCGGGGCAGGGGCCGCGAAGCGGTCGCGCACCGCCGCCTGCTCAAGGGCGACCACAGAACGCTGGCCGCTGAGTTGCGCGGCATGGGTCCGGTAGAAGGCAGCGGGCCAACGAACCTGCGTGATGCGTGCCCCGGCCTGCGCCGCACGCAGCCAAAGCTCATAGTCGAACACCGCCTTCAGCCCGGTATCGAGTCGCCCACCCAGCCGGTCCCAGAACCGCCGGGCGATCAGCACCTCCGGCTGCAGGAAGAAGCGCCCATCGCCCCAGCGGCCGAAGACATCGGCGAGTGCCGCGACGGTGAAGCCGCCGGGCCCGTCGGCGAGAGGCTGCTGGATCGTGGTGATCCGCCGCGCGCGATGCGCCACCGACCAGCCATGCACGAGATCCGCCGTGGGGTCGGCGGCGTAGGCCGCGCCGAGCGTATGCAGCGCGCCGGGGGCAAGCAGGTCGTCGGCATTGATCCAGCCGATCAGCTCGGCATCGGTGCCGGCGAGCCCCTTGCTGATCGCCTCGGCCGGGCCGCCATCGGCCTCGGAGATCACCGCATGCAGCCGGTCGCGGTGGCGCGCCAGGATGGCCGCCGTGCCATCGGTCGACCCGCCATCGACGATCACATGCTCGACGGCCGGATACTCCTGCGCGGCGACGGACAGGATCGTCTCCTCCAGCCACGGCCCCGGGTTGAGACAGGGGGTGACGAGGCGGATGCGTGGCCAGCGCGCACCGGGCGGCAGCAGCGCTTCGAAGCCCCGTCGTGTAGCCTCGGGTGGCGGTGCGAAGGGCCAGGGCAATTCGCCGAAATGCGGCCAGGCCGCACCGGCCAGCGGCGCCGCACCGGCGGCGGGCAGGCCGCCAAGCAGTGCGGCGGCGCCCGCCGCATCGCCCGCGGCCAGCGCCGCGTAGCTCGCATTGAACCGCGCCGAGGGATCGGCCGGTAGGCCGGCATGCGCCGCCGCGAAGGCGATGGCCGCGCGCGCCGGGCGGTGGGTCGCGTGGTGCGCGAGGCCGGGCAGGCTCTGCGTCACGCCGAGGCCGGGCGCGGTCAGGCGTTCCACCAGCGCGCGTCCGCCCGCGCCCAAGGCCGCCGCGCCGAGCGCACGCAGCAGGTCGTCGCGGCCGGCTTCCTCGACAAGGCGCGCAAGCTCCGTGAGATCGCCTTCCGGCATCGCGGTCGGATCGTGGCAGGCCGCCTCGACGAGCGACTGCAGCAGCGTGAGATCGGCGCCGTCCTGTATGCCGCGCCGGAAGCTTGGCAGCCCGGCAGCGAGGAACAGCCCGATCGTCGCCCGGTCCGCCAGGCTGCGCCAGCACAGGCGCAACACCTCGGTCGCGGCTTCCGGCGCGCCGGTCACATGCAGCAGCCCGGCCAGTTGGATGCCGAGGGCCGCGAGGCCGGGATCGTCGCGGCCGGCCAGCGCGGTGCGTGCCAGGGCGCAGGCCGATGCTGGCCGCGCAAGCCGCCCATGCAGCAGCGCGGCGCGCAAGGCGATGGCCGGATCGGCGCCATCCATCTCCATCGCCGTGGCGGCGAGGGCG
>NZ_JBYCZL010000016.1:0-125393 GCF_057586215.1 Roseomonas sp. SRI_022
GCCGCGGAACGGCTCGCGGCCCGCTTTCCGCAGGCCGAATTGCTGGTGGACAGCGCCGCGCTGCTGGCGCGCCTGCGCCCGGCGCTGGGTGAGCGCGCGCGCCTGGCCCTGGCTTTCGACGATGCGATCGAGGCCGAATTCGACATCCTGGCCGGAAGCGAGGCGCCGCTGCCCGGTGGCGGGCGGTTGCTGATCCACCCCACCCCGGCGCTGACCGCCATCGACATGGATGCCGGCAGCGCGGCCGGGGCGCGCGGCCCGCATGAGGTCGCCTTGCTGAACCGGAGCGCGCTGCCGGAACTCGCGCGGCAGATCCGCGCGCGGAACCTGGGCGGCGCCATCATGGTCGATTTCGCCGGCCTGTCGCCCAAGCGGCGGGAGGCACTGGCCGAACCGCTGCGGGATGCCCTGGCCCCCGATCGCCAGGCGCGGCTGCTGGGCTTCACCCATCTTGGCCTCGCCGAGATCGTTCGGGACCGCGTCCATCCGCCGTTGCATGAGGTGCTGGGCCGGCCGGCCTCAGCGCTGACGCGGGGGCTGACGGCGCTTCGCCAGGCGGCGCGGGAGGCAGCGGCGCGGCCGGGGCAGCGACTCGCGCTGCGCGCGGCGCCGATGGTGGTCGCGGCGCTGGAGGGACTGCCCGGCGCGCTGGAAGCCTTCGCGGCCGAGGCAGGCACCGCGCTGCTGCTACGTCCCGACCCGGCTGCCGCCGATCCTTCGATCGAGGAGGTCCGCCATGGCGACTGAACCAGCACCACGGCGGCCGGCGCGCTGCCCGATCTGCGGCCGGCCGGCCCAGGCCGAGACACGGCCCTTCTGCTCGCCACGCTGCGCGCAGGCGGATCTCGGGCGTTGGTTGACCGGCAGCTACGCAATTCCGGCCGAACCGGACGATGACGAGAAGGACGGTGCCTGACCCGGCTGGACAGGGGCCGCCGCCTCCGCTATTTCCCGCCGCCTCGCCGGGTTCCCACGGGAACCTTCATGGGCCCAGGTAGCTCAGTTGGTAGAGCATGCGACTGAAAATCGCAGTGTCGGTGGTTCGATTCCGCCCCTGGGCACCATCCTTCCCTATCATCTGACCCGTGCGTGAGGCTCGCCTGCAGGCGAGTGCGCTTGGCTTGGTCGTGTCCCCGGTGGGCGCCGGATAGGCATGCCGCCGGCGTTCCCTGCCCGCCGGTTTTGCCGCCCGAAGCGGGCAGGCTAGTCCTACATCGCATCACTCCTCGGAAAACCCGATGACCGCTCCCATCGAATTCGGCCTCGATACCTTCGGCGACGTCACCGCAAGCGCGGATGGCGCGGCGCTGCCGCAGGCACAGGTGATTCGTGACGTCATCGCCGAGGCGGCGCTCGCCGACAGCCTCGGCATCGATTTCTTCGGCGTCGGGGAACATCACCGCGAGGATTTCGCCGTCTCCGCGCCCGAGGTGGTGCTCGCCGCCATCGCTGGCCGGACGAATCGGATCCGGCTCGGCTCCGCCGTCACGGTGCTGAGTTCGGATGACCCGATCCGCGTCTTCCAGCGTTTCGCCACGCTCGATGCGGCCTCGAACGGCCGGGCCGAAGTGATACTTGGCCGCGGGTCCTTCACCGAATCCTTCCCTCTCTTCGGTTTCGCGCTCGATCAGTATGAGGTGCTGTTCGAGGAGAAGCTCGACCTCTTCGCCAAGCTGCTGCCGCAGGGCCCGGTGACCTGGTCGGGCTCGACACGCCCGCCGCTGCGCGACCAGCGCGTCTTTCCCGTCGTCGAGAACCCGCCGCTGCGGACCTGGATCGGCGTCGGCGGCAGCCCGGAATCGGTGATCCGGGCGGCGCGCTACGGGCTGCCGCTGATGCTCGCCATCATCGGGGGCGATCCGCACCGCTTCGGCCCCTATGCCGATCTCTATCGCCAGGCTTGCGACAAGCTCGGCCAGCCCGTGCGGCCGATCGGCGTGCATTCGCCCGGCTATGTCGCCGACACCGATGCAGCGGCGCGTGAGGAGCTGTGGCCGGACTACGGACGCATGCGCGACCGCATCGGCGCGGAACGCGGCTGGCCGCCCATGACCCGCGCGGAATTCGACAATGAGGTGGAGCACGGCTCGCTCTATGTCGGCGCGCCGGAGACGGTGGCGCGCAAGATCGCCGCGACGGTGAAGGCGCTCGGCCTTCAACGCTTCCAGCTGAAGTACAGCGCCGGCGCGCTCAGCCATGCGCGGCTGCTGCGCAGCATCGAGCTGTACGGCACGAAGGTGGTCCCGCTGGTGCGGGAGATGCTTGCCTGACGCAGAACTACGACCCGCCGATCAGGATGCCGGTGGCGAGCACCAGCCCGCCACCCAGCAGGATCTGGAACATCGCCCGCCCGGCCGGCGTTTCCATGTAGCGATGCTGGATCCAGACGATCGCCCACAGCTCGAAGAACACAACCACCAGCGCGATCACCGTCGCAGTCCAGAAATGCGGGATCAAATAGGGCAGCGCGTGGCCGAGCCCGCCCAGCGCCGTCATCACCCCCGACGCCAACCCCCGCTTCCACGGCGATCCGCGGCCCGACAGCTTGCCGTCGTCATGCGCCGCCTCGGTGAAGCCCATGGATATCCCGGCGCCGAGCGAGGCTGACAGGCCGACCACGAAGGTCGTCGCCGGGTTCTGTGTCGCGAAGGCAGTCGCGAAGATCGGTGCGAGGGTCGACACCGATCCATCCATCAGCCCGGCAAGGCCCGGCTGTACCCAGGTCAGCACGAATTGCCGCCTGGCGGCGGTCACCTCCTGCGCGCCGGCCTCGCCGCCGAGCCGGTCGGCGACCAGGTGGTCCGCCCGGTCCTCATGCTGCGCCTCCGCTGCCTCAAGGTCGCCAAGCAGCTTGCGCACCTCGGCATCGGTGCTGCGGGCGGCCGCGGCGGCGTAGAAGGCCTGCGCGTCCCGCTCCATCGCCGCGGCCTCCTCGCGGATCCGGTCGAGGCCGAGATTCTCGACCAGCCAGACCGGCTTGCGGCCGTAGAAATCGACCACATGCTCGCGCCGGATCGGCAGGATCAGATCGCCATAGCGCGCGCGATACAGGTCGATCAGGCGGCGGCGATGCTCGTTCTCCTCCTCGGCCATGGCGTCGAATACGGCGGCCGAGGCGGGGTAGCTGTCGCGCAGGCGGCTCGCATAGAGCGCGTAGATGCGGCTGTCCTCCTCCTCGGAGGAAATCGCCAGCGCTAGGATCTCCTGCGCCGAGAGGCTGTCGAAGCGGCGGCGGGAACCACCGAAGAAGGGCAGTAGCGATCGCATCGGGCCATTCCGGTCATGCGCCGCCGCGCGCGCCGGCCACCGGCACCCTGCGGCGGCCAGGGCGTTCCAGCCATAGCCGATCAGCCCGGCCGAGGCACCGGCGCGCCGTCAGCGCAGCAGCGGCGCGTAGCGGTCGCGATAGGCGAACAGCAGCATTCCCGTCAGCACGGCGAGGACCAGGGCGAGCGGCAGACCACCCGGGTTCAGCACCAGGTGGAACAGGATGATGACGGTGATGATCGGCAGCAGCAGCAGAAGCGCCGCCGCCGGCGCCCGGTTGAACAGCAGGCAGAGCCCCGCGATCAGGTCGATCGTCTTCATCAGCGGCCAGAGGAAGCCGCTTGCCTTCAGTTCCTCCTCGAGGCGCAGCCCGGCATCGGAGGTCGGCGGATGGATCAGTTGCTGCCCGGTCAGCATCCAAGCGAAGCCGTTCGCCGCCCCGAGCAGGAAGATCAAGGCAAGCAGGATGCGCGGAACATCGGTGGTCAGGCGACGGATCATGATGGCTCCGGAAGATTGGGAGCACTCTCCTACAGCGCCGCCGGCGCGCGGCAAGCCGCGGCCGGTCCGCGCTGTGATCCGTTTCACGCGGGGGCCCAGGCCCCCCGGTTCCGGCACCCCCTCCTGGCGGGGGCCGCGACTACGCGCCGACGGGCGGCTGCGGCCCGATCGGCGTCGCGCGGAAGGACATGGTCGTCGCCTGCCGTCCATTTAGCGTAATGACGCAGTCGAACTGGCGGTCGGCGTGGCCGATCTCCCGCGACCGGCATGCCGAGCTGACCGGCATGGTCCCGGCATAGCCCTGCAGCGTGGTGTCGCCATAGGTCACCAGCGTGCCCTGCACCGCCGGCTGGCCGTTCACCCGGATGTACAGGTCGTGGCGTGGTTCACTGTGCCCGCCGATCGGAACGCGGTTCGTCAGCATCTCGCCGGACAGCACCACCTGCTGGGTGGCGCCGGGATAGGCGCTCGGCACGACAACCACCTGATCCGGGGCGCGCGAGGTGCCGGGGGCCGTCATGCCGCAGCCCGTGGCGGCCAGCAGGGACAGACAGGCAATCGCTCCGCGTCGCATGGTCGTTCTCCTCCACTCCGTTGCGGGCAGTGAACGCCGCGGACGCAACGAAGTTGCACCGGACCAACCGCCGCCCGGCCATCCGGATGTCCGAATCCGCTTCCGGCCGCCCCCGGGCTGCCCTAGCGTCGGGGCGGGAGACTGCAGTCGGGGGACACGTGGCCTATGCGCTGCAACAGCTGATCAACGGGATCAGCCTCGGGATGATCTATGGGCTGATCGCCGTGGGCTACACGATGGTCTACGGCATCATCGGCATGATCAACTTCGCCCATGGCGACATCTTCATGGTCGGCGCCTTCATCGCGCTGATCTCGATCGTCATGCTGGTGTCGGGCGGCATCATGGACGGGCCGGCCGCGATCCTGATCGTGCTGCTGGTGTCGATGTGCGTCACCGCGCTGTATGGCTGGACCGTGGAACGCGTGGCCTACCGCCCCTTGCGCGGGTCGTTTCGCCTCGCACCGCTGATCTCGGCGATCGGCATGTCGATCGTGCTGCAGAACTACGTGCAGGTGGCCCAGGGCGCGCGGGTGAAGCCGATCGACGCGGTGCTGCCCGGCGGCGTGACGGTTCTGCACATGGACGCCTTCGCCGTGCAGTTCTCCTACATGCAGATGCTGATCATCGCGATCACGCTCGGCGTGCTGGCGGTCTTCACCTGGCTGGTCACGCGCACGCCGCTCGGCCGCGCCATGCGGGCCTGCGAGCAGGACCGCAAGATGGCGTCCCTGCTCGGCATCGACACCGACCGCACGATCAGCCTGACCTTCGTGATCGGCGCCGCGCTCGCGGCCGTGGCGGGGACGATGTACCTGCTGCGCTACGGCGTGATCGACTTCTACATCGGCTTCCTCGCGGGGGTGAAAGCCTTCACCGCCGCGGTCCTCGGCGGCATCGGTTCGCTGCCCGGCGCGGTGCTCGGCGGGCTGCTGATCGGGCTGATCGAGACCTTCTGGTCCGCCTATTTCTCCGTCCAGTACAAGGATGTCGCGGCCTTCTCGATCCTCGTGCTGGTGCTGATCTTCATGCCGACCGGACTGCTCGGCCGGGCAGAGGTCGAGAAGGTATGACGCTGCGGGCGCTGAAGGATGCGGCGCTGACGGCGCTGGTCGCGCTCGGCCTGTTCGTTCCCATGGTCGGGCTGCGCACCGATGTCGGGCCGACCGGCAGCCTGGTGCTGCGCCAGCGCTGGGGGGATGTGGCGATCCTGGTCGGCCTCGCTTTCGCCGGAAGGCTCGCCCTGCTGGCCTGGCGCGCCGCAAGGGGTGAGCCGAAGCCCGCTTCCGCGGCGCGCGTGGAGGCCCTGCGCAAGGCGGGGCGGCTGGTCGCGCCGGTGTTGCTGGCACTGGCGGTGCTGCTGCCTTTCATCCCCGGGACAGGACGGTATGAGCTCGACCTCGGCATCCTGGTGCTGACCTATGTGATGCTCGGCTGGGGGCTGAACATCGTGGTCGGGCTCGCCGGGCTACTCGACCTCGGCTACGTCGCCTTCTACGCGGTCGGTGCCTATTCCTATGCGCTGCTGGCGACGACCTTCGGCCTGTCCTTCTGGATCTGCCTGCCGCTGGCGGGCATCCTCGCGGCGTTCTGGGGGGTCCTGCTCGGGTTTCCGGTGCTGCGGCTGCGCGGCGACTACCTCGCCATCGTCACGCTGGCATTCGGCGAGATCATCCGCGTCCTGCTGCTCAACTGGGTCAGCCTGACCAACGGGCCGAACGGCATCACCGGCATCCCACGCCCGACCTTCTTCGGCCTGAGTTTCAGTGCCGGCGGGGGCCCCGGCTCCTTCTCCGATTTCTTCGGCATCGAGCCCTCCCCCTCGCATCGCGTGATCTTCCTCTACTACCTGATCCTCGCGCTCGCGCTGCTGACCAACTGGGTGAGCGTGCGGCTGCGGCGCCAGCCGCTCGGGCGCGCCTGGGAAGCGCTGCGGGAGGATGAGATCGCCTGCCGCGCCCTTGGCATCAACATCACCACCACGAAGCTGACCGCCTTCGCGCTGGGTGCGATGTTCGCCGGCTTCGCGGGGTCCTTCTTCGCCACGCGGCAGGGCTTCATCAGCCCGGAATCCTTCACCTTCATCGAAAGTGCTACGATCCTCGCCATCGTCGTGCTCGGCGGCATGGGCAGCCAGATCGGCATCGCCATCTCCGCCCTCATCATGATGGGCGGGTTCGAGGTGTTCCGCGATCTCGGTGAGTACCGGATGCTGGTGTTCGGCGGCGCGATGGTATTGATCATGGTCGTGCGCCCACGCGGACTGGTCGGGCATCGCACGCCCTCGGTCGCGTTGCGCGAAAGACGCAGCATCGGCGCCGAGCATGTCGCCGAGGGGCATGGCTGACTCATGGCGATGCCGATCCTCGAGACCGATACCCTGACCATGCGCTTCGGCGGCCTGGTCGCCGTGGATGCCGTGACCTTCACCGCCATGCGCGGCGACATCACCGCCATCATCGGCCCGAACGGCGCGGGCAAGACGACGCTGTTCAACTGCATCACCGGCTTCTACCGGCCTTCCGCCGGTGCGCTGCGGCTGTTCCGCGACAGCGCGCCGGTCGCCCTGCACCAATTGCCAGGCCACCGCATCGCCCGCGCCGGGGTCGCGCGTACCTTCCAGAACATCCGCCTGTTTCCCGGCATGACGGCGCTCGAGAACCTGCTCGTGGCGCAGCACAACACGCTGATGGCCGCGACCGGCTTCGGCGTCGGCGCCCTGCTCGGCGCGCCCGGGTATCGCCGCGCGGAGAAGGCGGCGATCGCCAAGGCCGTGCATTGGCTGGAACAGACCGCGCTGATCGAACGCGCGGACGACCCGGCCGGTGCCCTGCCCTACGGCCAGCAACGCCGGCTCGAGATCGCGCGCGCCATGTGCACCGACCCGGTTCTGCTGTGCCTCGACGAACCGGCCGCGGGCCTCAACCCGCGTGAATCGGAGGAACTGTCGGTCCTGCTGCGCGCCATCCGCGACGGCGGCTGCTCGCTGCTGCTGATCGAACACGACATGGGCGTGGTGATGGGCATTTCCGACCGGGTCGTGGTGCTCGACCACGGGCGCAAGATCGCCGATGGCACGCCGGCCGAGATCCGTGCCGATCCCCGCGTCATCGCCGCCTATCTCGGGGAGGGCGACGAGGAATGACCGCCCCGATGCTGGCCGTCGAAGCCGTCTCCACCGCCTATGGCGCCGTGCAGGCGCTGCGTGACGTGTCGATCGAGGTCGCGCAGGGCGAGATCGTCACCCTGGTCGGCGCCAATGGCGCAGGCAAATCCACCCTGCTGATGACCATCTGCGGCGATCCGCGCGCGCGGTCCGGCCGCGTGGTCTTCGAAGGCCGCGACATCACCCAGTTGCCGACGCACCAGATCATGCGCCTCGGCCTCGCGCAGGTGCCGGAGGGACGGCGCGTCTTCCCGCGCATGTCGGTGATGGAGAACCTGCTGATGGGCGCGCAGGTTGCCGGCCACGATCCGGCGCCGCTGCTCGAACAGGTCTTTGCCCTGTTCCCGCGCCTGAAGGAACGGGAGGTGCAACGTGGCGGCACGCTGTCGGGCGGGGAGCAGCAGATGCTGGCCATTGGCCGCGCGCTGATGTCGAAGCCGCGGCTGCTGCTGCTGGACGAACCCTCCCTCGGCCTCGCCCCACTGGTTGTGCGCCAGATCTTCCAGGCGATACGCGCGCTGAACGAAGCCGAGGGCCTGACCGTGCTGCTGGTGGAACAGAATGCCAACCAGGCGCTGCGCCTGGCCCATCGGGGCTACGTGCTGGTGAATGGCCGCATCACCCTGGCCGGCCCCGGCCGCGACCTTCTGGCCATGCCGGAGGTCCGCGACGCCTACCTCGGCGGGGGCCACTGAGTTTCCGCGGTCCAGGGGGCCGTTGCCCCCTGGCGGGGTGGCTTGGAGGGGCAGAGCCCCTCCAATCCCGTGCTATACGCCCCCCATGCTGCGCCTGACCGAACTGAAACTGCCGCTCGACCACCCGCCCGAGGCGATCGAGGCGGCCATCCGTACGCGCCTCGACCTGCGCGCCGATGAGCTGCGCGCGATCCACGTCGCCCGCCGTGCCTGGGATGCGCGCAAGCGTTCGGACATCTTCCTCGTCTATTCCGTCGATATCGAGGTGGCGGACGAAGCCGCCCTGCTGCGCCGCGCGGCGCGGGACCGCAGGCTGGTGCGCACGCTCGGTCCCACGCCGGACACCGCCTATCGCCAGGTCGCGCATGCGCCGCCCGCCGGCTGGAAGCGCCCCGTGGTCATCGGCACCGGCCCCTGTGGGCTGTTCGCCGCGCTGATCCTCGCCGAGATGGGCTTCCGCCCGATCATCCTCGACCGCGGCAAGGTGGTGCGCGAACGCACCAAGGACACCTGGGGCCTGTGGCGCCGCCGCGAACTGACGCCTGAAAGCAACGTGCAGTTCGGTGAAGGCGGCGCGGGCACTTTCTCCGACGGCAAGCTCTACTCCGGCATCAAGGCGCCGGAATCGATCACCAGGAAGGTTCTGACGGAATTCGTCGCAGCCGGCGCGCCGGAGGAGATCCTGTTCGTCGCCAAGCCGCATATCGGCACCTTCCGCCTTGTGACGATGGTGGAAAGCCTGCGCGAGAAGATCACCGCGCTCGGCGGCGAGTATCGCTTCGGCACCAAGGTCACGGACATCCTGGTCGAGACCGGTCGCGACGGCATCCGCCGCATGCGCGGCGTCGTCACCGAGGCCGGCGAGACGATCGAAGCGGACCACGTCGTGCTCGCCATCGGCCATTCGGCGCGCGACACCTTCCAGATGCTGTTCGACCGCGGCGTGCATATCGAGGCCAAGCCGTTTTCCATCGGCGTGCGCATCGAACATCCGCAGTCCATCATCGACCGCGCCCGCTTCGGGGATTTCTCGGGGAGCAGGATTCTCGGCGCGGCGGACTACAAGCTGGTGCACCACGCTGCGAACGGGCGCGGCGTCTATTCCTTCTGCATGTGCCCCGGCGGCACGGTGGTCGCCGCGGCCTCCGAACCCGGCCGCGTCGTGACCAACGGCATGAGCCAGTATTCGCGCGCCGAGCGGAACGCCAATGCCGGCATCGTGGTCGGCATCACGCCGGACCAGGACTATCCCGGCCATCCGCTCGCCGGCATCGACTTCCAGCGACACTGGGAGGAACAGGCCTTCATCGCCGGCGGCAGCGACTACAGCGCGCCGGCGCAGCGCGTGGGGGACTTCCTGGCGGGGCGGGCCTCGACCGTGCTTGGCTCGGTGGTGCCGTCCTATAAGCCGGGCGTGACACCGACCGATCTTTCACGTTGCCTGCCGGATTTCGTTGTCACGGCGATCCGCGAGGCCCTGCCCGCCTTCGGCCGCCAGATCCGTGGTTTCGACATGGAGGATGCGGTGATGACAGGGGTGGAGACGCGCACCTCGTCTCCCATCCGCATCCGCCGCGATGCGTCCTTCCGCAGCGTCAACACGGTCGGGCTGTATCCGGCCGGCGAGGGCGCGGGCTATGCGGGCGGCATCTTTTCGGCCGGCGTGGACGGCATCCGTGTGGCCGAGGCGGTGGGCCGCGACATGGCGGGACTGGGCGTGGCGGCAGCGTGACGGATTTCGACGTCGTCGTCCTCGGCGCGGGTGCGGCCGGGCTGTTCGCTGCGATGCGCGCCGGCCAGCGCGGGCGGCGCGTGCTGCTGCTGGATCATGCCGATGAGCCCGGCAAGAAGATCCTGATCTCCGGCGGCGGGCGCTGCAACTTCACCAATACCGGCTGCGTGCCGGACCGCTTCATCTCGGTCAACCGGCATTTCGCGCGGTCGGCGCTGGCGCGCTACACGCAGCACGACTTCATCGCGCTGATCGGCAAGCACCGCATCGCCTTCCACGAGAAGACGCTCGGCCAGTTGTTCTGCGACGGCTCGGCGCGGCAGGTCGTGCAGATGCTGCTGGCGGAATGTGAGGCCGCGGGCGTGGACCTTCGGCTGCGCCACCGCGTCACCGAGGTCACGCGCGGCAGTCGCTTCACCATCACCACCGACCATGGCGCCTTCACCGCAGAGAGCCTGGTGCTGGCGACCGGCGGGCTGTCGATACCGAAGATGGGCGCGACCGGCTTCGCGCATGACGTCACACGACGCTTCGGCCTGCCGGTCGTCGCACCGCGCCCCGGCCTGGTACCGCTGGCCTTCGACGGCGCGGCGCTCGACTTGATGCGCCCGCTAGCTGGCGTGGCGCTGCCGGTGATCGCGCGATGCGGCCGCGCCGCCTTTCCCGAGGCGATGCTGTTCACCCATCGCGGCCTGTCCGGGCCGGCGGTGTTGCAGGTTTCCTCCTACTGGCAACCCGGCACTCCCGTGGAGTTCGACCTGCTGCCGGGCCAGGATGCGGCGGCACTTCTGCTCACGGCAAAGCGCGCGCGGCCGAAGGCGGAACCGCGCACCATCCTGGCGGACCTGCTGCCGCAGCGCCTCGCCCAGGCGCTCGCCGCCGCGCATCTGCCGCCGCGCATCATGGGCGAGATCGGCGACGCGCCGCTCAAGGCGCTCGGCGCGCTGCTGAAGGCATGGCGGCCCGAACCCTCGGGCACCGAGGGCTACGCGAAGGCTGAGGTGACGCTCGGCGGCATCGGCACCGATGCGCTGTCATCGAAGACCATGATGGCCCAGGACGTGCCCGGGCTTTTCGTGATCGGGGAGGCAGTGGACGTTACCGGCTGGCTCGGCGGCTACAATTTCCAGTGGGCCTGGTCGAGCGGCTGGGCCGCGGGCGAGGCGGCCTAGAAACCGCCCCAGTTGCATACCATTCTCAACACCATGCGCCCGATCCTTCTTCTCGCCGGACTGGCACTCGCCGGCTGCGCCACCCAGGCCGGCTTCGACACGCGCATGCAGGAATTGGTCGGTCTGCCGGTCGGCGACCTGGTGCAACGCATCGGCGTGCCGGATGGCGACTTCACCACGCCCGAGGGTCGTCGCTTCCTGCAGTATGAACGGCTCGGTACCTCCGCCCCCACGCCGATGCCGGTGATGGGCTTCGGCGTCGGCGGATTCGGCTGGCGTGGCGGCTGGGGCGGCGGATGGGGGCTGGGATCGGCCTATCCCGCCTATGCGCCGCCGCCACCTTGCCGCGTGACCTTCGAAGTCCGCGCGGATCGCGTCGCATCCTTCACGCGCAGCGGCGGCGGTTGCGTGGCGACGCCGCCGGAGGGTTGACCGCTACCGCGGCACCATCGCCAGAGGGAACGATCGCAGATCGCGCTGCGCGGCGCGGAACACCGCGTTCTGCTGATGCCCCTTTTCCCGGGCGAGCTGCGGCACGCGCCGCATGACCCATTCGCCCAGCGCCAGCGCCGTCACGCGCCCTTCGGAATCCACCGCCGCGCGGCCGCGAATCCCTTCCATCAGCGCATAGGCGAAGACGCCGTTGCGGTCGTCGTAGGAATCCAGCGCCTCCTGCACGCTCGACGACGCCGCCAGCAGGAAGCGGCCGGTGTCGTTGCCGATCGCGGCGAGCTGATCGATGTCGATCTGCCCGGCATAGCAGGTGTCGATCAGGATGAAGGCGTCGCGCGCGCGGATGCGGGCGAGTGCCGCGACCAGCGTCGTGTCGTCCAGCGCCTGCTGGCGCAGCACGGGGAAGCTGCTGGTGTCGCGCACGTCTGATGGCAGGAACAGGAAGTGGTTGCCGGGCTGGGAGACGATGCCATGCCCCGCCATGTACAGGATGAAGGTATCGGCCGGCCCGGTATCGCGCGCCACGGCCGCCAGCGCTTCGAGGACACCGCGACGATTGGCGCGCGCGCTCGGCAGGAAGCGCAGATCGACCTCGCGGAACAGGCCGGCGCCGCTGGCGCGCAGCGCCTCGCCCACCGATTTCGCATCGGGTTCGGCGAAGCGCAGGTTGAGGTCGGGTTGCGCGTACTCGTTCACGCCGATGGCGAGCACCACCAGCCGCCCAGCCCCGGCTGCGGGTTCGGCTTCGCCGGGCCGGCGCAGCGTCAGGGACGGGCCTTCGGCGAACAGCGTGCCGTCGCTGGCGTAGAGCCGCGTGGCGATGCGATTGCTGCCGGGGTCGAGCGGCACCTCGACGCCCGCATCGCCCGCCGAGGGTTCGGCGCGCGCGGCGATCCGATCATTCACCAGCACGTCGAGCGGCCCGAAGCCAAGGCCACGATCCGTCGCCGTGAAGCCCATGCGCAGCGCCGTGGATCCTTCCGGCAATGCCCGCGCATCCCAGGCGATCGCCTGGCATTCCGTGCCCACCACGGCGCAGAGCGACGCCGGGGCGAGCGTCGGCAGGCGGCCGATCCGGTTGCGGACCTCGCCCAGCTGCGCAAGGCGTTCCTGCGCCGGGGCGAAATCCCCCGCGATGCGCGACCGCACCGCGCGCGGTGCGTAGAGCGCACGATAGGCCTGCTGGAAGGAGGCCCATTCCGGCGTCTGGTTGCGCCCGCCATTCAGGTGCACGCCGACGAGTTCCTGCCCGCCATTGGCGGCGTGGTCGAACAGACCCTCGGGCGACCACAACACCCAGCGCAGGGTCTCGGCATGGACGAACAGCGCGGCCTGTTCGCGCAGCGCGCCCGCCTCGAAGCGGTACCAGCGAATGGTGCCGTCGCCGAGCGCGGCGACGCCCATGTCGCCCGCCACCGTCACGCCCCAGACCGCGCCGGGCGTCGGGATCGCGTCGACCAGCCTGCCCTGCGCGTCGAACAGCCGCAGATGCGTGTCGGTGCCGAGCAGGAAGCCGTCCTCCCGCACCAGGATGGCAAGGCTGCGGGCGAACTCGCCCTCGCCCAGACGAAGCGGGACGTTGTTCAGCCGCGGACGGTTGGAATTGCGCCAGTCGAGCACGCGGATGCGCGGCGTCTCGGTCCGCGCCGTGGCGAAGCCGGCCTCCCCGCCCCAGGCGCTGAGATTACCGGTCAGCGGATCGAAGACGATCGGCGTGCCGCCGGCGCGCAGCGAGAACTGCACCTGCGTCCCATCGGCCGACAGGGCGAGGGTGACACCGGTATTGCGGAAATCCCCGCCCGGCGGCCGGGGCGCCGCGGCCAGCGTGCCGTCGGGCGCGATCCGCCCCCAGCCCGGATCCGCGGCAGCATAGACCAGCCCGCCCTGCGGCAGCGGCACCATATGCGCGACCGCGTCGCGTGACGCGGGGATGTCGGTCGCCGCGCCGAAGCCGAAATCGGCCCAGCGGCGGATCATGAACTCGCGCCGCGTATCCGGCGGTGAGACCAGCGCCGGGTCGAGCATGGCGCCCGGTGACGGCTGTTGCTGTCGCACGACCAGGCCGCGCCCGCCACCCGGCGCGGGGGATGAGGACGAGGATGATGCCGGCCCGGCGGGCCGCGGCGCGTTGGCTGGGGTTGCGGGCGGCGCTGGCGCCGGTGCGGGTGCGGGTGCGGCGCCCTGCGGACCGGCCGGACGGTTATGCCGCGCATAGCCGCCGGCATAGAGCTGCAACCCGCCGCGCCCGTCATGCGCCCACGCCACTGCCGGCAGCCCCTCCCCAGCCAGCCCCGCGACGTCGGGCACGAAGACCGTGCGCAGATCCGATGCGGCCAGGACCTCCACGCGCAGCCGGTCCTCGAACCCAAGCACCAGCAGCGAGCCTTCCGGCGAGAAGGCGATGCCATAGGGCCGCGCGCCTTGGACCGGCGTGCGCTGCGCAAGCCGCCGCCCATCCGGCGCATAGAGCCGCACCGAGCCATCGGCGGAACTGGCGGCAAGCCGCCCGCCGCCGTCGAAGGCGACCATACGGGTGGGGCCGGTGAAGCTCGCATCCTCGAACTGCAAGCGCCCGTTGCGCGCGTCCCAGACCTTGATGCCCGCGCGCCCGCCGAGCGCGGCCGCGAGCCGCGTGCCATCTGCCGAGAAGGCGAGATGCTGCACCGGCGCGGCCAGTCCCGGCAGCCGCGCCAGCAGCCGCCCGGTATTCGCATCGAAGATGTAGAGCGCGAAGCTGCTGTCCCAGGACCGCGCGGTGAAGCCGGCCGCCGCGACGCGCGCGCCATCGGGGGTCAGCGCCACGGCGTAGAGCTCGCCTTCCGCTTCGGCACCCATGGGCGGACGGATGACCAAGCGCTGCGTGCCCTCCGGCAGGTTCCACAACCGCAGCGTCTTGTCGTCGGATACGGTGGCGAGCGTGCCGCCCGCCGCATCGGTCGCGAGGCGTGCGACCGGGGCGATATGGGCCCCAGCCTCGATGCGCAGGTAAGGCTGCTGCGGCGGCTCGTTCGGCGCCTGGGCCGGCGCCGGCGCGAAAAGCCCGAGGGTCGCCGCGAGCCACAGGCCCAGCAGCGTGCGGCGACCGATCATCGGCTCAGCTGCTGCTCAGCTCGAAGCCTTGGCCCTGCGCCAGCCGGTCGGCGGTCGCCACGCTCTCGGAGAAGTTGTCACGCCGGGCGATGTTGGACGCCGCGAGCTGGCGGAACTCGCCATCCTGGCCACGGCCACCGACGCCCGCTTCCGGGCTGCCGAGGCCGCGCACGCCGACCGAGCTCGCCGGCACATAGCCGACCACGCCCGAGGACGTCTCGACGCGGGCGAAATTGCCCTGCGCCGGGCTGACCGTCACCGTCTCGTTGCGGCTGAGCTGGCCGATCTCGGCCGCGCCGGCATCGGGACGGATGCGGATGGGGGCGGAGACACGCGCCGTGGTGGGGGTTGCCCTCACCGCGCGGCGCGCCTGCACCTGGCCCTTCGTGCCCGGGGAGATGGTCTCGATGGCGCTGTCGAACTCGGCGCCGCGGGTGCCGATCTTCTGGTTGATCGTCTGCGCGAGAGCGACGTCGCGACGCATCAGGTCGCGCTGGTACGTCATCAGCGCCATGCCCTGGTCGCGGCTCATCCGGCCGGCGCGCACGCCGGCGCGGATCTGGTTCGCGGCATTCACGCGGCAATCGACCAGCTGGTTGAAGGCGAGCTGCGTCGCATCGAGCTGGCGATTTTCGTTCGCGATGTCGCCACCGACGGCCTGCACCAGCGCGCCCTGATTCTGCGACTGACGCTGGCGCGCTGCGATGTAGCCACCGACGCCGCCGACCACGCCACCCGCCACCGCGCCGATCGCCGCACCGGCCAGGATGTCGCTGCCGCGCCGCCCGGTCGCCGCGGCCAGCAAGCCACCCGCGATCGCGCCGGTGCCGGCGCCGATGGCCGCGCCGCGCACGATATCCTCGCCATAGAAATTGCCGGTGGAATCGAGCTGCACGACATAGGCGCGGCAGGCATCGCGCCCGTCATCCGCCCCGATGCGGCCCGCCTGGGTCGAGCAGCCGGCAAGCATGACGGCGGCGGTGAGGCAGGCGACAGGGCGGCGAAGGGAGGAACGCATCAAAAAAACTCCCGAGAGAAGATAGGCGAGACAGCGTAACAGGCCGTTACCCCTTGTGCCAGAGCGCCGCGCGCCGCCGCGTGCGCCAGGTCACGCTGGAGGTGGCGCGAATGGCCGCCGATCGCGTGTTCCCCCGCCGCCGGTAACTGCTCTAACCTTCCCTCAGACAGGGCCGCGGGCCATCGGGGCGCAAGGCGGCCGGCTTCAACGAAGGGACAAGCAATGGTCACGACACGCAGGCTGGTGCTCGGCGCGGGCCTCGGCACCTTGGCCATCGGGCGGGATGCCTTCGCGCAAGCCGCATCGGGCCCGATCCGCATCGCCACCGCCGGCCCGATGACCGGCCAGTACGCCGCCTTCGGCACCCAGATGCGCGAAGGCGCGACCCAGGCCGTGAACGATCTCAACGGAGCGGGCGGCGTGCTCGGCCGGCAGCTGGCGCTCGAGGTCGGCGACGATGCCTGCGACCCGCGCCAGGCGGTGTCGGTGGCGAACCAGCTCGCCGGGCGGCGCGTGCAGTTCGTCGCGGGGCATTTCTGCTCCGGCTCCTCGATCCCGGCGCGCGACGTCTATGCCGAGGAAGGCGTGCTGCAGATGTCGCCCGCCTCGACGAACCCGCGCTTCACCGACGAAGGCAAGTGGAACACCTTCCGCGTCTGCGGCCGCGACGACCAGCAGGGCCAGGTCGCCGGCGCCTATATCCTGCGCAACTTCCGCGACAAGAAGGTCGCGATTCTCCACGACAACTCGGCCTACGGTAAGGGCCTCGCCGACGAGACCAAGAAGGCGATGAACGCCGGCGGCATGCAGGAGACGATGTACGCCGCCTACACGCCCGGCGAGCGCGACTACAACGCGATCGTGTCGCGCATGAAGGCGGCGGGGATCGATGTCATCTATCTCGGCGGCTACCACACGGAAGGCGGGCTGATCATCCGCCAGGCCAAGGAACAGGGGATGAATGTCACCCTGATCGGCGGCGATGCGCTGGTGACCAACGAGTTCTGGCAGATCAGCGGCGCGGCGGGTGAAGGCACGCTGATGACCTTCTCCTCCGACCCGCGCAAGCGCCCGACCGCTGCTGATGTCGTGGCGCGCTTCCGCGCCCGCAACGTCGATCCCGAGGGCTATGTCCTCTACACCTACGCCGCCATCCAGATCTTCGCGGCGGCGGCGACCAAGGCGAACACCACGGACCCGCGGCGCCTCGCGGCAATCCTGAAGTCGGACGGGCCGTGGCAGTCGGTGCTCGGCCCGATCTCCTTCACGCCGAAGGGCGACGTGACTGTGCCGGACTACGTCTTCTACGTCTGGCGCAACGGGGCCTACGCCGAGATTTCGTGAATGGTGGCGCGCGGGGGTGTGGCCCATCCCCGCGCGCATCGCCGGTGAAGCTGCCACGATGCACTTCATGGTCATCGAGCGTTTCCGGAACCGCGACGCCAAGGCGGTCTACAGGAAGTTGCGCGCGGAGGGCCGCGGCCTGCCCGAAGGGCTGCACTATGTCGGGTCATGGATCGAGGCGAATTTCGATCGCTGCTTCCAGGTGATGGAATGCGACGATCCGCTGCTGCTGCAGGAATGGGTGCTGGGTTGGGGTGACCTCGTCACCTTCGAGCTCGTGCCTGTGGTTCCTTCGTCACAGACGCGTGCACTCGTCGAGCGGCATCTCGAACCGCTTGATTGCCGCAACGGCGAAGGCGCAGACTCCGATTCGTCAACAACCGAAAGGAGGTGATCCGGTGTCTCATCGCATCAATCGGGCAGTCGCGCTCGCGGCCCGGATCACCGCGGACCGATAGCTCCGCGGGTCACCAGGGCTTCGCGGGCCGCAACCGGCCACGCGATGGGAAGGCTTCGGCGGGATACCGCCGGGGCCTTCTTCGTTTCAGGGGATGCGCGCGGCGTATTCGGCTTCCAGCCGCGCGACCGTGTCCCAGAATGGCGGCGGCGCCGTGCCGGCAAGCCTTGCCGCGAGGATGCCGAGATGGGTGTGCCAGCCACCCGAGACGTTGATCATGCCGGCGTGGTCAAGGCGCCGATGCGTCAGCACCAGCAGCACGCGATCACCTTGTTCCGATAGTTCGATGGTCACTTCGGAATCCGGTTCGCCCTCATCGCGGGGCCAGGTGAAGGCGAGCAGCCGCGGCGGGTCGCAGGCGAGGATGCGATAGTCGAATTCGAGGCCCTCCTGCACCTGCCTGTACTTCTCCGGCGGCGTTTCCCCTGGCGAGAGATTCGCGTGGCGGAAATGCATCCGCGCCGCGCCGCCGGGACGCAGTTCCATCGGCCCGCCGCCGAACCAGGTGGCGCGCTTCTCCGGCTCCGTCAGGAAGGCCCAGACCCGTTCGATGGGGCCGGGCAGCAGGCGCCGGAAACGCACGGTTCCGGCTTCGGTCACCTCGCCATGATCGTCCATGTGCCGCGATCCTCCGTCCCTGACTGGTCACCGTTCGGCACACCGGTCCGGCGTGCGGACCCGTCCTGCCCCTGATCGGGTCCAGGATCAATCGTGGAGCGGCGGTCTCGCCTACCGCCGGACCCACTGGACGCTCAGCGTCTCGCGGAAGGCGAAGCGTTCGAGGTGGCGGGCGATCACGTCCTCCAGCTTGGTGAGGGATGCCTCGTCTGGTGCCACGGCCTGCATCAGCAGCGTCTCCGGCACCGACGCCGCGTCGAGCACGCACACGCCCATGGCGAATGCGATGCGACCCGTCGTCTCGCCGAGATCCACCGGCAACTTGTGCTGGAAGTGCTTGCAGAGTTGACCGAGGTAGCGGCGCGGGACGCCGGTGGCGGCGCGCGCATCCGACGCCATCATGGCGGGGGTGGTGTCCATCAGCTGCGCTCCACGCCATGGGCGGCCGCGTCGATCGCCGCGGCGACCGCGTCGATCTGGTCCTGGCTGAGCGGACCGCGGGCGAAGCGCAGCCGCAGGGCGAGCTTCAGATTCTCCATCGCGCGAATGATCTGTGGCGCGGGACCGCCGCCCTGGGCACGGCCGGCTTCGTCCATGCGGGCGAGCAGGGCGTCGAGCGCAGGGCGGTTGGCTTCGAGGAAAGCTCGGCCTTGCTCTGTCGCCTCATGCAGCTTGCGGCTGCCTTCGCCTGAGGTGTCGACGGTGACGTAGCCGAGTTCCTCGAGCAGCGTCAGCGTCGGGTAGATCACGCCGGGCGATGGGCTGTAGGCGCCGCCGACGCGTTCCTCGATCGCCTTGATGATCTCGTAGCCATGGCGGGGCTTCTCGGCGATCAGGCCGAGGATGACGAGGCGCAGGTCGCCATGGGCGAAGAAGCGGCCGAGGCCAGAGCGGCCGCCGCCACGATGACGGCGCCCGAAGCGGGGCCCGTCCTCGGGCCGGTCGGGGCGGGCGAAGCGGCAGCCATGGCCGCGTTCATGATGTCGATCGTGGGGATGTCGCATGGGTTCGTACCTTGTGTTGATGCGCATATCGACCGTATTTCGATATAGCTTATTTTTAGATATATCGAAACTCAGTCTGTTGCGAGTCCTGCGACATCACATCCCCGCGATACGCCTCTGTGATTGGTGCCAACTGACGGTTTCCAAAGACCCCGGGCCTTTGGCGCGTCCAGGGCGGAGCCCTGGCCGGAGGGGTCTGGGGAGGGCGCAGCCCTCCCCGGTCGATGCGTCGCGTTTGTGGGGTTGCAGCCCCCTGCCCTACCGTCCCGCGCCGAGGAACGGGGACGCTGGCCGCGCATGACCATACGCAACGTGCTCTACATCATGTGCGACCAGCTGCGCTGGGATCACCTCGGCTGCGCCGGACATCCCTTCCTGCGCACGCCGAACATTGATGCGCTGGCCGCGCGCGGCGTGCGTTTCGCGCAGGCCTATGTGCAGTCAGGCATCTGCGGCCCGTCGCGGATGAGCGCCTATACGGGCCGCTACGTCTCCTCCCACGGGGCCACGCACAACCGCGTGCCGCTGTCGGTCGGCGAGGTCACGCTGGGCTGGCATCTGCGAGAGAGCGGACGGACGCTCGCGCTGGCCGGCAAGACGCATATGCTGCCCGATGCGCGCGGCATGAAGCGCCTGCTGCTCGATGGGCAGGACGAACTTGCGGTGCTGCTGCGCGAGGGCTGGTTCACCCTGGTGGACCGCCATGATGGCCATCATGCCGAAACGGACAGCGCCTATGCCGACTGGCTGCGCGCGCAGGGCTATGACAGCCGCGATCCCTGGACCGACTACGTCATCGCGGTGACGGATGAGCAGGGCCGCACGCAGAACGGCTGGAAGATGCGCAATGCGCGCCATCCTGCCCGGGTGAAGGACGAACACAGCGAGACCGCCTACACCACCGATCGCGCCATCGACTTCATGGAGACGCAGGGCGATCGCCCCTGGGTGCTGCACCTGTCCTATGTGAAGCCGCACTGGCCATACATCGCGCCGGCACCCTGGCACGCGATGTTCACGCCCGACCAATGCCTGCCGGTGTCACGCGACGCCGCGGAACGCGAGCCCAGCGCCCATCCTGCCCTGCGCGAATTCCAGAACGAGGAAGTCGCGCAATCCTTCCAGCTGGGCGATTGCATCGCGACGGTGCGCCCGGCCTATCAGGGGCTGATCGCGCAACTCGACCACCATCTCGGGCGGGTGTGGGATGCGTTGGAAAGGTTGGGCCGATGGGACGACACGCTGGTCGTCTTCACCTCGGACCATGGCGATTATCTCGGCGACCATTGGCTGGGCGAGAAGGAGCTGTTCCACGACTGCATCCAGCGCGTGCCGATGCTGGTGGCCGATCCGTCAGGCGCGGCCGACGCCACGCGCGGCAGCGTCGATGACCGCCTGGTCGAGGCGATCGACGTGGTGCCAACCATCCTCGACGCGCTCGGCCTCGACGCGGCGGAGCATGTGGTGGAGGGACGATCGCTGCTGCCGCTGATGCGCGGCGCGTCCCCGCCGTGGCGCGATGCGGTATTCAGTGAACTCGACTGGACCTTCCGCGGGGCGCGGCGGCGGCTCGGGCTGAAGACCGGCCAGCATCATGCCTGGATGGTCCGCACCGACCGCTGGAAATACGTCCACTGGACCGACGGGCTGCGGCCGATGCTGTTCGACCTGGCGGCCGACCCGCAGGAATTCCACGACCTTGGCGCCGACCCCGCGCTCGGGGGGGTGCGGGAGGCGATGCGCCAGCGGCTGCTCGCCTGGTTCACCGGCCTGAAGCGCCGGACGACGCTAAGCTGGGCCGAGGCCGAACTGCGCACCGACCGCCACAAGGCGGCCGGCGTCTTCTACGGTGAGTGGTAGGCTTACCGGGCGATCCAGCTGTCCGGACCGTCGGCCGTCTCTTCCGGCAGGTCGGCGGCGAGATCCTGCACAACCGCGGACACCCACTCCTCGGCGGTGGTGCCGAGCGCCGCGGCACGGCGGGCGATCTCCGCGGCCAGGCTGTCCGGCAGTTCCACCTTCACTTCAGTCATCCAACGGGCTCCTTGGTTGCACCTGCGAAGAGGATAGGGTGCAAACCGTTTGCGGCGCCTTTGCGACCTCGGCATGGGAGGAATGCGCCGGGTTTGTTTGTCCTCAAGCGGCGGGCGCGGCCCATCGGGGCCGCTTGCCTTCGCGCCGCGCACTGGTGCGCTGGGGGCCGCTGCCGGTCTGGTGCGGTCGCGCTGTGCGCTCCCCGTCCGCGGGTGAAGGGTTCAACCGACCCCGATCGAATGGTAGTCGCGGCTGAACCAGATCAGGCCGCGGGATGCCGCGCCCTGCCGCACCGCCTGGACCTCGGCAAAGATCACGCTGTGCGTACCGCGTTCCACCACCTCGGCGATGCGGCAATCGAAGGAGACGGTCGCGCCATCGAGCACCGGGGAGCCGGTATCGAGCAGCCCCCAGGTCGCATGGGAGAAGCGCTCGGTCATGTCCGCCTCGGCGGAACGGCCGGCGAAGCGGGCGGACAGCGCCTCCTGCCCCGGTGCGAGGCTGTTCACGCAGAGCACGCCATTGTCCTTGAACAGGCGGTTCTGCGGGCTGCCGCGGTTGAGGCAGACCAGCAGCGTCGGCGGGTCATCCGTCACCGAGCAGACGGCGGACACCGTCAGCCCGCCGAGGCCCGCCGGCCCGTCGGTGGTGACGATGTTCACCGCGGCCCCGAGGCGCGCCATGGCATCGCGGAATTCCTGACGCGTCACGGACATTCAGACAGTCCCCTGCCGGCCGGCCGCCGGCCCTTCGAGAATAATGGCACTGCCCCAAGACGTGCGCGCCACGCGGCGGGAGCGCAACCCTGCGCCCCGCACGTGGCGGCGCATTCCTGCACTGCACGGACGGCGTGCACGGGATGGCCGGCAGGTTCGGCTGCACCCCAGCCCGGCGGCCGACCGGGTCCGGGCCGGTTCAGCGCTTCACCACGCCGCCGCTGCCGCCACCGCCGAAATTGCCGCCGCCGAGGTTTCCGCCACTGCCGCCGCCACCGAAATTGCCGCCACCTCCGCCGCCCCCGGTCAGGTTGCCGCCGCCGCCACCACCGCCACCGCCACCGGTGAGGTTGCCGCCGCCGGGCGACTGACGGTTGCGATAGGCACGGGTGACGGCTTCGACCAACTGGGCGCTGTCATTCGACTGGTCGGTGACCCAGGCGAACACCGCGGCGACGCGCTGCGACCCGATGCAGCGCACCGTCAGCGCCTCATCGCCGCGCCAGCCGAAGATCGTCTGCCGGTCCTGCGACACGCTCGCCTCGAAGCCGGCCCCGGTGACAGCGCGCTGGCCGATGGCGATGCATTCGTCCTGGTTGCTGGAGCGCAGTTCCACCCAGGCGGTGGACACCGATGCCGCGCCGGCCGGCAGGGCCGCCAGGCCGAACAACGTCGCAATGGCAAAGCGCTTGGTGCGGGACACGGGATCCTCCTGCCGGCTCGCGGTGACGTGGCGATACTACCGCCCTGGCGCCGCCAGGCGATAGAGCAGGTGCGGCCGCTTCGGGTGGCTCTGCGGCAGGCGTGGATGCTCGAAGCTGCCATCCGCGCGCATGCCGAGCCGTTCCATCAGCCGCCACGACGCCGTGTTCGCCGCGATGGTGAAGGCGACGATCTCCTTCAGCCCGAGCGTGCCGAAGCCGAAATCGAGGCAGCGCCGTGCCGCTTCCGTCGCGAAGCCGCGGCCCCGATGCGCAGGCGCGATGCGCCAGCCGATCTCCACCGCCGGGGTGAAGCGTGCCTGCCAGGCGATCGTCATCAGCCCGACGACGCCGACGAAGGGCGCGCCGCCGCGCTCCTCCACCGCCCAGAAGCCCCAGCCATGCGCGTCGATGTGCGTCTGCATGCGCCTGCCCCAGTCATCGCTTTCGGGTCGCGTCATGACGGACAGGAAGTGCCGCATGCTGTCCGCGTCGCCGTTGATGGCGAAGAGGGGATCGAGATCCTCTTCCCGCCAGGGACGCAGGATCAGGCGCGGTGTCTCAAGGGTCACGGGACGCATCACGGCGTTGTGGCATTCCGGCATCGGCCCGCCCATTGTGGATTCTTTCGATATCGCACCATCTATCACGAAACAACGTCGCTGGGGATCCGGGCCATGGCGAGCTTCATCCTGACCGCGGGCACTGACAGCCTCGTCGGCGCGGCCGGTGTGGTGGACAGTTTCTTCATTGGCGCGGCGGGGCGCCTGGTCGGGTCCGACACGGTGCTGGGCGGCGCCGGCAACGTCACCGATCAGCTCGTGCTGCAGGCTGGGATCGTGCTTGCCGCCGGGGCCTTCGCCAATGCACGCGGGATCGAGCGCCTGCTCATCACCGCGGCGGCGGGTGGTTCCGTCACGCTCGACGACGCCATGGCGGCCGCCTCGGATCTCGCGACGTTCTCCGTCGTTGGCGGCGCCGGGGGTGATACTGTCTCCGGCGCGGGCGTGGCCTCCAAGGCGCTGTCCCTGCTTGGCAATGGCGGCAATGACAGCCTGGTCGGCGGCGGCGGCAACGACCTGCTGAACCCCGGCGCCGGGCTCGACACCATCGATGCGGGGGCGGGCCAGGACACCATCACCGCAGCAATGGCTGACCTTGGTGCCGGCGACGTGCTGGATGGCGGCGCGGGCCTCGCCGACACGCTGTGGCTGACCACGGCGGGCGGGACGCTCTCGCCGGGCGTGCTGCTGCGGGGCATTGAGCGGATCGAAGCTCTGGCCTCCCTGACTACGGCCTTCGTCTTCCGCCTGCCAGCCGATCTCGCGCCGACCGACGGCGCGACTGTCACCGTGGCGGGGGCCGGCGGCAATGATGTGATCACCGCCGCGCCGCATCTCGACGGCGTCGTGCTGCTCGGCGGCGCCGGCGACGACCGGCTGACCGGCAGCACGGATAGCGACATGCTCCTCGGCGGGACCGGCGCGGACACGCTGTCCGGCTATCACGGCAACGACACGCTGTCCGGGGAGGCCGGCAATGACCGCCTGATCGGCGGCATCGGCAACGACCTGCTCGATGGTGGCGCGGATAACGACGTGCTGTCCGGCGGCGCCGGTAACGACACGATGGAGTCCGGAGCAGGCAACGACTTCGCCGATGGCGGCGCGGGCAATGACTGGCACCGCTTCCTCGGCGCCGACTTCACCACGGCCGACCTGGTGGCGGATGAGGATGGCAGCCTCGACGTGCTGGAATTCACCGGGGTGGGGCCGGTGGCGATCCTGCCCGCCCTGGCCGCGCGCATCGGCGGCATCGAGCGCTTCTTCCTCACCCCGGGCGACGACACCATCGTCATCGGCAACGACATCGCCGACAGCGCGGCGAGCGCGGTCGTGACGGTGGATGGCGGCGCCGGCGCCGATCTGATGGATGCCTCCGGCGTCGCCTCGCTCGGCACGCCGAAGCGATTTTGGCTGTTGGGCGGGGACGGCGCCGACCGGCTGGACGGCAACCGCGGCAACGACACGCTGGATGGCGGCGCCGACCCATCCCGCATCAATGGCGGGCTGGGCGACGACCTGCTGATCGTGGCGACGGACGACCTCGGCGCCTCCACCATCGATGGTGGCGCCGGCTTCGCGGATTTGCTGCGGCTGACCGGCGGGGGGATCCTCGCCGAGACCGCCTTTGCCGGGGTGATGGGGATCGAGATCCTCGAACTCGGCCCCGAAGGGACCGAGGCGACGATCCGCCCGTCCATGGTCGCCGGTGTCAGTGCAGTTTCGATCGACTTCACCGTGCGCGGCGGCAGCGGCGAGGACCGCATCGACACCACCCTGCTCGCCGCCGGCACCGACATCATCATCGAGGCCGGGGCGGGCGACGACACCGTGATCGGCGGCGCCGGGGACGATACGGTCGCGGCCGGCGGCGGCATCGACGAGATCCTCCTCGGCACCGGCACCGACCGCGCCATCTTTGGTGCGGGGGAACTCACGCTGCTCGACCACGTGGTGGCCGATCAGGGCGTGGCGGGCGACGTGCTGCAGGTGATGCTGGCGGCGAACCGCACGCTGCCCGGCAACGCCTTCGCCGGCGTGCAGGGCATCGACACCTTCCTGTTCGACGCCGCGGGGTTGGGCGCGGCAGTGCGGCTGCCGGCGAACCTCGTCGGACCGAGCGGCCTGACCACGGTCCTGGTCGACGTGATCGCCGATGAGGGCGTCATCGTCGATGGCAGGGCCCTGACCGGGCGCGTCACGATGTCCGGCGGCAACGGCGACGACACGCTGTTCGGCGGCAACGCGGCGGACACGATCACCAGCTCCGGCGGCGAGGATACGGTCGTCGGCGGCGACGGCGGCGACCGGATCTCCCTCGGCTCCGGCGGGACCGAGCGCGACCTCGCCGTGATGACCGCCATCACCGACGGCACGATCGACATCAACGGCACGCTGAGCGCGGGCTCGCTCGCCGGCGCCGACCGCGTCACCGGCCTCGCCTTCGAGGGCAACTTCATCGCCGTGGACTGGGAGGCGTTCGGCCTCGACAACAGCACGACGCTCGTCATCAGCGCGGGCCAGGATGTCGAGCTCGGCTGGGGCGCGATCCGGTTCGGCGCGACCGAGACCATCGCGGCCAACAATTTCGGCTCGCTCACCGCCGTTCGCAACACCGTCGGCGCGCGCATCACCAACAACGATGCCGGCGTGGACGAACGGATCATCCTCGTCATCGGCGGTGCCGACGGTGAGGAGTTCGGCGTCTACTATTTCGAGGACCGCGACGGCAACGCGACGGTCGATGTCGCCGATGTGCTCATGCTGCTCGCCATCGGCGATACCGGCGTGCCGGTGGGCCTCGGCCCGGGCCGCGGCTTCACCATGACGAGCCTGGAGCTGTTCTAGCCACCCAGGCGGTCAGGGCGTAGCATCGCGGGCCGGAGGAATGGACCGATGATGCTGCCATCCGTGGACGCGCTCGCCGCCGAGATACAGGACGGCGCGCTGGTGGCGATGCCGCCTGACTATTCGCTCCCCTCCTGCGCGCTGGCGCGGGCGGTCGTGCGCCGCGGCACGCGCGGGCTGCGCCTGCTCGGCGCGCCGGTCCTCGGCTTCGCCGCCGACCTGCTGATCGGCGCGGGCTGCGTGGCGGAGGTGGAGACCTCTGCCGTGACGCTCGGCGAGGCTGGCTTCGCGCCGCGCTTCACCGCCGCCGTCCGGGCCGGCAGCATCGTCATGCGCGACGCCACCTGCCCGGCGATCCACACCATGCTGCAGGCGGCCGAGAAGGGCGTGCCCTTCATGCCGATCCGCGGCCTGATCGGCAGCGACATCCTGGCGCAGCGGCCGGATTGGAAGGTCGTGCCGAACCCCTTCGCAGACGACGGCGCCGACCCGATCGTGCTGGTCCCCGCGCTGCGCCCCGACGTCGCGGTGTTCCACGCGGCGATGGCCGATGCGCATGGCAACGTCTGGGTCGGGCGGCGACGTGAGCTCGCGACCATGGCGCATGCCTCGCTGCGCGCGCTCGTGACGGTCGAGCGCGTGGTCGAGGGCAACATGCTCGAGGACGAGACCCTCGCGCCCGGCGTGATCAGCGCGCTCTACATCGAGGCGACGGCTCTGGCCGAACGTGGCGCCTGGCCGAGCAGCGGCGTGTTCGACGACTACGCGCCGGACACCGCGCACATGGCCGAATACGCGCGCCTCGCCCGGACCGAGGAAGGCTTCCGCGCCTATCTCGCCCGCGAAGTCGCCGCGGCACGGGTGGCCGCAGCATGAGCGCGGTCCGGATCGAGGAGCGGCTCATCGTCGCCATCGCGCGGCTGGTGCGCGACCCCACGGCACCGCCGGCGCGGCATGTCGCGATCGGCTCGGCTTCGCCCATCCCGGCCGCCGCCTGCTTCCTGACCCGCGCGCAGGGGAACAGGCTGCACATCTCCCTGCAGCAGAGGCGCAACGCCAACCCCTTCACCGAAGGGTCGCGCGAGCTGTTCGACCTGACCGGCCAGGGGCGGATCGACCTGTTCTTCCTCGGCGGCGGGCAGATCGACGGGCAGGCCAACCTGAACCTGGTCGGCACCGGGGAATGGCCCGGGCGCGACGCCCGCTTCCCTGGCAGCTTCGGTTCCGCCTTCATGTACTTCATGACCCCGCGCACCATCCTGTTCCGTGAGGAGCATTCGCCCCGCGTGCTGGTCGAGACGGTGGACAACATCTCCGCCCCCGGCGTCTCGCCGCCGGGCGTGTTCCGGCGCGGCACGGCGCAGGCGCTGGTGACCGGCAAGTGCGTCTTCCGCTTCCATCCGGACCGGGCGCGCTTCTCGCTGGAATCCCTGCATCCTGGGGAGACGGTGGACAGTGTCCGCGCGGCGACCGGCTTCGATTTCGACGTGCCGGGCGAGGTGCCCGCCACGCCGGAGCCCACCGCCGAGGAGCTCGCGCTGCTGCGCGGGCCGGTGTGTGACCAGATGTACGAAACCTATCCCGAGTTCTGCCGTAAGGTCTGGGGACGCGCCGCGGCCGCCTGACCGGCCGGTGGAGGAGACCCCGCCATGACCCGGCAGGCGTGACATGGCCATGTGGATCGTCCCCCTGCTGCTCGGCGGGGCCGCGATCTGGATCGCGGCGAGGTCCTGGCAGGTCTCGCGCTGGCACAGCGCGGTCGGCACCGTACTGGAGATCGCCCGCGACGAGGCGGCCGACGCCTGGATCGTCACCTTCGGCTTCGACGAACCCGGCGGCTGGACCAGCGAGGCCACCCTGACGACCGAGGATCGCCACGCCTTCGCGCTCGGCGAGCGCGTCCCGCTGCGCCGGGACCCGATGGACCCGGCCGGGATCGAGACGCTGCACCCGCGGCGTGTCGCGACCGTCGTCGCCCTCCTGGCCGGCGTGTTCGCGCTGTGGACACTGGGCCTCATCCTCGGCTGAAGCGCCCTCGACATTCCGTCGCCGCCGACGCATGTTCCGCCCCCTTTGCGAGGAGGAACCGGCCGATGGACGACAATGCGGCGAGCGCAGGCACGGCGACACTCTCCCCCGGCGCACTGGCCGGGCTGCGCGTGGTCGACCTCACCCGCGTGCTTGGCGGTCCCTACTGCACCATGGTGCTGTCGGACCACGGCGCCGAGGTCATCAAGCTCGAACCCCCGCAGGGTGACGAGGTGCGCGACTGGGGCCCCCCCTTCAACGCGGATGGCGATGCCTCCTACTTCGTCGGCGTGAACCGCAACAAGCGCTCGGTCGGCCTCGATCTGTCCAAGCCGGCGGGACGCGAGGTGCTGCTGCGCCTGCTCGAAGGTGCCGACGTGCTGGTCGAGAACTTCAAGCCAGGCTCGATGGAGAAGTGGGGCCTCGGCTATGAGCAGGTGCTGTCGAAGAAGTTCCCGCGCCTGATCCATTGCCGTGTCTCGGGCTTCGGCGGCGAAGGCCCGCTCGGCGGCTTCCCCGGCTATGACGCGGTGCTGCAGGCGATGGTGGGCCTCATGTCCATCAACGGGACGGAAAGCTCCGGCCCGACGCGCCTCGGCAACCCCATCGTGGACATCGCGACCGGCCTGTTCAGCACCATTGCCATCCTGATGGCGCTGCATGAACGCGAGCGGTCCGGCCAGGGCCAGTATTGCGACATGACGCTGCATGATTGCGGCATGGCGCTGCTGCATCCGCATGCCGCCAACTTCTTCCTCTCCGGCAAGCGGCCGATGGCGACGGGCAATCCGCACCCGAACCTCGCGCCCTATTCCAAGTTCACGACCAAGACCTGCGAGATCTTCGTCGCCGCCGGCAACGACCCCGCCTTCCGCAAGTTTTGCGACTTCCTCGGCATCCCCGAGATCGCCAAGGACCCGCGCTTCGCGACCAACGGCCAGCGCGTCATCAACAAGGCCGCGCTGACCGACGTGCTCAACGCCCGCTTCGCGACCGAGGACGGGCATGAGCTGACGCGCCGCATGCTCGCCGCCGGCCTGCCGGCCGGGCCGGTGCTGCACGTGGACGAAGCGATGGCCGCCGAGCACACCGCCTTCCGCAACATGGTCGCGCAGATCGGCGATTTCCGCGCGCTGAACACGCCGATCAAGCTGTCCCGCACGCCGGGCGGGGCGCGGTCCGAACCGCCGCGCTTCAACCAGCACGGGCGGGACGTGCTGCTGGCGCGCGGCTTCTCCGAGGCCGAGATCGCGGCGCTGGAGAATGACGGGGTGATCGTCGGCGAGCGGCGGAAGTGAAGAAGGCCGGAGGGGCTTTGCCCCTCCGGACAGCCCCACCAAAGGCCCGAGGCCTTTGGAAACCGTGACTTGGCGCCCAGTGGCGGCAGGCCCGTCGGGTCATGGCCACTTTAGGATTTTACGATTTTAGGTTTTTAGGCCTTTAGGGCGGGTTCCGCTCAGGTGGATTCACCTGATGCGCAGGTGAAGCTGCTCGCCAAAAAACGGATGACTGACGGCGCTGCCTCGAACCAGGGCCATGAAAAGGTTCCGGCTGGCGCAGGGCGCAATGCGCCGCTTGGCAACTGATCTATACAGGAACATCATCCCAGTATCCAGGGCTTTGCCGCAGGCGTCCCTTGATCCATCGCAACGCAATCGGCCCCAGCCTCCGCCACTTGCCTGCGCAGGGGCCGGCGGTCCAGGCTCCGGCCGCGGGCATGCGAAGGACAGGGAAGAAGCCAGGATGAACGGCGCGACCGGCTATGACGCCACCCACGCGGCCTGGCGCCGCGACCCGCAGGCCTGGTGGGCCGAAGCCGCCCGCGGCATCACCTGGGACACCCAACCCTCACGCATCTTCGACCCCTCCCTCGGCGTCTATGGCCGCTGGTTTCCCGATGGCCGGCTGAACACCTGCTTCAATGCGGTCGACCGTCACGTCGCGGCCGGCCGAGGCAGCCAACCCGCGATCATCTGGGACAGCCCGATGACCGGGCGCATCGAGACCATCACCTATGCCGACCTGCTCGACCGCGTCGCGCGCCTCGCCGGCGCGCTCGCATCGCGCGGCGTCGGCAAGGGCGACCGCGTCATCATCTACATGCCGATGGTGCCCGAGGCGGCGATCGCCATGCTCGCCTGCGCAAGGCTCGGTGCGGTGCATTCGGTGGTGTTCGGCGGCTTCGCGGCGGCCGAGCTCGCCACGCGCATCGCCGATGCGAAGCCGAAGGCGATCGTCTCCGCCTCCTGCGGGCTCGAACCGGGGCGAGTGGTGAAATACAAGCCGCTGCTCGACGCCGCGATCGGGCTGTCGCCACACAAGCCGGACGCGATGCTGATCCTGCAGCGCCCCGAAAGCCCCTGCGAGCTGACGCCCGGCCGCGATGCCGACCTGCTCGCCGCGATGGAACAGGCGACGCCGCATGGCTGCGTCAGTGTCGAGGCGACGGACCCGCTCTACATCCTCTACACCTCGGGCACGACGGGCGCGCCGAAGGGCATCCTGCGCGACAATGGCGGCCACGCCGTCGCGCTGCACAATTCCATGTCCATGGTCTATGGCGTGAAGGCCGGCGACGTGTACTGGGCGGCGTCCGATGTCGGCTGGGTGGTCGGCCATTCCTACATCGTCTACGCGCCGCTGCTCGCCGGCTGCACGACGATCATGTTCGAGGGCAAGCCGGTCGGCACGCCCGATGCCGGCACCTTCTGGCGCGTCTGCGCACAGCACGGCGTGAAGGTGCTGTTCACCGCGCCGACCGCGATCCGCGCCATCAAGAAGGAAGACCCCGACGGTGTCCTGCTGAAGCGCCACGACCTTTCGAAGCTCGAAGCGCTCTATCTCGCCGGCGAGCGCTGCGACCCGGACACCGTGACCTGGTCCGAGCGGCTGCTGGGCAAGTCGGTGATCGATCACTGGTGGCAGACCGAGACGGGTTGGACGATCACCGGCAATTTCCGTGGCCTCGGCCTGTTCCCCACGCGGCCGGGTTCCGGCGGCAAGCCCGCGCCGGGCTACGACGTGGTCGTGCTGGATGAGGCGCATCGCGCAGTCCCGCGCGGGCAGATCGGCAGCCTCGCGGTGCGGCTGCCGCTGCCGCCATCCTGCCTGCCGACGCTGTTCAATGCCGATGAGCGGTTCCGCGATGCCTATCTCGCGGCCTTCCCTGGTTTCTACTCGACCTCCGATGCGGGGATGATCGACGAGGATGGCTATGTATGGGTGATGTCGCGCACCGACGACATCATCAATGTCGCCGGCCATCGCCTGTCGACGGGTGCGATGGAGGAGGTGCTGTCCTCCCACCCCGATGTCGCCGAATGCGCGGTGGTCGGCGTGCGCGACACGCTGAAGGGCCAGGTGCCGCTGGGCCTGGTGGTGCTGAAGCACGGCGTCACGAGGACCGAGGCGGAGATCGGCAAGGATCTTGTGGCCATGGTGCGCGACCGCATCGGCCCGGTCGCCGCCTTCAAGGATGCGCGTGTCGTCGCCCGCCTGCCCAAGACGCGCAGCGGCAAGATCCTGCGCGCGACGCTCCGCAAGATCGCCGATGGCGACGAGTATGTGGTGCCCCCCACCATCGACGACCCCGCGATCCTCGAGGAAGTCGGCGAGGTCCTGAAGGGCGCCATGCGCTAAGGCCGGTCCAGGAGGGGCGACGCCCCCTCCGTTGCCGCGTCACCCGAGCGACGCCATCACCTGCCGGTACGCCGCTTCCGGAAACGCCTTCATCGTGCGCGTCCGGACCGCGCCCCCGCGTGCGAGCATCAGCGAGAAGCGCGCGGCGATGGCATCGTCCGGTGCCTCATACACCGCGACCATGTCGTGGTCGCCCATGGTCATGTAGAAGGCGCCGAAGCTGCCGCCCATCTCGGCCAGCATCTTCCGCGCGGCGTCGAGCCGCTTCGGGCTGTCCGCGATGGCGCGGATGCCCTGGTCGGTCCAGTTCCCAAGCATGATGTAGGTGGTCATCGGCGGGGCTCCTTTCCGGCCACGGGTCGGTGATGGAAGAAGACTGCCGATACCCTCCTTAGCACGCGTGCGGGATGGATGCCGCCGGAATCGTCCCGGCTTCGATCAGATCAGCCGCGCCTCGAAGGGCGGCACCAGGTCCGGCGCCTCGAATTCCAGGACCCAGAGGTCGGGGTCGCGCTTCACCTGGCGTTCGACATAGGCGTTGGCGAGGCCTTCCTCGACCGGTGCGCTGCCGGTGCCGCGGACCCAGGCGGGGCGGCCTTCGGCGTCGCGCGCCTGGGACAGCACCACGAAGCCTTCCCGCCCGCGCATCAGGCACAGGATGCCCCCCGAATCCGGGTCCCCTTTGCGGACCACCGCGGCTGGCCGTCCGGCCATGTCCGACAGGCGGATCGCCATCGAGACCCAGATGCCTGCTTTCACCTTCGCTTCCATGCCAGCCAAACTGCCACGCGCAGCCCCTTGCCGGAAGGCGCGGCGCGGGCCATTCACCGCACCTCGGCAAGGGTTCCCGGCATGAGCGATCGGAAGATGACGGAGGCGCAGCGCGCCTATGAGGCGAAGCGCGCCGTCAAGGCGGGCATGAGCCTGGATAAATGGCTGGTGGATAAGGAAAAGCGCGCCGCCGCGGAGGCGCGTGCCGAGGTCGCGGCGGTGGCCGTCCCGGCCGCGCCGCCGAAGAAGCCGGGCTTCTTCGGCCGTCTGCTGGAGAAGGCACAGAAACCGATCTGAATCGGACAGCCGGACGGCCGCCATTCGGCGGCCGTCCTGAGCGTTTGTCTTGCCCTCAGACGGCGGGCGCCGCGCATCCGCGCGGCTTGCCTTCGCGCCCTGCACTGGCGCGTTGGGTGCTGCGGGCGCTCCGGGCGCGGTCGCGCTTTGCGCTCCCGGATCGCGGCGTGGCCGCGATCCGGCTTCTGTTCCTGTCGTTGCGGACTTGGCGCGCGGCTGGCCGGCGGGCGCCCCGCTTGGCGGCGATTGCGCGGCGCTTCGCATTTCCGCGTCCTGCTCCGCCGCCTGGGTGTAGCGTGGCGCCATGCGGGTCGTGCTGGCCGGAATGCTTGGCATGCTCGCGCTGGCCCCCGGACCGGCGCGCGCGCAGGGCTACGTGCCCGATGGCGCGGTCATTCTGTTCGCCCCGGGCAGCGCCGTCGTCACGCCCGAAGCGCGCGACGTGCTGCTCGCCTTCCTGCGCCCGCCACGGCCGCCGGCCTTCCGCGGCCATTGCCTGCGCGGCCACGCCGATCACGGCCCGGGGGCGGAGGCACTCGCCCTCGCCCGCGCCCGGGCGGTCGTGGCGGTGATGGCGCGGCAGGGGGTCGATCTGGCCGATGTGGCGCTGGAAGCCGCCGGGGACCGCAGCCCGGCGCGGCTGGCCCAGGCCGGCCGGACGGAACCGATGAACGACCGGGTGGAACTGCGCCCCTGCCCCGGCCCCCGGCTGGCCGGCGTGGCGGAGGCCGAGGCACGCGCACTCGATGCCGCGGTGCTGCCGGCCTTCGTCACGGCGCTGGCGCCGCGCATCGCCCGCGCACTCGGCTGCGCGGAACCGGAACTCTGGCGCGGGACGGTGGAGGCCCCGCCCCTCCTCTGCCCACCCGAGGTGCCGCCATCCGCGGTGCCGGTGCTGACGGTGCTGCGCGTGGCCGGCACGCGGCGCGTCGCGGTGGTGCTGGAATGGCCCGGCGGGATCGGTGACGGGGAGGCGTGGTGGCGGGCCTCGGCGGCGGCGGCGACGGTGCTCGACCTGTTCGGCCTGCCGCCCGCGCCGGTGCTGGCGGCCCTGGCTGCCGAACCTGGCGCCGCGCGGCGCATGGATGTCACCGCGGGCGCGCTGCGCGCCGAGGTCGAGGCCGGGCCCGGCCTGCTGCGCCGCATGCGCGTGGTGCCGACCGGCGCCGACGGACCCTGAGGCCGGACGCGACACCAACCGCCCGGGCCGCCCTCAAGCATCAGCCAGCCACGCGAAGGCGTGCGCCGCCGGTTGGGGGCTCAGCCAATGCTCCAATGGCTGCGACCAGGCTCAGAACGCGCTGACCGGGCCAGAAGAACCGCGCCGGCGAGCGCGATGGCGCTGCCCGCTCGCGATCTTGAACAAGCCCAGGAGTGCCAGAACAAACATGCCCACACTGGCCGGCTCCGGGATGACGCGTGCCGACCAGACCCCGGTTCCAAAGGCGGTGACGTTGATATTGCTCAGGCCGGTCGGCAGGTACAGGGCCCAGAAATCACTGCCATTGAAGACCGCCTGGCCGTTCTCCTGGCTATTGAACCAAGGCGGCCGGAAATCGCAGCAGAACTGCGCATTCTCGATCAGAGGGTCCGTGGAGGTTTCCGGAAAATTCCCGGCAATAGCCGACTGTACATTGCCCGGACTGAAGAGGATCTTCTCATCTGAGCTACCGAACTGAATGAATCCCGACCCGAGCCCGGACCCGAACACGAGAACGTCATCTATAAAAAGCAACGACGCCGTAACTGCGAAGTGCCCCGACGTCAGCCCAGGCATGGTTATTTCCGCGGAAACAGCTTCTCCTTGCGTAAAAGGCGACGGAGTATTCGATGCGGTGTTGTTGTATACGATACGATCAATATGGCCCGAATATGTATAGATGACCGTAGCCGCAGCCATTCCAGGTGCCAGCAGGCAGCCGAGGGTGAATAGGAGACGACACGACCACAATCTGATCACTTTTCATTCCTGACCTGTTTGCTCAGGACCGTGACGCTCGTCGAAGCTTTGGCGCCGGTCCTTGGCAGCGCGCTGGTTGGATCCAGCATTTCTCCAATCGGAATGAAAAGCCAGTCGAAAGCAACCTGTCGCTGGATTGCGAGGCCGGGTCAGGACTCATGGCGTGGGCATGGCGGCCCTCGGCCAGACCCGGAATCACACCACGCCACGCCGCTCACAGCCGCGAATGGGTCCTGAGCCTAACGGCCGCTGCTAACCGGCGGGTCGTCCATCGGCTTGAAGTCGTCGGTCTGGATGTCGCGGCCGAACTGGCCCTTGAACTCCGGCAGCCCGGCCGAGGCGTCGTGCGCTGCCGCGACGAAGCTGGTGTCGTCCACCGGCGGCGGCAGGACCGGCCCGGATTCCTCCGGCGACGACAACGCGCGCTCGGCGGGGCAGGAACAGACGCGGCTGCCATCGGCAAGGACGTTCGGCATGGTGGCCTGACCGCAGATCGGGCACTCCACCACCTCGTGCCGAAGCTCGTCCTCGCGCGCCGTGTCCTGCCGGTTTGCCGTCATCGGGTCCACCGCCTCCGGTCACTCCACCATATGGTGCGTCGGGGCGTCCGCTACAGCATCCGCATCAGCGTTCCGTCGCGACGGATGGCGTGGTGGAAGATCGCCCCGCCGATATGCGCCGCGAGCAGCACGACGAACAGGTAGCCGCCGATGGTGTGGCACCAGCCCAGGATCTTGGCGAGCCCTTCCCAGGTCTCCATGAACTTCGGCAGGTGGATGAAGCCGAGATAGGCGGTCTGGTCGCGCAGCGGGAAGCCCCAGGCATTGGTCGCGAAGAAGCCGAGCACTGGCTGGATGATCAGCAGCGCATAGAGCCCGTGATGCGTCGCCGTCGCCGCCTTGCGCATGATCGCCGGCAGGTCCACCGGATGCGGCGGCGGCGGGTGCAGCATCTTCCACAGGATGCGCGCGAGGGCGGCGAACAGGATGGTCAGTCCCGCGCTTTCGTGGATGGCGTAGAAGCCCATCTTGTAGGCACCGTCCGCCTCGCCGGTGATGAACTTGATGACGAAGCCGGTGGGCAGGGCGATGGCGATGAGGCCGACCGTGATCCAGTGGAACCATTTGGCGACCGACCCGTACTGCCCATCGGGATGCGCGGCATCCTGGCCCGGCAGGGCGGTGGCTTGGCTCGCGTCCATGCTGCGTCTCCGACGAGTCGTCCCGCGAGCGTATCGCACGCCGGGGCCGGACCGCGCGTGAGAATGATCGCCGCCCATGCCGATTGGAGCACCGACCCGCGCAAGCGCTGGGTCAGCATCGCGCGCCGCGACGCGCGCGGCTGGCGGGCGGAGGCACCCGTGCCGGTCGGCGACCCGGCCGGGCTCGTCGCCGCGCTGCTGGCCGAGGGCGCGCCGGTCGCGATGGGTCTCGACCTGCCGCTCGGCGTGCCGCGCGGCTTCGCCGAGGGCCGCGCGGAGGCCGGCTTCGTGCCGTTCCTGCGTGGCCTTGCGAGCGACGCGGATTTCTTCGCCGTGGCCCCGACGCTCGCCGAAGTCTCGCGCCGCCGCCCCTTCTATCCGGCACGCGGGGTGAAGGGGATGACGCGGGCGGCGCATGCGGAAGCTCTCGGCCTGAGCGATGCGCGCGGCCTGTCGCGCTGGTGCGACCGCGCCACCGCCGAACGCCCCGCCGGTGCGCCGGTGTTCTGGACGCTGGGGGCGAACCAGTCGGGCAAGGCCGCCATCGCCGCCTGGCGGGACTGGCTGGCACCGGGGCTGGCCGATGGCGCGCCCTATGCGATCTGGCCCTTCGCAGGCGCGCTGCACGGGTTGCTTGCCAGGGACCGCGCCGTGCTGGCCGAGGTCTATCCGGCCGAGGCGCTGCGCCATTGCGGCCTGGTGCTGCGCGGTTCGAAGCGGGTGCGGGCGGATCGTGCATCGGTCGCCGACCCGCTGCTGGCCGCGATGGCGGCACGGCGTGTGGCGCCCTCGGCGGCGTTGCACGCCGCGGCGATGGACGGTTTCGGCACCGATGCCGCGGGCGAGGACCGCTTCGACTCCGTCATCGGCCTGCTGGGGTTGATCGGCGTGCTGGACGGGGCGCGGCCGGACTTCGTGCCGGATGATCCGGCAATCCGTGCCTGGGAGGGCTGGGTGCTCGGCCAGACCGCGCTGCCGCGCGCGTAACCGCGCCGCGCCAGGCGGCGAAAGCGGGGGCAGAGGCGCAAGGAGCACCCCCATGCAGCACGACCCCCGCGGATTGGCGATCACCACCGACAGCGCGGCGGCTGCGCGGGAACTCGATGCCGCGGCGATGGCGCTGCTCGGGCAGAAGGCGGAAGCCGGGGCGCGGCTCGGCGCAGCATTGGCAACTGATCCGTTGCTCTCGGCCGGCCATGCGCTGGCGGGCTTCGCGCAGATGCTCGCCGCGCGCCGGCCGCTGGTCGCCGAGGCTGCTCGCAGCCTGGACCGTGCGCGGGACGCCATCGCCCTTCGCGGTGCGACGCCGCGCGAACGCGCCCTGACCCAGGCGCTCGCCTGCTGGGCCGAGGGCGGCGACATGGAGCGCGCCGCCGCGGGGCTGGAGGCCATGGCGCAAGAAGACCCGCACGACATCCTCGCGCTGCGCCTGTCGCACGGCATCCGCTTCATGCTCGGCCAGGCGGCGGAGATGCGCCACGCGATCGAGGCGGCGCTGCCGCGCTGGGATGCCGCGATGCCGGGGTACGGCTTCCTGCTCGGCTGCCACGCCTTCGCGCTGGAGGAGACCGGCGACATCGCGCGCGCCGAGACCGTCGGGCGCGCCGCCGTGGCGATGGAACCGGGCGACCTGTGGGGTGCGCATGCGGTGGCGCATGCGATCGGCGCGCAGGGCCGCATGCGCGAAGGCATCGCCTGGCTGCGCTGGCTGGAGCCGAACCTCGTCGGCGGCAGCAACTTCGTCCGCCACGTGCATTGGCATCGCGCGCTGTTCCATCTCGCGCTCGGTCAGGCGGAGGACGCGTTGGCGCTTTACGACCGTCAGGTCTGGGCGGAACCGAGCGAGGATGTGCGCGACCTGATGAATGCGGCGCATCTGCTGTGGCGGCTGGAAGCCTCCGGCGTGCCGGTCGGCGCGCGGCGCTGGGATACGCTGGCCGCGATCGCCGAGCGGCGCATCGGCGAACACGCCTGGGCCTTCGCCGACCTGCACTACGTCCTCGCCCTGGCCGGGGCGGGGCGGCGCGACGCGGCCCGGCGCATGATCGCCTCGATCGCTGCCCGCGCGGGCAGCGAGGCCGACACCCAGGCGCGGCTGCATGCCGAGGTCGGGCTCGGCGCCGCCCGCGCCGTCGCGGCGGCGCTGAGCGGCGACGCGATGGGCGCGGTGGAGGATTTCGACGTGGTGCTGCCGCGCCTGCCTGCGCTCGGCGGCAGCCATGCGCAACGTTCGGTCTTCCTCGCCATGCGGGACCGCGCCGCACGGCAGGCGGTACAGGCATCGCTGCGGCAGGGGTGACGCGGCGGCGCGGAAGGGCAAGACTGCGCGCCCAATCGAGGGAATGCGCATGCGACTGGCCGTGATCGCCGACATCCATGGAAATGCCGCCGCACTGGACGCGATGCTGGAGGATGCGGCGGCGCGCGGGTTGCGCGACATCATCTGCCTCGGCGACATCGCATCGGGCGCCGGTTGGCCGCGCGAGACGGTCGAGATGCTGCAGGCGACCGGCATCCCCTGCATCCGCGGCAACCACGACCGCTGGATCAGCGAGCACGAACCCGAGACGATGGGCAAGCAGGACCGCCTTGCCTACGATGAGCTGTCACCGGATCAGCGCGGCTGGCTGATGGACCTGCCGTTGTCGCTGGAACCGGCGCCCGGCGTGCTGGCGGTGCATGGCGCGCCCGGATCGGACCTGCAGAACCTGATCGAGGAAGTCGTCGCCGAGCGGCTGCGCCCGGCACCGATGCCGGTGCTGCGCGAGCGGCTGGGCGCGGCGGGCATGGCCGCGCGCGTCGTGCTGTGCGGGCACAGCCATCGCACCGGCATGGTTCAGGTGCCGGGCGGGCCGCTGGTGGTCAATCCCGGCAGCCTTGGCCTTCCGGGCTTCCGCATCAGCCGCGAACCGGCGCACCGGCAGGAAGCCGGAACGCCGCATGCGCGCTATGCCGTGCTGCACCTGAACGGGGATGCCGTGCAGGTCGAGATGCTGGCGATCGCCTATGACTGGAACGCGGCGGCGCGACGGGCGGAGGAGGTGGGCTTCAACGCCGCCTGGCCGCATGTCCTGCGCACCGGGCTGTTGCCCGAAAGCGCCTGACACATCGCGCGATCAGGCGAGCAAGCGCGGCTCAGAGACCATTTGACAAGTCCGGCATCGGCCCGCACCCCGACCCGGCCACCCACGTCGGTATCCTGGAATGGGTGGACGGGTCGGGGTGCGGGCCGGCGCCGGACTTCAGAATGCGCCGCATGGCGCATTCTCAACCGGTCTCTCAGCGTTCCTGGATCGACACCCCGTGCCGGCCGACCGAGATCTCGACGCCCGACCGATGGCTGTCCTGGTACATCCAGATGCCGCCGCCGATCACGCCGGCCAGCAATGCGCCGACGATGAAATAGAGAGCGTTGGTGCTCATCCCCGATGATCCTTCCCGCGTCACGAGGGTCCAGCCCCGATGACGCGCGAAGCGAGCGGAAGTTTCATCCGGGTGGCGTGTAGAGCCCCGCCGCCGTCGCCGCCTGCGTGGCGAGCCGCGCCGCCAGCTCGAAGGTCGGCATCGGCACGCCGGCTTCCTTCGCCATCTGCAGCGGCACGGTGAACAGCGCGTCGATCTCCATCGCGCGGCCGAGTTCGAGATCCTGCAGGATCGATGGCTTGTGCGTGATGTTCGCCGAGCGGCGCATGCGCGATTCGGCCGCGGTCGCCAGGTCGAAGCCATAGGCCATGGCGAGTGCCGCGCCTTCCTCGGCGATGCGGACGGCGGCGTCGAACACGGCCTGGTCCGCCAGCGTCGCCTTCATGTGCGAACGCGACAGGATGCACAGCGGGCCGGAGGTGATGTTGCCCATCAGCTTGCCCCAGACGCGGTGGCGGATGTCGTTCACCACAGGGCACGGCATGCCGCCGGCGTCGATGAACCCCGCGATCATCCTGGCGCGCTCGCTGAGGCTGCCATCGGGCTCGCCGAGGAACAGGCGGATGTCGGCGTGCTCGGACTTCACCACGCCCGGTGCGAGGACCTCGCTGGCGGAATAGACGACGCCGCCGAGCGTGCGCTCGATGCCGACCAAGCGCTCGATCACCCCGCCGGGGTCGAGCAGCGGGATGCGGCCCCCTTCGGCCGCCCCGCCATGGCGCATGAAGTACCACCAGGGGATGCCGTTGGTGACGAAGGCGACCGGCGTGTCCGGGCCGAGCAGCGGGCCGATCGCCTGCGCCGCGACGGGAAGGGCGGGCACCTTGGTGGTGATCAGCACGGCGTCCACCGGTCCGATCTCGGCGGCCGTCGCGGCCGCCTGCACCTTCACCGTCCTGATGCCGTCATGGGCATGCAGGGTGATGCCGTTCGCCTTCATCGCCTCCAAATGCGGCCCGCGGGCGATGACGGAGACCTCCGCCCCGCCAAGGGCGGCACGGGTGGCGAGGTGGCTGCCGATGGCGCCGGCCCCGAAGACACAGATACGGGTCATGGAAATTCCTCGAAGAAGTCGCGCCGACGCGCGTGCAATTCCCGCGCCGGCCAATCGTGGGCGCGGCCGCCACGCCCGGCGCCAAAAACCGGCATTCCAAAGGCCCCCTGGCCTTTGGTGGGGTGAGCCCGAGAGGGGCAAGGCCCCTCTCGGACCCGTCGCTGCGCGCGGATCAGTTCACCTGGTCCCGCAGCAGCGCGCACATCGACGCCCCGCCGGCAACCAGCCGCTCGACGATCGCCGTGCCGTGTTCGGCATTGGCCCCGCGCGCATCCGGGGCGATCACGCCGCCGGGTGCGACTTCCTCGACCCACATCGGCACCGAGAAATCCACGCCATGAGTGCGCACCACGCCGAAATTCGCGGGCGGCAGCCCCAGGAACGGGCCGACGCCCTGCCGTTCCCGCGCATCCTGCGGGCGGCACAGTTCGGGGCGCAAAGCCATCGCCACCGAGGCCACCGGGTCCCCGCCATGGCCGAAGCGCAGCGCGCCGCCGCCGAGCTCGGCGTGCAGCTTCCCGGCCTCCCGCCACAGGTGCAGCGCGGGGATGATGACGCCGTGGCGGCGGCGCAGCGCGCGCGCGGCGGCCTCGGCCGGGCCGATCGTGCCGGCATGGCCGTTGACGATCATGATCCGCCGCGTGCCGGTGCGCAGGAAGGCCTCGGCCATCTCCTCGACCACCGCGGTCAGCGTCGCGACGCTGAGCGTGATGCCCCCGGCGACGCCGGTGAAGTAGTCCTCCCCGCCGAAGGGGATCGCGGGCGCCACCAGCGTATCCGCACCCTGGGCGGAGGCCGCGGCGGCGATGCGCTCGGCGATGTCCTCGGCAAGCAGGTAGTCGCCCATCGGCAGGGCTGGGCCATGGGTTTCGAGGCTTCCCATGGGCAGCAGGGCGACCGCGCCGGCGGCAAGGCGGGACGCGACCTCCGGGGCGGTGAGTTCGGCGATGCGATGGGTCATGCGATTGCCTTGCGAGGAAGGGACGGGTCCGGGGCGCGGCGCGGCGTCACGCCGCGGGGTCTTCGGCGGTGAGCCAGGCAAGGGCCTGCGCCCGCTCGCCGGCTTCGAAGCGGCGTATCTCCGGCGGCATGATGGCGGCGGCGACGCGCGCGATCATGCCGGCCAGGTCGCTGGCGGTGACGATGGCAACGCGCTTCACGCGTGCGACGTGGCCGCGCACGAAGCGGCCATGGGCGAGCAGCGCGTCGAGGCCATCCCAGCCCGGGAAGCGACGCGTGTCGACAAGGACGCCGCGCAGTTCCCCGGCTTCCGCGAGATAGGGATCCACAAGCGCGGCGAGGCGGTCGAAATCCTCCGCCATCAGGGGGCCGCTGGGTTCCAGCACGACGATGCCGCGATCGCGAAGCAACTCCATTCCGAGCATGGCGACGCCTCCCTCCGATCAGCCCGGGCAGGGCCCGGCCGTGCCGTTGTGCCAGCCGGCCGCGACTTCCGCCAGGGCGGCTACCTTAGCGCAGAAGGTCGAGTGCCGCCCGGCTGAGCGCCTGCACGCCGAGTGCGATGCAGGCTTCATCCGGCTGGTAGAAGGCGTTGTGCAGCCGGTCGTCGCGGCCCGGCGCGCCGGACCCGATGCGCAGTTGGAAGGCCGGGGCGCGGGCTGCGAATTCGGCGAAATCCTCCGAGCCCATGGACGGCTCGCCTTCCTCCGGCGCGATGCCCATCTGGCGCGTGACGGCGGCGAGCACGGGTTCCAGCACGCGGTCGTCATTGACCAGCGGCGGCACCTTGCGCTCGTAGCGCAGGTCGCAGCGCACGCGCATCGTGGTTTCCAGCCCCGCGGCCAGGCGACGCAGCGCGGCTTCGGCGGTGTCGCGCGCCGCCGCATGCAGCGTGCGTACCGTGCCCTTCAGCGCCACGCGCTCGGGGATGATGTTGTAGGTGGTGCCGCCCTGCACCATGCCCACCGTCACCACCGCCGGATGCAGCGGCTTGATCTCGCGGCTCACCACCGTCTGCGCCTGGCTGATGAAATGCGCCGCGGCGACGATGGGATCGACGGCGGCATAGGGATGCGCGGCATGACCCGACTTGCCCTGCACCACGAGGTCGAAGCGGTCCGACGCAGCAAGGCACGCCCCGCGCACGAAGCCGAAGGTGCCCACCGGCATGTCCGGATGGTTGTGGAAGCCGATCGCCATGTCGATGCCATCGGCCGCGCCATCGGCGATCATCGCCGCCGCACCTTCCAGCACTTCTTCCGCTGGCTGGAAAACCAGCCGCACCGTGCCGGCGATCTGCGGCGCGAGATCCTTCAGCACCGCGGCGACGCCGAGCAGCGTCGTGGTGTGGATGTCGTGCCCGCAGGCATGCATCTGCCCATCGACGGTCGAGGCGTATTCGATCCCCGTCTCCTCATGGATCGGCAGCGCGTCCATGTCGGCGCGGATCGCGAGGGTGGGTCCGGGCCGGCCGCCCTTGATCTCCCCCACCACGCCGGTCACGCCAAGGCCGGTGCGGTGCGGAATGCCAAGCCGCGCGAGCTCGGCTGCGACGATGCCCGCGGTGCGTGTTTCCTGGAAGGCGAGTTCGGGCACGCGATGGATGTTGCGTCGCAGCGCGATCAGATGCTGCGCGACGGCATCGGTGGCTTCGCTGATCGCACGCTGCGGGTCATTGGGGAGCATGTCGGTGATTCCGATGAAACGTCAGATTACATCGAGCATAGGTGCGCGCGCAGCGCAGGCAAGGCTGGCGCTTGCCCCTCCGGAAGGTGCATGCCATAGGGCGAGGCGGAAATAAGTTGGGGGGTTCAATGTCCTGGGTGCCTGGCCGGCGCACGTTGCTGGCCGCGAGCGTGATCGCACCGATCGCCGGACGTTGCGCCGTTGCGCAGTCCTGGCCGTCGCAGCCGATCCGTATCGTGGTGCCCTTCGCGCCAGGCGGCACGACCGACCTCGTCGCGCGCCTTGTCGCTGCCGGGCTGCAGGAACGGCTGGGCGCCACCGTCATCGTCGAGAATCGCGCCGGCGCGGGCGCCACGCTGGGCAGCGAGACCGTCGCCCGTGCCGCACCCGATGGCTACACGCTGGTGATGTCGAACATCGCGAGCCATGCGATCAGCCCTGCCGTCTATCGCGGCCGCGTCCGCTATGATCCGGTCACCGACTTCGCACATGCGGCGCTGGTGGTGACCAATCCGACCGTCTGGGTGGCCAATCCCCGCGCGGGCATCGGCAGCCTGGCCGATGCCGCGGCCAAGGCACGCTCGGCGAGTGGGCTCGATGTCGCGACCTCCGGCGCCGGATCGTCGAACCACCTGATGGTGGTGCGCATGGGCCAGCTGCTCGGCAAGGAGCTGAACCACATCCCCTTCCGCGGCGCGGGCCCAGCCATGCAGGCCGTGATCGCAGGCCAGGTGCCGATGATGTCGGACAGCCTGCCGTCTGCTGCAGCGCACATCAACCAGGGCTCGGTGCTGGCGGTGGGCATGGCGTCCGCCGCACGGCACCCGTCCTTTCCCAACGTCCCGACCTTCCGCGAGCAGGGCTTCGACCTGGCGAGCGATTCCTGGTTCGGGCTGTCCTTCCCCGCCGGCACGCCGGCGGCCATTGTCGATCGGCTGAACCGGGAGACGCGGGCCTTCCTCGCCAATCCCGACATCCGGGGGCGCTTCGCCGAACTCGGCGGCACGCCCGGAGACCTGACGGCGGAAGGTTACACGGAATTCGTGCGGCGGGAGGTGGCCCTGTGGGCGCCACTCGTGCAGGCTTCCGGCGCGACGGCGGACTAGCCGGTATGTTGACCAACTTCATCATCTAGTGGGTGGGCGAAAGCGGATGAAGCTAAACACAAAGGACCTGCTGTCGGCAGCGCTCCTGATCGGGCTGGCAGCCGTGGGGCTGTGGCTCAACATGGACCACACGATGGGCACCGCGCGGCGCATGGGACCGGGCTACATGCCCTGGCTCGCCTTCGCGCTGCAGCTTGGCCTCGGCTGCATCGTGCTGCTGCTCGGGCTGTTCAATGGGCCCGACCCGCTCGACAAGTGGACAAGTGCGGAGATCGGCTTCCTGATCGGCGGCGCGGTCGTCGGCACCGCGGCCGGGCTGATTGCCGCGCAGATGCCGGGCTGGCCGTCGGCGGGCTGGAACCCACTCGGCATCGGCATGTTCGTCGGTTGCCTCGTACCCAGCATCGTCAAATCGTGGCGACCGCTGTTCCTGATCAGCGCGGCCTTCGCCCTGTTCGGGCTGGTGCTCGAACCGCTCGGGCTGATCATCGCCATCGCGACTTCGGTCATCCTTTCCGCCTTCGCCGATGAGACGCATACGCCGAAGGGTGTCGTGGGCCTTGTGGTCTTTCTGTGCGTGCTGTGCTGGGCGGTGTTCATCTACGAACTCGACATCCGCGTGCCGGTCTGGCCGGTATTCTGAAGTAAGGGGGCCGGAACAATGGATCTCATCGCGAACCTTGGGCATGGGTTCGGCGTCGCGCTGACGCTGAACAACCTGCTCTTCTGCCTCATCGGCTGCGTCATCGGCACGGCGATCGGCGTGCTGCCGGGCATCGGCCCGGTGGCGACCATCTCCCTGCTGCTGCCGATCACCTTCGGCCAGCCGGCCACGACCGCCATCATCATGCTCGCCGGCATCTACTACGGCGCGCAGTACGGTGGTTCGACCACGGCCATCCTGCTGAACCTGCCAGGAGAGGTCAGTTCGGTCGTCACGACACTTGAGGGCTACAAGATGGCCCGGCGCGGGCGCGCGGGCGCGGCACTGACGATCGCCGCCCTCGGCTCCTTCTTCGCCGGCACGGTCGCGACGGTGCTGGTCGCCGCCTCGGGCCCGATGCTGACGCAGGTGGCACTGTCCTTCGGCCCGGCCGATTACTTCTCCCTCATGTTCCTCGGCCTCGTGATCTCGGCCGTGCTCGCGCAGGGTTCGGTCGTCAAGTCGATCGGCATGGTGGTGTTCGGCGTCTCGCTGGGCATGGTCGGCACGGATGTGCAAACCGGCCAGCAGCGCTTCACCTTCGGCATCCCGGAACTGTCGGACGGCGTCGGCTTCGTCTCGATCGCCATGGGCATGTTCGGCATCGCCGAGATCATCCTCAACCTCGAGCGCCCGGAAGCGCGTTCGGTCATGTCGGGCAAGGTCGGCAGCCTGATGATGACGCGCGAGGAAGTTCGTCGTGCCATCCCGGCGGTGCTGCGCGGCACGGCGGTGGGCTCCATCCTCGGCATCCTGCCGGGCGGCGGCGCGGCGCTCTCCTCCTTCGGTTCCTACATGATGGAGCGGAAGATCTCGAAGGGCCGGCATGAGTTCGGCACCGGCGCGATCGAAGGCGTGGCCGGGCCGGAATCAGCCAACAACGCGGCCTCGCAGACGTCGTTCATCCCGCTGCTCACCCTCGGCATCCCGGCCAACGCCGTGATGGCGCTGATGGTCGGCGCGCTGATCATCCAGGGCATCCAGCCCGGCCCCCGCATGGTGGAGGCCCAGCCGGACCTGTTCTGGGGCCTGATCGCGTCGATGTGGGTCGGCAACCTGATGCTGCTCGTCATCAACCTGCCGATGGTCGGCATGTGGGTGAAGCTGCTCGCGGTGCCATACCGCTACATGTACCCGTCCATCATGATCTTCTGCGCGATCGGCGTGTACTCGCTGCAGAACAACGTGTTCGACGTGTACCAGACGGTGTTCTTCGGCATCTTCGGCTACCTCTGCTCGAAGCTGCGGCTGGAAGGCGCGCCGATGCTGATCGGCTTCGTCCTCGGCCCGATGATGGAAGAACACCTGCGCCGCGCCATGCTGCTGTCGCGCGGCGACCCCATGGTGTTCATCGAGCGCCCGATCAGCGCCGGCATGCTCGCCGTCGCCGCCATCGCCCTTGCCGCGATGCTCATGCCCAATATCCGCAAGGGCAAGGACTCGGCGCTGCAGGAAGGCGGCTGATGTTGCTCCGGCCGCGATTGTCGGTCGGATGACGGGAAGGCGGGCCCTGCGGGGCCCGCCTTTTTCTTTTCTTGTGCCTCAAACGCCGGCGCCGCCATGCGGCGGCTTGGCTTTCGCGCCCTGCACTGGCGTATCGGTGACGGTGGGTGGCCTGGGCGCGGTCGCGCCGTGCGCTCCCGGATCGAGGCGCGCCTCGATCCGATCTGACCGGGCCGCGGCGGCTCAGCCCTTTGGCCGCGGCAGGTTGAACACGCCGCTTGCCCGCAGCACGGCGGCGCCGTCCGCCTCGAAGCGCCCCTCCATGAACATCAGCCGTGACGTCCGCCGCAGCAGGACCGGACGGCATTCCAACCAGGCGCCGAGCGGCGCGGGCGCAAGGTAGTCCGTCACCAGGCTGACCGTGATGAAGGACCCGGGCGCGCCGGCCTGCTCGGTGCCGCCAATGCCCAGCACCAGATCGGCAAAGGTCGCCAGCATCCCGCCATGTGCGACCGCCTGATTGTTGCAGTGCCGTCGTTCCAGCCGGATGCCGAAGGTCGACCCGCCATCCCCCGCGCGGAGGTAGATCGGACCGATCGGCTCAAGGAACGGGCCGCCCGCCCGCCGCGGCACGAAACCCGCGGGAATGGCGCCCTGCCCTTCCGCCGCACCATCCGCCGCCCTGCCATCGGCCATTCACGCCCCCTTGGTTGTGGTCCCGGCGATGCTACGGTGCCTTCCGGGGCGGCGGGAGCCGCGCCTTCCATTTGCCGCCATTGCGTCGCATACCAGCCCCGTTCCAGCATCAGACCACCGGACGACATGACACAGACGACCTCGCAGATCCTTCCCGTCATCCTTTCGGGTGGGACCGGCACGCGCCTCTGGCCCCTGTCGCGCGAAGGCTATCCGAAGCAGTTCTGGCCGCTCGCCTCCGCCCAGCCGATGCTGGAGGAAACGGCCGCGCGCGCCGAGGGCGCGGGCTTCCTGCCCCCCATGGTCGTCTGCAATGAGGCGCATCGCTTCCTGGTCGCCGAGCAGCTGCGCGGCCGCAACGCGCGCATCGTCCTGGAACCGAGCGGGCGCAACAGCGCCCCGGCCATCGCCGCCGCCGCCCTGCTGGCCGAGGAAGCCGGCCCCGACACGGTCATGTGGATCATGGCCGCCGATTCGGCGGTGGCCGACCTGCCGGCGCTTCACGCCGCGCTGGGCCAGGCAGCCGCGGCCGCGCGCGCCGGGCGGATCGTCACCTTCGGCATGAAGCCGACCGCGCCCGAGACCGGCTACGGCTATATCGAGGTCGGTGACGCCCTGCCAGGCCTGCCCGGCGTGCAGGCCATCGCCCGCTTCGTCGAGAAGCCGGACGCCGCCCGCGCCGCCGAATTCGTCGCCGGCGGGCGGCACCTGTGGAATTCGGGCATGTTCGTCGCCACCGCCTCGGTCCTGCTCGCCGAACTCGAACGCTATGAACCGACGATGCTCGCGACCGTGCGCGCGGCCGTCGAGGGCGCGAGCCGCGACATGGATTTCGTTCGCCTCGCCGCTGCCGCCTTCGCCGCCGCGCCGTCGATCAGCATCGACTATGCGGTGATGGAACGCACCCGGCACGCCGCGGTGGTGCCCGCCGCGATCGGCTGGTCCGACATCGGGTCCTGGGCCGCGCTGTGGGACATCAGCGAGAAGGACGCCAACGGCAACGCGACGCAGGGGCCGGTGGAGCTCGTCGACGCGCGCAACTGCCTGGTGCGCAGCGAAGGGATCCTCGCCGGCGTCGTGGGGCTTGAAAACGCCGTCGTCGTCGTCACCGACGATGCGGTGCTGGCGATGCATCGCGACCGCGCGCAGGACGTGAAGAAGCTGGTGGAGCAGCTCCGCGCGAAGGGCCGCAAGGAAGCGACGGAGCACCGCCGCGCCTATCGCCCCTGGGGCCATTATGAGGGCCTCATCCTCGGCCAGCGCTTCCAGGTGAAGAAGATCCAGGTCCGCCCGGGTGCCAAGCTGTCGCTGCAGAAGCACTTCCACCGCGCCGAGCATTGGGTCGTGGTCTCCGGCACCGCCATCGTCCGGCGCGATGCGGAGGAGATCATGCTGCGCGAGAATGAGAGCGTGTACCTGCCGCTCGGCTGCGTGCACCGGATGGAGAATCCGGGGATGATCCCGCTGGTGCTGATCGAGGTGCAGGTGGGCTCCTACCTCGGCGAGGACGACATCGTGCGCTACGAGGACACCTACGGCCGCACATAGGCGCGCCCGGGCGAAGCGCCCGACCGAATAATACCGCACCAGGGGTCCTCGTCGCCGGGCCTCGGTTGATTTGCCGCCGCCTGCGCCAGCATGCACCTGCCTGGCCTTCGCGCCCTGCCCCGATGCGCTGGCGGCGATTGTCGGCCTGGGCACGACCGGCTTGAGGTCCCGCGGCGGGAATGCAGCAATCTTCGCCGCGACACCGCCATCTTCGCTCGTGCAATATGGGTGCATGATCGGACGGCGCGGCATCATCTCGGGGCTGGGCGGCATGGTAGCCGCCGGGGCAGGCCTGACGGCCTATGGCTTCGGCGTGGAGCCGTTCCTGCGCCTTGCCGTGCAGCGGCACAGCCTGCGGCCGACGGGATGGCCGCCAGGACTGTCCCTGCGCGTCGCCCTGCTGTCGGACCTGCATGCCGGCGCACCGCTGATGGATGAGGCGCGCATCGAGCACATCGTCGAGCGCACCAATGCGCTGTCGCCCGACATGGTGCTGATGAGCGGGGATTTCGGACCATCCTGCCGCCTCGTCACCCGGGTCCTGCCACACGCCGACGTCGCGCGGCGCCTCGCCGGGCTGCGGGCGCCGCTCGGCGTCTATGCGTCGAATGGGAACCATGACTGGTGGGAGGATCGCGAGGCGATGCGCCGTGGCGGCGGCGCCGTCCCCGCGATGGCCCGTGCGTTGGAGGGTGTCGGCATTCCGGTGCTGCGCAACCAGGTGCTACGCGCCGGGCCGGTCCTTGTCGGCGGGCTTGAATCGCAATGGGCCTTCGGCCTGAACCGCGGCGCGGAGGACGTGCCGCGCCTGCTCGGCCAGGTGACGGGCGATGCGCCGCTGCTGCTGATGGCGCATGAGCCCGACATCTTCGCGAGGCTCCCGGGACGCGTCGCCGTTACCTTCAGCGGGCACACCCATGGCGGGCAGGTGCGGCTGCTTGGCTGGTCGCCGCACACGCCGTCGCGCTACGGCAACCGCTACGCCTGGGGGCATGTGCGGGAAGACGGGCGCGACCTGGTGGTGTCGGGCGGGCTCGGCATCAGCACGTTGCCGGTGCGGCTCGGTGTGCCGCCGGAGATCACGCTGGTGGAGATCGCCGCCTGACATGGCGCGCACCGCCCGCGCGGTGCAGACTTCCCCGCAAGGACGATGCGGGTTGAGGGAAGCGGCATGACGATCGAACTCCTGGACGCGCAGGGCCTGTCCGAGACGCATGCCGCGATGCGCGAGACCGCGCGGCGCTTCGCACAGGCCGAGATCGCGCCGCTCGCGGCGGAGCTCGACGAGAGCGAGACCTATCCGGCGGCGCTGTATCGCAGCCTTGCATCCGCCGGGCTGTTCGGCATCACCGTGCCGGAGGCGCTGGGCGGCGCCGGCGCCGATGCGTTGGCCTATGCGCTGGTGATGGAAGAACTCTCGCGCGGCTATGCCTCGGTCGCGGATCAGGTCGGGCTGGTGGAACTGCTCGGCACGCTGCTGACGCAGCACGGCACGGCGACGCAGCAGGCGCGGTATCTCGCGCCGCTGCTGAAGGCCGAGCGGCGCTGCGCCTATGCGCTGACGGAAGCCGGCGCGGGGTCGGACCTGGGGTCGCTGAAGACCGAGGCCAGGCGTGACGGCGCCGGCTGGGTGCTGAACGGCGCGAAGCTGTGGATCCACAACGCGCCGATCGCGGATTTCGCCGCGGTGCTGGCACGCACGGACCCCACGGCCGGGCATCGCGGCATGTCGGTGCTCCTGGTCGATCTCGATAGCCCGGGCGTGTCGCGCGGGCGCAAGGAACACAAGATGGGGCAGCGTGCTTCCCCCGTCGGCGGCCTGAACTTCGAGGATGTGCGCCTGCCCACCGATGCGCTGCTGGGGGTGGAAGGCCGCGGCTTCCACATGATGATGTCGGTGCTCGACAAGGGGCGTGTCGGCATCGCCGCGCTGGCGCTCGGCATCCTGATGGCGGCGCTTGAGGACAGCATCGCCTATGCGAAGCAGCGCGAGCAGTTCGGCAAGGCCATCGCGGAATTCCAGGCGGTGCAGTGGATGATCGCCGACATGGCCAAGGACGCACAGGCGACGCGGCTGATGGTCATGGAGGCGGCACGGCTGCTCGATGGCGGCGGACGCGCGACGCTCGCGGCCAGCATGGCGAAGTGCTTCGCCGCCGATGCCGCGGTGGCGCGCACGGCGGATGCAGTGCAGATCCATGGCGGGTCGGGCTACATCCGCGGCGTGCGGGTCGAACGGCTCTATCGCGACGCGAAGATCACGCAGATCTACGAAGGCACCAATCAGATCCAGCGCATGATCATGGCGCGGACGCTGCTGGCATAGCACGGTGCACCATCAGGTCGTTCTCGCCGGCCTGAACCACCTCCCCCTTCTGGTTGAACAGCGTCAGGTCCAGCGTGACGATGCCGCGATCGGCGTGGCGTGTGGTGCGCTTGCCGATGACCTTGATGATTGCATGGACGCGGTCGCCCACCAGGATCGGCCCGGCGAAACGCCAGCGCCAGCCCAGCGAGACGATCGCCGCGAGCCGCACCGCGGACCGGTTCTTCAGCCCATCCGCCAGGGCGAGGCCGAGCAGCCCATGTGCCACGCGGCCGGGATAGCCAAGCGCGCGCGCATAGTCGTCATCGACATGGATCTCGTAGAAATCCCCGGACAGTCCGGCGAAGGCGAAGATGTGGCTTTCCGTCACGGTGATGCCCGGCGTCTCCCAGGCGAGGTCGTCCGCGATGTCGTCATAGGCGAGGCGGCCGTCATCGCGCATGGTCACCAGCCTTCGATGCCGAGATAGGCGGCGGCAAGCCTCGCCTGGCCTTCATGCATGTCGCGCCCGGTCGTCGTCGGGCATCCGATGGCCCGCGCGGTGGCGATCAGGGACGTGACCTCGGGGTTCGGGATGACGTCGGCGACGACCTGTGATGGCACCAGTAGCGCCGCATCAACCGGCATCGCATCGCCCGCGCGCAGGCCCAGCGGCGTGGCATTCACCACGATGTCGAAGCCGCGCGGATCGGGAGGTCCGATCACCACGCGCGTCGACGGAAAGTTCGCACCGAGCAGCGCGGCCAGCGCCTTCGCTCGTTCCTGCGTGCTGTCATGCAAGGTGAGTTCCGCCGCGCCGGCCCGTGCGAGCGCACAGGCGATCGCCGTCCCCGCCGCACCGCAGCCGACCTGCAGGATGCGCTTGCCGCGCGGCGGGTGGCCGGCGCGGTCCAGCCCGTCGCGGAAGCCCTCGCCATCGAACATGTCGCCTTCGAAGGCGCCATCGGCGCGGCGGCGCACCGTGTTCACCGATCCCGTCAGCCGCGCTGTCGGGCCGAGTGCCGCAAGCAACGGCACCACCGCTTCCTTGTGCGGCATGGTCATGACCAGGCCATCGAGGTTCGCCATCGCCGCGAAGCCCGGCCAGGCGCGCGCGAGCGTCCCCGCGGGCAGTTGGAAGGCGATGAAGGCCGCATCGCGCCCAAGCCGCGCGAAGGCGGCATTGAACACCGCGGGCGAGCGCAGCGGCGCGACCGGGTCGCCGACGATGGCGAAAAGGCGCGTTGCGCCGGTGATGGTCATGCCTGCGTCCCCAACCAGGATTCGATCAGTCGCTGGACATGCAGCGCGCTGCGCGCGTCGTTCGAAGGCGCGCGCCCTTCGGCGATGGCGTCGAGCATCTCGGTGATCAGCGCGCGGTGCGGGCCGTGGTCGAAGGCCATCGGATCGGCGCCGCCGCCGGTGCCCGATCCGGGATCGATCACCTCCGGCGGCCCATCCCCGGCATACCATTCGAGGCGATTGCCGATCAGTATCGCGCTCGCCTTGGTGCCGGCGATCTCGATGCGCTCGGGAAAGCCGGGCCGGGCGACGGAGGTCGCATCGACGACGCCGATCGCGCCATTCTCGAAGCGGATCGCCGCAGCGGCAACATCCTCGGTATCGATCGCGCGCAGGCCGGAATTGCGCGCGAAGCCCGTCACTTCACGGACCGGCCCCATCAGGTGCAGCAGCAGGTCCATGGTGTGGATGGCCTGGGTCAGCAGCACGCCCCCGCCATCGCGCGCCATGGTGCCGCGACCGGGCTGCGCGAAGTAGTTGGCATCCCGCCACCAGCGGATGCTGGCGGATGCGCTGAGCGGCGTGCCGAGGTCACCCGCACGCAACCGTCGCGCGAATTCCAGCGCGCCGGGGCGGAAGCGGTGCTGGAAGCAGACGGATGCGCGCACGCCGGCGCGTTCCGCCAGCCCCGCCAAGGCCTCGGCGCGCGCGACGGTGCGTTCGAGCGGCTTCTCGACGATCATGTGCTTGCCGGCGGCGGCGACTGCCTCGGCAATCGGCAGATGCGCGCCCGGCGGCGCGAGCACCAGCGCGAGGTCCAGCCCAGGCGCGGCCAGCAGCGTAGGCAGGTTGTCGAAGACCGGTGCCGCCCAGCGTGCCGCGAAGGCATCGCGTCGCGCCGCCGACGGAGCGTGTCCGCCGATGATCCGCGCACGCCCGGCCGCAGCCAGATCCCGCAATGCGAGCATATGCGGCGTCACGGCCATGCCAAGGCCGATGATGCCGACGCCGGTCGCCATGGCGCCTTCTCCCCTTGTCGATTCCGGCTTCCACGCCGTTGCAGACGGGGATTAGGCTGCCTGCCGGAAAGACCCGACACAAGGGTTCGCAGGAGGATTCCCCCCATGACAGCCACCGTGATCGATCGGCGCACGCTTGCCCGCATGCTGGGCCTTTCGGCTGCTGCCCTGCCGATGCTGCCCGCGCAGGTACTGGCGCAGTCGCGGAGCAACACGCTGGTGATCGGCATCGACATCAGCGACACCGTGACACTCGATCCGGTGCGCCAGGCGCAATACACGCCGCCGATGACGCTGGCCGCGACCTATGACGCGCTGGTGACGCTGACGCCGGAGGACCTCGTCAACGTCAAGCCGGCGCTGGCGGCATCCTGGCAACGCACGCCCGATGGGCGTGGTTGGCGCTTCACCCTGCGCGACGGCGTGAAGTTCGCTTCCGGCAATCCGCTGACGGCCGAGGATGTGCGCTGGACCTTCATGCGCCTGCTCAACATGAAGGAGCAGACGCAGCAGTACCTGAAGTCGGTCGATCGCGTCGAAGTCGTCGATCCCAAGACCGTCGATTTCATCATGAATGCGCCGAATGCGCCGGTGCTGCCGATCCTCGCCGCACCGGGCAACGGCATCCTCGAGAAGGCGGCGGTGCTGGCGCAGGGCGGCACCGATGCGGAGAATGCGCGAGAAGCCGACAAGGCGACCGACTGGCTGAACAACAACTCCGCCGGCACCGGCCCCTTCCGCCTGGTACGGTGGGAACGCAACAACCAGATCCAGCTGGTGCGCAATCCGCACTACTGGGGCGGCGCCTCGCCCTTCGAACGCGTCATCATCCGTCACCTGTCGGATAGCGCGGCGCAGTTGCTCGCCGTGCGGCGCGGCGACGTGAACGCCGCCTTCAACCTGATCCCGGAGCAGATCGCGACGCTGCGCAGCGAACCGGCGGTGCGCATCGACCGCATGCCAAGCCTCGACTTCGTCTACATGGCAGTGACCGAAAGCCCGGCCGCGAACCCCGTGCTGGCGAAGAAGGAAGCGCGGCACGCGATCGGCTATGCGATCGACTATGACGGCATCCTCGGCAATCTGCTCGGCGGGGCCGCGGTGCGGCCGGCGCATTTCCTGCCGATCGGCGTGAATGGCAGCACCGAGCGCATCGCGCGGGAGGTCGGCTTCAACACCAACCTCGACCGCGCACGGCAGATGCTGCAGGCCGCCGGCGTGCCGGACGGCTTCGAGATGGAAATCGCCTACGGCAACGCCGCGGTCGCGGGCATTTCCTATCAGGTGCTGGGGCAGAAGCTGCAGGCGGATCTGGCGCGCGTGGGTATCCGCGTACGGCTGAACCCGATGGACCAGGTCAACCTGCGCACCGTCTATACGCAGGGGCGGTTGGCGGGCGGCGTGCTGACCTTCTGGAACCCGCCGGCGGTATCGAACGACCTCTGGGCCTCGGCGGTGGTGGAACGCGTCGCGCGCCGCGTGCATTGGACCGTGCCGCAGGCGATGACGGATCTGGTGAAGCGCGCGTCGGAGGAACAGGACCTCGAGAAAGCCGCCGGGCTCTGGGTGGAATGGCAGCGCGGTGTGGTGGACGTCGCCCACCACTTCATCCTGTTCCAGCCGACCTACCAGATCGCGGTGCGCAACACGATCGGTGCCTTCCCGCTGACCGCGGCGGGTTGGCAGTTGGAAACTGGCAAGGTGCGGCCGGCCTAACGCGAGAACGCCGCGCCTCGCTTCTCGGCGAAGGCGCGGATCCCTTCGAGGTGATCGCCCGCCGAAAAGCACAGGACGTTCATCTCGTTCTCGTAGAGAAGGCCCGCGGTCAGCGGCGCCTCCATTGCCATGCGGACGGAAGCCTTCACCGACTGCACCGCGACGGGGCTGAAGCCGGCGATCTTCTCGGCCATCGCCTTTGCTGTCGTAAGCAACTCGGCCTGCCGCACCACCTGGTCGAACAGGCCGAGCGACTGCGCCTCAGCGGCCTCGATCGGGTCGCCGGTCATCAGCATGCGCATGGCACGCGCCGCTCCGATCATGCGCGGCAGCATCTGGGACGCGCCGCCACCGCCCACCCAGCCGCGTGTTACCTCGGGAAAGCCGAAGCGCGTGCCCTCGGCGGCGATGCGGATATCGGCGCCGAGCGCCATTTCCGCCCCGCCACCCAGGGTCCATCCCTGCAATGCCGCGATCACCGGCTTGCGAATGTTGCGGATGGCGGTCGCGTATTCCACGCGGTTACGAAAATGCCACGTGCTGGGATAGGCAGCGAGCGAGTTGAGGTCGCTGCCCGCGCAGAAGGCACGTTCCCCCGCGCCACGCACCAGCACGACGCGTGCCGCATCATCAGCATCGATCGCGCGCGCCGCCTCGGCAATGGCGGCGGCCATGGCGGGGGTCACGGCGTTATGCTTGGCCGGGCGGTCCAGGAGCAGCTCCGCCACCGGGCCGCGCATGGCCACCGTCACCGCTCCATCCATCGCCTTCCTCCGCCGCCACCTTGATTGTCTTGTCGGCTCAAGTGCAGCATGTCCGGCAAGGGAAGGAAACCGTCGCTTGCTGCGTTACATCGCCATACGACTGTTATCGGCTGTTGTGATGGCGCTGCTCGCGAGCCTCGTCATCTTCCTCATCTCCAACTACGTGCCCGGCGATCCGGTGCTGGCGCAGCTCGGCGACATCCTGGCGAGCGACCCGACGGTGGTTGCCCAATGGCGGGCGAAATGGGGCCTCGATCTGCCCTTGTGGGAGCGGTACTGGATCTTCCTGCAGGGGTTGCTGCACGGCGATCTCGGCACCTCCATCGCGACGCGCCGGCCGGTGCTGGAGGATATCGCGCAATTCGCACCGGCGACGATCGAACTGGCCACGGTCTCCTTCCTTCTCGCGCTCGTCATCGGCATCCCGCTCGGCGTCGCGGCGGCGGTGTGGCGCGACAGCTTCGTGGACGCGGCGGCGCGCGCGGTCTCGCTGCTCGGCGTCTCGGCGCCGACCTTCTGGCTCGCCTTCATCTTCCTCGCGATCTTCTATGGCTGGTTGGGCTGGGCGCCGGGGCCGGGGCGGCTCGACCCGATCGCCTTCCCGCCTGAAGGCGGCACGGGATTCTTCCTGTGGGATTCCGCGCGGGCGGGGGATTGGGAAACGTTCAACGACGCGCTCGCCCATCTGATCCTGCCGTCCATCGTGCTGGCGGCAGCCACACTCGGGCTGATCACGCGCACCACGCGCGCGGCGATGCTGGAATGCCTGCATCAGGACTATGTGCGCGTCGCCCGTGCCAAGGGGCTGGTGGAACGCGCCGTGGTGCTGCACCACGCGCTGCGCAATGCGCTGGTGCCGGTGGTGACACTGGGCGGCCTCGCCTATGCAAACCTGCTGACCGGCGCGGTGATGACGGAGACGATCTTCGCCTGGCCTGGCCTTGGGCGCTACACTTTCCGCTCCGCGGCGGCACTCGATTTCCCGGCGATCATGGGCATCACGCTGGTCGTCTCGGCGACCTACCTGCTGGTGAACCTGATCGTCGACCTGTCCTACGCGATGCTCGACCCACGGGTGCGGCGATGAGCGCGACCGCGGCGATGCCGGCATCCCGCCTGCGCCGGCGCATCCGGCGCTACGGCCTCGCCTGGGCCGGCGGGGCGATCGTGCTGGGCTGGATCCTGGTGGCGATCTTCGCGCCGTGGCTGGCGCCTTATCCGGCGGACGCGCAGGACATCACCAATCGGCTGGCCGCGCCGTCGGCCGAGCATTGGCTCGGCACGGACATCCTCGGCCGCGATGTCTTCTCGCGGCTGTTGCATGGGTCGCGCGTGTCGCTCTTCGCGGGCTTCTCCGTCGTTCTGCTCGGCGCCGCCTTCGGCACCACACTCGGCATTCTGGCAGCCTGGCTGCGTGGCTTCGGGGAGGAAGCGCTGATGCGCTTCACCGACCTCGTGCTGTGCTTCCCGCCGATCATCCTCGCGCTCGCGCTTGCCGCGGCGCTCGGTATCGGCACCACCAACACCATCATCGCCATGCTGGTGGTGTGGTGGCCGAAATTCGCCCGCCTCGCGCGCAGCCTCGCCATCGTGCAGCGCAGCCAGGAATATGTGGAAGCCGCGACGGTCGTCGGCCTACCGCAGAAGCGCATCCTGTTCCGCCACATCCTGCCCAACACCTTCGGCCCGATCGCGGTGCTCTGCACGCTCGACCTCGGCATCGCCATCCTGACCTTCGCGGGGCTGTCTTTCCTCGGCCTCGGCGTGGTGCCGCCGACGCCGGAATGGGGGTCGATGATCGCGGAGGGTCGTGAACTGGTGGAGCAGTGGTGGGTCGCGACCTTCCCCGGCATCGCCATCCTCAGCGTCGTCGTTGGCTTCAACTTCCTGGGTGATGGTCTGCGCGACTGGCTCGACCCGAAGGCAGCCAGCCGTTGAGCACACCGGTCCTCGATGTCCGTGACCTGGTCACGGTGTTCCATACGGATGCCGGGCCGGTGCGCGCCGTCGATGGCGTGTCCTTCACCGTGGCGAAGGGGGAAACGCTCGGCATCGTCGGCGAAAGCGGCTCGGGGAAGTCCGTCACCGCGCAGTCGCTGATGCGCCTGCTCGATCCGCCGGCGCGCATCGAAGGCGGCCAGGTGCTGTTCGAGGGCCGCGACGTGCTGACCATGTCGAAGCGCGAACTCACCGCCTGGCGCGGCGCCAACGCCGCCATGGTGTTCCAGGATTCGCTGACCGGGCTGAACCCCGTGCTGCGGATCCTGCGCCAGGTGAGCGAGCACGTCGTCGCCCATGGCCGCATGGATAAGCGCGCCGCGCGCCGCCATGGCATCGACTTGCTGCGCCGGATGGGCGTCGCATCGCCCGAACGCGCCGCCGCTTCCTTCCCGCACCAATTCTCCGGCGGCATGCGGCAGCGGGTGATGATCGCCATGGGCATGGCGAACGACCCGACGCTGCTGCTGGCGGATGAACCGACCACCGCGCTCGACGTCACCATCCAGGCGCAGATCCTCGACCTGCTCGCCAACCTCAACGAGAAGTTCGGCACGGCCATCGTGCTGATCAGCCACGACCTCGGCGTCATCGGCACGATCTGCAAACGCATCGTGGTGATGTATGCTGGGGAGGTGGTGGAGGAAGGCCCGACCGAGGCCGTCCTCTCCGATCCTCGCCATCCCTATGCGTGGGCTCTGGCCAACGCCGTGCCGCGCCTCGATGCGCCGGTGGCCGACCGCCTGCCGGGGATCGAGGGCATGCCGCCCGATCCGCTCGCAATGCCGAAGGGCTGCCGCTTCACGCCACGCTGCCCCTGGCGCATCTCGCGCTGCGGTGATGAACGCCCGCCGCTGACTGAAGTCGCGCCCGGACGCATCGCGCGCTGCTGGGTGACGGCCGATGGCCGCCGCCTGCCGCCGCCGAGCATCCCCGCGCATGCCAAGCCGCCCGTCGCATCCACCGCCGAACCGCTGCTGGTCGCGAAGGATCTGGTCAAGCACTTCCCCCTGCCGAGGAAATCCTTCTTCGGTGAGCGCGAGGTGGTGCATGCCGTCAATGGCGTCTCCCTGCACATCATGCCCGGCGAGCGCCTCGGCATCGTGGGCGAGAGCGGCTGCGGCAAGTCCACCCTCGCCCGCCTGGTCACGCGGCTGCACACGCCCGATGCCGGCCATATCCGCTTCGACGGCCGGGACATCGCGACACTGAACGGTGAGGAACTGCGCCTGCTGCGCCCGCGCCTGCAGATGGTGTTCCAGGACCCCTATGCCTCACTGAACCCACGCATGCGCATCGGCGAGATCCTGGCCGAACCGCTGCTCGTGCATGGCCGCGTCAAAGATACTGCGGAAGCCAGCGAGCGTGTCGGCGCGCTGCTCGACATGGTCGGGTTGAACCCGGCTTGGGGCGTGCGCTTCCCGCACGAATTCTCCGGCGGGCAGCGCCAGCGCATCTCGATCGCCCGCGCGCTAGCGCTGGAACCGGCGCTGATCGTGGCGGATGAACCGGTCTCTGCGCTCGATGTGAATGTGCAGGCACAGGTGCTGAACCTGATGCTCGACCTGCGGGAACGGATGGGCCTGTCCTACCTGTTCATCGCCCATGACCTCGCGGTGGTGCGCGCCTTCTGCGACCGCGTCGCGGTGATGTATCTCGGCCGCATCGTCGAGGAAGCGCCGGCGGCCGAACTCTTCGCCCATCCGGCGCATCCCTACACGGTGTCGCTGCTCTCGGCAGTGCCGGAACCGGGGCGGCAACGCATCGTGCTCGGAGGCGAGCCGCCCTCGACGCTGCGCCTGCCGCAGGGTTGCGCCTTCCGCGCGCGCTGCCCGGTGGCGCTGCCGGTCTGCGCTGAACCGCCGCCACTCACCGAGATCGCGCCGGGGCATCGCGTGCTGTGCCACGCGCCGGGCTCGCTCAAGCCATTGCAGGGGCACTCATGAGACAGATCACCGCCGAGCAGGCCGCCGCAGTGCTACGCGACGGCGACACGCTGCTGATCGGCGGTTCGGGCGGCGGGCATGCCGTGCCGGACGCGCTGCTGGAAGCCGTCGGCCACCGCTTCCGCGAAACCGGCACACCGCGCGACATCACCGCGCTGCATCCGGTTGGGCTCGGCGACGGCAAGACGCGTGGCGCGGGGCATCTGGCGCAGGATGGGCTGCTGAAGCGCGTCGTCTCCGGCACCTTCGTCAACAGCCCCGGCATCGCGCGCCTGGCGCTGGACGAGAAGATCGAGGCCTACACCCTGCCGCAGGGGGCGATGTCGCAACTGATGCGGGAGATGGCGGCAGGCCGCGCGGGCCTGCTGACCAAGGTGGGGCTGCGCACCTTCGTCGATCCGCGCATCGGCGGCGGGCGGCAGAGCCAGTGCGCCACCGAGGACCTGATCGAGGTCGTCACGCTGCGCGGCGAGGAATACCTGTTCTACAAGCCCTACAAGGTGGACGTCGCCTTCATCCGCGGCTCAGCGATCGACGAGGCGGGCAACCTGTCGATGGAGCATGAGGCGGTGACGCTCGAAATGCTGTCTATCGCACAGGCCACGCGGCGGCAGGGCGGCATCGTCATCGCCCAGGCGAAGCGCCTTGTGCCGCGCGGCACGCTGCATCCGAAGATGGTGAAGGTGCCGGGCATCCTGATCGATGCCTTCGTCATCGTGCCCGACCAGTGGCAGACCTACGAGACGCAGGACAGCCTCGCCTATTCCGGCCATCACCGTGTGGCGCTCGACGAGGTGCCGCGCCTGCCGCCCGGGCCGCGCCGCATCGTCGCGCGGCGCGGCGCGATGGAACTGTTCGAAGGTGCGATCTGCAACCTCGGTTCGGGTATTTCCACCGGCATCGCCAATGTCGCGGCGGAGGAGGCGATGCTCGACCGCATCTGCCTGACCAACGAGCAGGGCAATATCGGCGGCGCGCCCGCCAGCGGCAACGAGGCCGGCGCGGCGAGCAGCCCCGACGCGCAGATCGACCAGCCCTATCAGTTCGATTTCTATGACGGCGGTGGGCTCGACCTCGCGTTTCTCTCCCTCGCGGAATTCGACGCGGAGGGGAATGTGAACGTCTCGCGCTTCGGCGGGCGCATCGTCGGCCCCGGCGGTTTCATCAATATCAGCCAGGGTGCAGGTCGCGTCGTGTTCGGCGGCACGCTGACCGCCGGTGAGTCGAAGAAGGCGGTGCGGCAGGTGGAGCAGATCTCCTTCTCCGGCCCCTATGCGCGGGAACGAGGGCAGGAGGTGCTCTACGTCACCGAACGCGCGGTGTTCCGCCTCGGCGCCGCCGGGCCGGAACTGATCGAGATCGCACCGGGCCTCGATATGGAACGCGACGTGATCGGTGCCATGGCGTTCCGCCCGGCGGTGTCACCCTCCCTCCGGACGATGGATGCTGCGCTGTTCGCGGATGGCCCGATGGGCCTCGCCGCGCGACTGCCGCCGCGCCCGGCGCGCGCCAATGCGGACCGCCTGCCGTGAAGGCGCCGACCTTCCTCGAAGTCGGTGAGGCCGCCGAATACACCCGCACCATCGGGGTCGAGGACATCGCCGCCTTCGCCCGCATCAGCGGTGACGATGATCCGGTGCATACCGACCCGGATTTCGCCGCGCGCACCGCCTTCGGCCGTTGCATCGCCCATGGCGCGCATGTGATGGGATTGCTGTCCACGACCGCCAGCATGATGTCGCGCCGTTCGGTCGCACGCGGGGCGACCGGCACGCCGGTCTCCGCCGGCTATGACCGCATCCGCTTCACCCGGCCGGTCTTCGCCGGGGAGACGCTGACGGCGCGCTACGTCATCGAGGAGGTGGACGAGGCCCGCGCCCGCACCCGCGCGCGGCTCGAGGTGGTGAACCAGGATGGCGAGACCTGCCTCGTGGGCAGCCATATCCTGGCCTGGGTGCCGTCCGCCTAACCGGCGAGGAACGGCTCCAGCGCCGCCAGGAATCCCTGCGGGTTCTCCGCATGCACCCAATGGCCCGCCTTGGGGATGGTGGTGAAGGCGACGCTTGGGAACAGCGCGCGGAAGGCTGCGTGGTGCTCAGGGCGGATATAGCCTGACGTCTCGCCCCCCATGACCAGCACCGGGCCGTCGTATCGCGCGCCAGGCGGCGGCGCGAAATCCTCGATCACCGGCATGGCGGCGGCCAGTTCCGGCAGGCCGAGCCGCCAAGCCGGCGGATCGGCCTCGAAGCGCAGGCTCTGCAGCAGGAAGGCGCGGATACCGGGCTCCGGGATGGTGGCGGCGAGATGGGCGTCGGCCTCGCGCCGCGTCAGCCCGGGGCGGAGCGGCAGCGCCTGCATCGCGTCGATGTAGCCGCGCAGCGTCGGCCGGTAGCGGACCGGCGCGATGTCGGCGACCACCAGCCGCTCGACCCTGCCGGGATGCGCCAGAGCGAAGGCCATCGCCACCTTGCCGCCCATCGAATGGCCGAGCACTGCCGCCTGCGCCACGCCGGCCGCGTCCAGCGTCTCAGCGATGTCGGAGGCCATGATGGCGTAGTCCATCGTCGCGGCGCGCGGTGAGGCGCCGTGGTTGCGCAGGTCCGGCGTCAGCACGCGGAAGCGCGGCGCGAGCGCGCGGCGGATGCCGCCCCAGTTCTGCCCGGCCCCGAACAAGCCATGCAGCAGGACCAGCGGCGGCCCCTCCCCGGCCTCGGTCAGCGCCAGGATCATTCGCGCGACGCCAGCAGGACCGAGGCGACGATCAACCCGCCGCCGAGCAGCATGTCCCAGCCGAGCGGCTCGCCGAGCCAGAGGTTGCTGACCAGCACGCCGAAGGCCGGGACAAGAAGGAAAGCGACCGAGGCGACCGCGCCGGGAAGGCGGCGACCGACCTCGATGACGCACCAGGTGCCGATCGGGGCCACGATCAGGCCGATATACAGCATGAAGGGCCAGGACGGGCCGAAAATGCCGCCATGCGGTTCCAGCACCAGCGCGAAGGGCAGGATCAGCAGCGTCGCCAGGGCGAAGCACCAGGGCAGCAATTCGAAGATCGGGCTGCGCGGTGGAAAGCGCCGCGTGGTCACGATGGCGAGCGTCCAGAACAGCGCCGCGAGCACCAGCATCAGGTGGCCGAGCAGCTGTGTCGGGTCGGCCCAGTCCACCGCCCAGGGCCCCGCCAACACGGCGACCCCCGCGAGGCCCAGCCCCGCCGCCGCCCAGCGATGCGGTGGCACCTTCTCCCCCAGCGCGAAGACGGAGAGCGGGATCAGCCAATAGGTCACGACCGCCGAGATGATGGCGGTACGCCCCGCCTGCACCATGGCGACAGCCGCGTGGGCGAGCACGAAGAAGGCCCCGAGTTGCAGCAGGCCGAGCGCCAGCACCGAGGGCATGTCCGCCCGGCGTGGCAGGTGCAGCCGGCGCAGCGCCGCCAGCAACAGGGCGGAGACGATGGCCGCAAGGCCGGCGCGCCCCATTGCGAACCACATCGGCGTCGCATGGGTGAGCGCCGCCTTGGTGACCGGCCAGGCCCCGCCGAACAGAAGGATCGCGACAATCAGGAGGTGAAGGGCCGAGCGCATCGTGAAGGCAGTGTGTCCCGGTCCGTTGGAAGAACCATGTGAGGGTCGCGATTCCGCGGTATTCTGAGCGCACGCGCGACTTTTTGGAAAGCCGTGGGCCGTCGGCATCAAGCCTTAGGCTGTCACGATGGATTGTGCCAGCGGCGCGGGCCATGCCCCGGCAGGTGGCTGGCGCGCAGCCGGACCAGGGCCGCGCCGACCAAGGCCAGTACCGCCCCGCCAGCGGCGAAGGCACGCGAAGCGCCACGCGGCAGCCGCCCGACCAGCAGGGCGAGGACCAGCGCGACGGCGAGCAGGGTCAGGAACACCGGCTCAATCCATGTACAACCCGCCATTGATGTGGATGGTCTCGCCGGTGACGAAGGCGGCGGCGTCGGAGGCGAGAAAGGCGATGACGGAGGCGACTTCCTCCGGCGTGCCGAACCGGCGCATCGGGGTGTTGGCGATCAGTGATGGGCCATTCTGCGCCATGATCGCCTCGGTCATCGGCGTCGCGATGATGCCCGGGGAGACGCAGTTGGCACGGATGCCGCGCGGGCTGAGTTCATGCACCAGGGACCGGGTGAAACCCAGCACCGCCGATTTGCAGGCCGCGTAATGCGCGTGGCGCACCGATCCGCGATGCCCGGCCATGGAGGCGATGTTGACGATCGACCCGCCCTTGCGGAGCAACGGCATCGCTGCGCGGCAGGCGTAGAAGACACCGTCGAGGTTGACGCCGAGGGTCAGATGCCAATCGGCATCCGTCATGGCGGTGACCTCCTGCTCGACATAAAGGCCGGCGCCGGTGACCAGGATGTCGATGCCGCCGAATTCGCGCCCGGCCATGGCGACGGCCTCGTCCACCTCCTCGGGTTTGGTCACATCAACCCGGGCAGTGAGGATGCGCGCCTCAGCGGCCGGCAGCGTGGCGGCGAAGGCCTCCACCGCCTCCGGGTCGAGGTCGGTGAGCACCAGATGCGCGCCAAGGCGCCGGAACAACGCCGCCGTGGCGCGCGGGATGCCGCCATTCGCCCCGGTAATCAGGGCCACCTTGCCGGTCAGGTCGAACATGGCCGTGTTCCTTGCTTCTGCCGGTGCGTCGTCACGTCATCACGAGGCCGCCACGGAGCGTCGCGACACGCGGCGCCGCCGCCTTGGTCAGTCCGCGACCTTCAGCATGATCTTGCCGATATGCTCGCTGCTTTCCATCAGGCGATGCGCGGCGGCGGCCTCGGCCAGCGGGAAGGTGCGGTAGATCTCCGGGCCGGCCGCGCCCTTGGCCAGCATCGGCCAGACCTTGGCTTCCAGCGCGGCGGCGAGCTTGCCCTTCTGCAGCGTCGTGCGCGGCCGCATCGTGCTGCCGGTCACCGTCAGCCGCTTCAGCATGATGGGGCGGAGATCGGCCTTCTCCACCTCGAACCCGCCGAGGAACGCGATCAGCACCAGACGCCCATCCCAGGCGAGGCTGCGCAGGTTCCGCTGGAAATAGGCGCCGCCCACCATGTCGAGGATGACATCGACGCCGTTCTTGTCGGTCAGGCGGCGGACTTCCTCGGCGAAGTCCTGGGTGCGGTAGTTGATCGCCGCATTCGCACCGAAGCGCAGGCAGGCGGCGCATTTGTCGTCGCTGCCGGCGGTGGCGAAGACGCGCGCGCCGAAGGCCTTGGCCAGCTGGATGGCGGTGACGCCGATGCCCGATGTGCCGCCATGGACGAGGACCGTCTCGCCGGCCTCGAGCCGCCCGTGGCCGAACATGTTCGCCCAGACGGTGAAATAGGTCTCGGGCAAGGCGGCCGCGCGGATCGCGTCGTAGCCTGCGGGCCAGGGCAGCGTCTGCGCCTCGGGGGCCGCGCAATACTCGGCGTAGGCGCCGCCATTGGTCAGCGCGCAGACACGGTCACCCACCTTGTAGCGCGTGACGGCATCGCCGGCGGCGACGACCTCCCCCGCGCATTCCAGGCCCATGATCGGGCTCGCGCCCGGCGGAGGCGGGTAGTTGCCACTGCGCTGCTGCACATCGGGCCGGTTCACGCCGGTGGCCATGACGCGGATCAGCACCTCATCCGGCTTCGGCACCGGAACGGGTGCGCGCGCCGGCACCAGCACCTCCGGCCCGCCACCGGCGCCATGGTCGATGATCGTCATCTCCTGCGGTAGCGTCGGCATGCGCGTCTTCCCCCTTGGCGTGTGGCGCGACCATTCTCCCCGTGGCGCATGCGCGTCAAGGCGGCGGCGGGCTTGCCAGGGGCTGGCAGGGCGCGGAACATCGCGGCGAGGTCGGGATCCCGGAGGAAGGCCATGTACCAGATCCGTCGCCGCCCGCTGTTGGCGGGACTGGCCGCCACGGCTGCGGTGCCGCGGCTGGCCATGGCCCAGGGACAGGATCTGCGGTTCGGCGCGCTTTTCCCCTTTTCCGGCAGCCTCGCCCTGCTCGGCGACGAGAGCTTCCGCGGCCTGGAGGTTGCGGTCGAGGAACGCAACGCCGCCGGCGGCGTGCTCGGGCGCCAGATCCGGCTCGCCAAGGCCGACGCGGTGGACCAGGCCCAGGCGATCGCCGAGGTGCGCCGGCTGATGAGCGCCGAGCGCGTCGCCGCCGTGTTCGGCACCTATGCCTCCACGCTGAGCTTCGCCGCGACGCAGGTCAGCGAGTTGCAGGGCGTTCCCTATTTCGAGATGGGCGCGATCAGCGACCCGATCACCGATCGCGGCTTCCGCTACGTCTTCCGTACCTGCCCGCGATCGTCGGATTTCGGAACCGCCACGGTCGCCGCCGTGCCGGATGCGCTGGCGCCGATCTACAACGTCGATCCGACGACGCTGCGCATCGCCGTGCTGCATGAAGATGCGCTGTATGGCCAGACCGTCTCCGGCTTCCAGGAACAGCAGATCCGCGCGCGCGGGCTGAACCTGGTCGAAAAGCTCGCCTATTCCTCGCGTTCGGCGGATCTCGCCTCGGCGATCCAGCGCCTGCGCGGCGCCAATGCGGACATCGTGCTGCACACCGGCTACCAGAACGACATCGTGGTGTTCTTCCGCGGCATGCAGGAGGCAAACTGGAAGCCGCGCATGGTGATCGGCTCGGGCGCCGGGTATTCGCTGAGCGAGACCGCGCGCGCCGTGGGCCCCGCCTTCAACGGCGTGATGAATGTGGACTTCACGCAGTTCGCCGTGAATGAACGCTTCGCACCCGGCGTTTCCGCCTTCGTCGATCTCTACAAGCGGCGCTACGGGTCCGATCCGCGATCGGGGCATTCGCTGGCGAATTATTTCGGCGCGAAGGTATTCCTCGATGCCGTGCAGCGCGCAGGAGGCACGGACAAGGACCGCATCCGGACTGCGGTGCTGGCGACCGACATCGCCGAGGGCACCACCGCCACCGGCTGGGGCGTGCGCTTCGACGAGCGCGGCCAGAACACCCGCGCGCGGCCCTTCCTGCTGCAATGGCAGGACGGCAACCAGGTGACGGTGTTCCCACAGGAGGCGGCCGTCGCGTCGCTGCGCGGCCAGATGGGCGTCACGTCGGGATAGCGCCGACGCGGTGGACAGCCAGGGGAGGAAACCGATGCGCGAGACAGGAGCCATGCGGCTGAAGGCGCGCGCCGATGGCTGAGGCGTTGTCGCCGCAGCCACACCGTGACCCGCGCGTGCTGGTGACGGGCGGTGCGCGCGGCATCGGGCGCGCGGTCGCCGAGGCCTTCGCCGCGTGCGGCGCGCGCATCTGCATCCTCGACCGCGACGCGGTGCCCGATGCGCCGCCGGGCTGGATCTGCGTCACCGGCAATGTCGCCGTTGAGGAGGAGGTGGAAGCCGCCTTCGCCGCGATGGATGCAGCTTGGGGCGGCGTCGATGTCGCGCTGGCCAATGCTGGCTTCGCGATGAATACGCCGAGCCTCGAACTCTCCGTCGCGGATTGGCGGCGCACGGTGGATGTGAACCTGACCGGCGCCTTCCTGACAGCGCGGGCCGCCGGACGGCGGATGCTGCGCGACGGGTCGGGGCTGATCCTGTTCACCTCCTCGCTTTATGGGAGCATCGGCGGGGCGGAGCGCGCCGCCTATTGCGCGACCAAGGCCGCCGTCGCGAACCTCGCCCGGGCGCTGGCCTGCGAATGGGGGCCGCAAGGGGTGCGGGTGAATGCGCTGGCACCCGGCTACACGGACACGACACTGGTCAGCGACCTTGTCGTGCAGGGCCGTCTCGATCGGGCGCGGCTGGTCGCGCGCGCGCCGCTGCGGCGGCTGGTACGGCCGGAGGAAGTTGCGGCACTCGCCTGCTTCCTCGCCTCCCCCGCCGCCGGGGCCATCACCGGGGCGGTGCTGGCCGTGGATGCCGGGTGGAACGCGAACGGCGGGCCCTGACGCGGCCGCGGCGCGCGGCCGTGCCGCGCGCCGGGTCGATCAATCCGCGCGGATGCCGGCTTCGCGGATGATGCTTTCCCACTTGGTGCGCTCGGCGGTGAGCCAGGCCTCGGCCCGCGCGGGCGTGGTGTCGTCCGACACGCGCATGGCGAGGTCGGACAGGCGCCGCCGCACGTCCGGTTCGGCCGCGACCTTGCCGAAGGCAGCAGCAGCGGCATCGAGGATCGGTGCCGGCGTGCCCGACGGGGCCATGACCATGTGCCAAGTATAGGCGAGCAGGCCCGGGAAGCCGGCCTCGGCCGTGGTCGGCACGTCGGGCAGCTGCGGCAGGCGCTGTTCGTCCATCACCGCCAGGGCACGGGTCTCACCGCGCTGCACGAAGGGCAGCGTCGTCGTCGCGACATCGACGATGATCGGCACGGAGCCGTTCAGCACATCCGGCATCGCCGCCGCGGTCCCGCGATAGGGCACGTGGTTGGCGCGCACATTGCTGCCGCGCAGCAGCAATTCCGTCGCAAGGTGCAGCGCGCCGCCATTGCCGCTGCTGGCGTAGTCGTGCTTGCCGGGCTCGGCGCGCAGGCGGTCGATCAGTTCGCGCAGTGTGCGCGCGGGGAAATCCTTGTTCACCGTGATCACCATCGGGATCACGCCGATCAGCGAGACGGGGGTGAAATCCGCCACGGGATCAAACGGGAGGCGCGGGAACAGTGGGCGCAGCACCGAATGCGCGACCGTGGTGTAGAGCAGCGTCTGCCCATCCTTCGGCGCCTTGGCGACGGCGTCGGTGCCGACCACCACGCCGGCGCCGGTGCGGTTTTCCACGATCACCCGCTGCGGCAGGATCTTGGAGAGCTCATCGGCGAAGAGGCGGGCGGGAATGTCGGTCGGCCCGCCGGCGGCGAAGGGCACCACGAGACGCACGGGCTGGGTCGGCCAGGCCTGTGCGCGGGCGGCAACGGGGGCGAGGGCCGCGGCGGCGCCAAGGCCCAGCAGTTCACGACGGTTCATATGGCAATCTCCCGAAGGGCGGACGCATGGACCAAGCCCTGGCATGCGTCAACCGCCCCGGGGACCGCCCGTTTAGCTCGGGCGGATGCCCGCCGCGCGGATCACCGGCGTCCACTTCGCCATCTCGCTGCGGAGGAAGCGTGCGGCGCTGTCCGGCGTGCTGTCGGTGGTGACGTTCATCGTCATCTGCGCCAGGCGCTGCTGCACCGCCGGGATGGCGAGGGCGCGGTTGAAGGCGCCATTGATCGCCTGCACGACGGGCATCGGCGTGCCCGCGGGCGCCATCGCCATGTGCCAGGTGTAGCATTCGAAATCGGGCACCCCGCCCTCGATGAAGGTGGGGATGTCGGGGGCATAGGGCATGCGCGTGCGCGTGCTGATGCCGAGCGCGCGCAACTCGCCCCGCTGGATGTAGGGCAGCGCGCCGGCGGCGACGTCGAAGATCATCGGGATGCGGCCGGACAGCACTTCCGGCATCGCGGCGGAGGAACCACGGAAGGCGATGTGATTCACCCGCAGCCCGCCCGCCGTGTGCAGGAACAGCTCGGTGCCGAGGTGGACGGCGCCGCCATTGCCGGACGACGCATAGTCGTACTTGCCCGGATCGGCGCGCAGCAGCGCGATCAGCTCCGGCAGGGTGCGCGCCGGGAAGTCCTTGTTGACCAGCATGATCTGCGGGATCTGGCCGATGAAGGCGCAGGGGGTGAAATCCGCCACCGGGTCGAATGGAAGCTGGTCGAACAAGCCCGGCAGATAGGCGTGCCCGACCGTGGTGTAGAGGATGGTCTGGCCATCCTTCGGCGCCTTGGCGACGACATCGGTGCCGATCACCACGCCCGATCCGGTGCGGTTCTCGACCACGAGGCGCTGGGGCAGGAACTTCGACATCTCATCGGCGAGCAGTCGCGCGGGAATGTCGGTCGGACCACCGGCGGCGAAGGGAACGATGATGCGCCCGGGCGCGGTCGGCCAGGCGGGCGCCTGGGCGCGCGCGGCGAATGGCGCAAGGGCGCCGGCAGCGCCGAGGCCGAGGATATGGCGACGATTCATGCGTGGGTTCCTCCCGGTTTGGTTGCCGGTATCTGGAAGCCACGCGCCCCGCGCGTCAATGGCGTCAGGCGGGATCGAGACGCCGGCCGCTCTCCGCATCGAAAACATGCAGCGCGGGGAGTTCGGGCGCGAGGCGCAGCGCCTCGGTCGGCACGCCGCCGGCGATGCGCGCGGTCAGCGCGGTGCCGTCGGACAGCCGGCCATGCAGCACGGTCTCGGAACCGAGCGGCTCGGCAAGGTCGATGGTGACCGGCAGCCCATCCTGGCCATCCGGCAGCAGGTGTTCGGGGCGGATGCCGATGGTGACGCGCTGACCCTCGCCACCTGCCCGCGCGCCGTCGGCGAAGCGCCAGACGGTGCCGCCGGCGAGGCGCGCCGCGTTGCCGCCCTCGGTCAGCGTCGCCGGCAGGAAGTTCATCGCCGGGCTGCCGATGAAGCTGGCGACGTAGGTGTCGGCAGGCCGCGACCACACCTCCATCGGCGTGCCGATCTGTGCGGCGCGGCCTTCATGCATCACCACCAGGCGGTCACCGAGCGTCATCGCCTCGACCTGGTCATGGGTGACGAAGAGCGAGGTGACGGACAGGCGCTTCTGCAGCCGGCGGATTTCAGCGCGCATCTGCACGCGCAGCTTGGCGTCGAGGTTCGACAGTGGCTCGTCGAACAGGAACAGCTTGGGGTGGCGCACGATGGCGCGCCCCATGGCGACGCGCTGGCGCTGCCCACCCGAAAGCTGGCGCGGCTTGCGGTCCAGCAACTGGCCGATCGACAGCAGCCCGGCGGCTTCCTCGACGCGGGTGCGGATCTCGGCCTTCGGCAGGCCGCGGATCTTGAGCCCATAGGCCATGTTGTCGAAGACCGTCATGTGCGGATAGAGCGCGTAGGTCTGGAAGACCATGGCGATGTCGCGGTCGGCAGGTTCCAGCGGCGTGACGTCCAGCCCCTCGATCCGCACCTGGCCGCCGGTCGGCGTCTCCAGCCCCGCGACGATGCGCAGCAGGGTGGATTTGCCGCAGCCCGAGGCACCGACAATCACCACCATCTCGCCGTCCCGCACGGCAAGGTCGATGCCGTGCAGCACCTTCGTGGCGCCGAAGGACTTGGTCACGCCCTGGATGTCGAGGCTCGCCACGCGGCTATTTCTCCGTCTCGGTCAGGCCCCTGATGAACCAGCGCTGCATCAGCACCACGACCGCGACGGGCGGCAGCAGGGCGAAGACCGCGGTGGTCATGATCAGGTTCCACTCATTCTGCGTATCGCCGATGCCGATCATCTTGGTCAGGCCGACGATGATGGTTTCCAGATCCCGGTTCGACACCATCAGCAGCGGCCAGAGATACTGGTTCCAGCCATAGATGAACAGGATGACGAACAGCGCGGCGACGTTGGTCACCGACAGCGGCAGCACCACATCCTTGAAGAAGCGCAAGGGTCCGGCGCCGTCGATCTTCGCCGCTTCCACATATTCGTCCGGGATGGTCAGGAAGAACTGGCGGAACAGCAGCGTGGCGGTAGCTGACGCGATCAGCGGCAGGGTCAGCCCCGTCATGGTGTCGATCAGCGCGAGGTCGGTCATCACCTGGAAGGTCGGGATGATGCGCACTTCCACCGGCAGCATCAGGGTGATGAAGATCATCCAGAAGAAGATCATCCGCCCGGGGAAGGCGAAGAACACCACGGCGAAGGCCGACAGCAGGGAGATCGCGATCTTCCCCACCGCGATCAGCAGCGCCATCATCAGGCTGTTGAGCAGCATGGTGCTGGCGGGCACGACGAAGGTGTTGCGCCCGCCGCCGCCTTGGAACCAGGCGGTGGCGTAGTTGTGGACCGCCTCCGCGCCCGGCAGCAGCGGCACGTCGCCACGGCCGATCGTATCGGTGTCGTGGGTGGAGCCCACGACGGTGATCCAGATCGGCAGGGCGAAGACGATGATGCCGAGGATCAGGGCGACATGGGTGAGCACCCGCTCACGCGCCTTGCGCCGGCGTGATGCCGCGGCAAGGGCTTCGACGTCGATGGCCGCGCCCGACATCAGTAATGCACCCGGCGTTCGATGAAGCGGAACTGGATCGCCGTCAAGGCAATAACGATGATCATCAGGATCACCGACTGCGCCGCCGAGGACCCGAAATTGAGGTTCTGCACGCCATCGACATAGACCTTGTAGATCAGCGTCTCGGTGGCATTGCCGGGGCCGCCGCGGGTCAGCGCGTGGATGACGCCGAAGGTGTCGAAGAAGGCGTAGACCAGGTTCACCACCAGCAGGAAGAAGGCGGTGGGCGACAGCAGCGGGAAGATCACCGTCCAGAAGCGCCGCATCGGTCGTGCGCCGTCGATCGCCGCGGCCTCCAGCACCGAGGTCGGGATCGACTGCAGCCCGGCCAGAAAGAAGATGAAGTTGTAGGAGACCTGCTTCCACGCGGCGGCGAGGATCACCATGGTCATCGCCTGCCCGCCATTGACCCGGTAATCCCAGTTGATGCCGATGGAGGCGAAGCCGCGCCCGACCAGGCCGATCGAGGGATGGAAGATGAACAGCCACAGCACCGCCGCCAGCGCCGGTGCGACGGCATAGGGCCAGATCAGCAGCGTCTTGTAGACGCCGGCGCCGCGGATCTGCTTGTCCGCCTGCACGGCGAGGAAGAGTGCGGCACCGAGCGCCAGCGCGGCCACCGAGGTCGAGAAGATGACCGTGTTCCAGGCGGCATTCAGATAGATCGCGTCATGGAACAGGTCGATGAAGTTCTCGAGCGCGACGAATTCCGCCCGCAGGCCGAAGGCGTCCTCGCGCTGCGTGGACTGCCACACCGCCATGCCGGCCGGCCAGAAGAAGAACACCAACGTGATCGCCATCTGCGGCATCAGCAGCAGATAGGGCAGCACGGCGCCGCGGAAGATGACCTTTTTTCTCAAGCAATCCCCCGCGGCGCCGGTGCGGACATCAGCCGCGATTCGCCCGTTCGAAGTTGCGCAGCACCTGGTTGCCGCGCGTGGTCGCGGCCGCCAGCGCCTGCTGCGCCGTCTGCTGGCCCTGGAAGGCGCGCTCCAGCTCTTCCTCCATGATGGTGCGGATCTCGACGAAACCGCCGAGGCGGATGCCGCGGCTGTTGTCGGTCAGCGTGCCGCCACCGCGCAGCAGCTGTTCGATCGGCACGTCGGCGCCGGGATTGTCGCGGTAGAAGCCCTTCTCACGCGCGATGGCATAGGAGGCGCGGCGCACCGGGACATAGCCGGTATCCATGTGCCACTGCGCGTCGATCTCGGGCTGGCTGAGGTACTTGAAGAACTCCGCGACGCCCTGGAATTCATCGCGCGAACGGCCGCCGCCGGCCGCCGGCCCCTTGTTCATCACCCACAGGCTGGCGCCACCGATGATGGAGTTGATCGGCGCATTCGGCGTGCCCTGGTAGTAGGGCAGCATCGCGACACCCCAGCCGAAGCGCGCTTCCCGCTGCACGCGGGCGCGGAAGCCGGAGGAGGTGTACATGATCGCCGCCTCGCCATTCGGGAAGGCTGGCTCGCCGGCATTGTTGCGGCCGCCGTAGCGGAACAGGCCGTCGCGCTGCCAGGCCACCAGCGCTTCCATATGGCGCTGCACCAGCGGGTTGTTGATGCGCAATTCAGTGCCCAGCCCGCCGAAGCCGTTGGCGAGCGTCGCCAGCGGGATATCGTGGATGGCCGAGAAATTCTCGATCTGCGCCCAGGTCAGCCAGGCGGTGCTCATCGGCACGGCGGTGCCACCGCCGGCCTTCAGCTTGGGCAGGATCTCGGCAACGCCCTGCCAGGTCTCGGGGAACTTGTCGGGATCGACGCCCGCACGGCGGAAGGCGTCCTTGTTGTACCAGACGATGGTGGTCGAGCTGTTGAAGGGCATCGACATCATCCGCCCGTCGGACAGGCTGTAGTAGCCGCGCACGCCGGGCAGGTAGTCGTTGAAGTCGATCTGCACGCCGGTCTCGGACAGCAGCTCATGCACCGGCTTCACGGCCCGGCCGGCGCCCATCATGGTGCCGGTGCCGACCTCGAACATCTGCACGATGTGTGGCGCGTTGTTGGCGCGGAAGGCGGCGATGGCGGCGACCATCGTCTCGGGATAGGAGCCGCGGAAGGACGGCACGATCTTGAAGCGCGACTGGCTCGCGTTGAAGTCGGTGCAGCGCTGTTCCAGCATCCCGCCGAGCGGCTGGGCGAGGCCGTGCCAGAACTGGATCTCGACGGGCTGGGTCTGCCCCAGCGCGGGCGCGGCGACACCAAGGGACATCGCCCCGGTCAGCAATGTACGGCGGTGCATCGGCTCGTCCTCTCCCGTTGTGGCGACGCGGCGGCTTAGCCGCGCGTCTTTGCAGGGAGATTACAGAACGACGTCAGTCAGATGAAGGGGCATGTCCGACGAGGCGCGCATAGACCTCCGGATCGGTCGCGCCTTCGGTGCCGAACAGCAGGATGCGGCTCGATTCATCGAGGCCCAATGCTGCACGCGCGAAGGGCTCCCCCGCCGCAAGCAGCAGCGCCGCGAGGCCCGCGACGGCGCTCTCCCCGGCCACCACGGCCGGTTTGCGCGCGGCCAGCGCCTTCATGCAGGCGACCGCGCTGTCGTCCGGCACGGCCATGACCGCGAAGGCGCCGCGTTCGAGTTCCTGCCAGGCGAGCAACGACGGCTCCCCGCAGGCAAGCCCCGCCATCAGCGTATCGAGATCGCCCTCGACCGTCGTCGGCGCCCCCGACTCGACGCTGGCGAGCAGGCAGGCGGCCTTCTCCGGCTCGGCGATGACGATGCGGACCGCGGTGCCGAAGCGTGCGCGCATCTGCGCCGAGACCGCGGCCGCGACACCGCCCACGCCGCCCTGGATGAAGACATGCGTCGGTGCGGCGCCGATCTGTTCAGCGGCTTCGTCGGCCATCACGCGATAGCCCTGCATCACGTCGCGCGGCACCTCGGTATAGCCGGGGTAGGAGGTGTCGGAGACAACGAACCAGCCATTGGCGTCAGCCTGCTTCTGTGCCTCCCGCACCGCATCGTCGTAGTTGCCGGGGACGACGCGGATCTCGGCGCCGTACTTCGCGATGGCGTCGCGGCGGCCCTGGCTGACATGCTCATGCACGAAGATGACGCAGGCCGCGCCGAACAGCCGCGCGCCCCAGGCGACGGACCGGCCATGATTGCCGTCGGTCGCGCAGCAGACGGTGATGCCGCGCGTGGCGTCCTTGAACTTGCCTTCCATCAGCTCCGCCGCGGTCGCCGCATTGGCGGTGCCGCGCTTCGCCAGTTCCGCCTGCAGCAGCCGCATCACCGCATAGGCGCCGCCGAGCGCCTTGAAGGAGCCGAGGCCGAAGCGCCCGCCCTCATCCTTATAGTGGACGCTCGCCACCCGCGCGGCAGCGGCGGCATCCGCCAGGTCCACCAGCGGCGTCGGCGCATAGCCCGGCCAGGAGGCGATCTCCTCCTTCGCGCGGCGGAAGCCGCTGTCGGGAAGCACGACGACGCCCGGCGTCCCGTGGCGGCGGTTGATCAGGAAGCGGAACGGAAAGGTCGGGATCATGGTGCGCGCATATTGCGCCCGGCCGCTGCGCGCGCCAAACCGGAAGCGCAGATCGGAGGGACGGCATGAAGATCACCATCCTCGGCGGCGGCGGCTTCCTGGGCCGCAAGCTTGCCGCGCGGCTGGCGAAGGACGGCGCGCTGGGCGGCCGGGCCATCACCGGGCTGACGCTGTTCGACCTGACCGCGCCGGCGCCGATCGCCGCGCCCTTCCCGCTGCGCTGCCTGGGCGGGGATGTCGCCGACCCCACCGCCGTGGCCGCCGCCATCCCGACGGGGACGGAGGTCGTCTTCCACCTCGCCGCCGTGGTCAGCGCGGCGGCGGAGGCCGACTACGACCTGGGCATGAAGGTGAACCTGCACGGCACGCTGGCCGTGCTGCAGGCCTGCCGGGCGCTCGGCACGAAGCCCCGGGTGATCTTCACCTCCTCCGTCGCCTCCTTCGGCGGCGGGCAGGATGCGGTGGTGCCGGATGACGGGCGGCAGGTGCCGACCAATTCCTATGGCGCGCAGAAGGCGATCGGCGAATTGCTGCTGCAGGACGCCTCGCGCAAGGGCTTCCTCGATGCCGTGTCGATCCGCCTGCCGACGGTGATGGTGCGGCCCGGACGGCCGAACAAGGCGGCGTCCTCCTTCGTGTCGGCGGTGGTGCGCGAACCGCTGCTCGGGCTTTCGACCGACTGCCCGGTGCCGCCGGAATTCGCGGTGTGGATCTGTTCCCCGCGCAGCGCGATGGAGTGGTTCCTGCACGCCGCGACGATGGACACCAGCACGCTCGGGGCGGATCGCGGCATCAACCCGCCCGGGCGCAGCGCGACGGTGGCGAAGATGCTGGCGGCGCTGGAAGCGGTCGCCGGCCATGTGGCGCGCGAGAAGGTTGGCTTCGTCTTCGACAAAGAAGTCCACGACATCGTCGTCGGCTGGCCGGCTGCCTTCGCCGCGACGCGCGCCCGCCGCCTCGGCTTCGTCGAACAGGAATCGCTCGAGGACCTGGTGCAGGCCTTCATCGAGGATGACCTCGCCGCGACCAAGGCGGAGCGGGGGATCTAGCCCTCCGCGACCGCCCCGTCGCGCTCGGCCATCAGCCGGCGCATCGCCTCCGGGATCTCGGCCTTCTTCCCGGTTGCATTGTCCACCACCACGCAGAGCGCACGGGCCGAACACAGTAGCCCGTCGCGCCACATCCCGTATTGATGGACGAAAGAGGTTCGGCGGAAGGAAGCGGTGCGCGCCGTCAGCAGCACCTTGTCCTGGAAATGGCCGGGGCGGTGGTACTTCACCTCCAGCGTGCCGACGACAGGCCCGGGCGCGTCCGGCGCGAAGGCACCACCGGCACCGAGCCACCAATCGATGCGCATGTCCTCGAACAGCGTCAGGTAGGCCGCGTGGTTCACATGGGCGTAGATGTCGCATTCCGCCCAGCGGATGGCGTGCTCCCGCCAGATCGCCCATTGCCCCTCGACACTGAAGCGTTCGCGCAGCGTCGCATCCATGATCCCGTCCCTGATTCCGTACTCGCCGATTGTGCTGCGCCGCGCGATGCGGGGAAAGTCGCCCCTTGATCGCGCCGCGCGACGCAGCGAGGCTGTCGGCAAGAACATCCGGGGAAACGCCATGATCGCTCGTCGCCACCTGCCGCTCGTCACGCTCGGCCTTTCGCTGCCGATGATCCGGCCGGCGCGCGCCGCCTGGCCGGCCGACCGGCCGATCGAGGTCATCATCCCCTTCCCGCCCGGCGGCGGCGTGGATGCCGTGGGGCGCTTCGCGACGCACCAGATCACGCCGCGCCTGCCCGGCGTGCGCTTCGTCGCCAGCAACCGGCCCGGCGCCTCCGGCCAGTTGGGCATGGAGGCGGTCTTCAACGCCACGCCGGATGGCTACACGATCGGCGCGATCGGCAGCCTCAACGTCTCGACCCTGCCGCTGGAGCGCTCGGTGCGCTGGAAGGCGGAGGAATTCACCTACATCGCCAATATCGTCGATGACGCCTGCGGGCTCTGGGTGCTGGCGAATTCGCCGTTGCGCAGCCTGGGCGACCTGGTCGCGGCGCTGAAGCGCCAGCCCGAAAGCGTGTCGGTCGGCAGCGCGGCCGGGGTCGGGTCCGACGACCACCTGGTGCTGCTGGGATTGGAGGAGAAGGCCGATATCCGCGCGCTGCACGCCCCCTTCAACGGCACGGCGCAGGTGCAGCGCGACCTGCTGGGCGGGTCGGTCAACGTCGCCTCCTTCAACATGAGCGAGGGGATCGTGCTGATGCGGGAGGGTCGGATCCGCTGCCTTGGCCAGGCATCGCCGGCCCGCTGGTCCGCGGCGCCGGACGTGCCGACCTTCCGTGAACAGGGCTTCGACGTGGTGATCGGTTCGGCGCGCGGCATCGTCGCCCCGCCGGGCTTCCCGCCCGAGGCGACGCGCGCCATGGAGGCCGCCTTCACGGCCGCCTTCGCCGACCCGGCCTTCACCGAGGCTGCGGACCGGATCTCCCTGCCGCTGCGCCCGCTGGTCGGCCAGGCCTATCGCGACATGGTGCTGAGCGAGGGCGAGATGGTGCGCGCGATGTTCGCACGGCGCCCCTGGCGGCGCTGATTTCCTTGCGGCGACGACGCCGCGCTGCCTAGCCTTCCTCCCAAGAACCAAGGGAGGAAGGTCCATGACCACGCGTCGCGCCCTGCTCGCCGGGGCGGGGGTGTTTGCCGCGCCCGGCATCGCCCGTGCCCAGGCCGCCTGGCCGGGCGACAAGCCCGTCGAGATCATCGTCCCCTTCCCCGCCGGCGGCGGCGTGGATGTGATGACGCGGCTGATCATGCCGCTGGTCGCGGTGCAGATCCCCGGCTTCCGCCCGGTGGTGGTGAACCGCACAGGCGCGGCCGGGCAGATCGGATTGGAGGCGACCTTCAATGCGGCCGCCGATGGCTACACCCTGGGTGCCACGACGATCCCGGCGCACAACGCCATCCCGCTCGAACGTCCGGTGCGCTATCGCGCGATGGACTTCACCTTCCTGTGCAACATCGTCGAGGATGCGAACTGCTTCTATGTCCGCGCCGAGAGCCCCTTCCGCAGCGTGTCGGACATCGTCGCGGCCGCGCGCGCACGACCAAACCACCTGACCTACGGCACCACGGGCATCGGCAGCGACGACCACCTGTTCATGCTGGCCTTCGAGGCGGCGGCGAATGTCCCGCCGATGGTGCAGGTGCCCTTCGCCGGCGCCGCGCCGCTGATCCCGCAACTGCTCGGCGGCAACATGGATCTGGCCGTGATGAATGTGAACGACGCGCTGCAGTTGGTGCGGGAGGGCAAGCTGCGCATGCTGGCGCAGGCCGCTGCGCGGCGGCAGCCGGAGGCCGGCGAGGTGCCGACCTTCCGTGAACTCGGCATCGACGTCGCCGGCAGCGCGTCGCGCGGCATCGTCGGCCCGCCGAACATGCCGCCCGCCATCGTGGCGCGGCTGGAGGCGGCATTCCGCAACGCGCTCAACGACGAGGGCTTCCGGCGCGAGGCGGAGCGGCAATCCATGCCGCTGCGGCCCGTCGTTGGCGCGGAATACAAGGCCCTCGCGCAGCAGGTGGACAACAATCTGCGGCAGTTGTGGCAGGTGCGGCCCTGGCGGGGCTGACGGCTGGAGATCGTCCCGTTCGCCCCGGCTCACGGCGACGTCTCCAGCCAGTTGTATTCGCGGGTATCTTCACCCGATCAGGTGATCCCACCTGATCGGGATCTGCTCTACAGCCCCGTCTGCTCCAGCCGAGCGATCGCACGCGCCATCGCCTGCGCGCGCGGCACGAAGCTCTCGACCTCGAGGTATTCCTCCGGGCTGTGCGCGAGGCCGCCCACCGGCCCGACCGCGCAGAGTGTCGGCGCGCCCATCGCCGCGGTGAAGCCGGAATCGGCGCAACCGCCGGTGAACTCGCCTTCCACCTTCAGCCCGCTATCGGCCGCCGCCGCCTGATACACCGCGAAGACACGATCCGATGCGGGGGTGGGGTTCAGCGGCAGGAACTCGCCCTTGATCGTCAGCTTGGATTTCGTCCCGGGGACGAAGGCGCGCGCGACGATGTCGTGGATCTTGCCCATGATCTCGTCGCGATCGGCCGGCTCGATGTAGCGCAGGTCGATCTGGAACTGGCAGTTCGGCGCGGTGGTGTTGACCGACTGGCCGCCCTGGATCAGCCCGACATTCAGCGTGATCCCGCGCTTCAGGTCGGTCAGCGCATGGATGGCGACGATCTTGTGCGCCGCCTCCCCGATCGCGCTGATGCCGGCTTCGAAGTTGCCGCCGGAATGCGCGGCCTTGCCTTCGAGATCGACGACGGAGAACACGCCGCCCTTGCGCGCCTTCACGACATTGCCCGAGGCACGGCCCGGTTCGCTGTTGAAGACGACGCGCGCATTCTTCGCCTCGGCCTCGATCACCGGGCGGCCTTCGGGGCTGCCGATCTCCTCGTCGCCCGTGAACAGGCCGACCAGCGGGCCGGGCGCGCCGCCGAACTTCGCGAAGGCGGCGAGGACGAACATGTTCATCACGATGCCGGCCTTCATGTCGGCGACACCGGGACCATAGGCGCGGCCATTCTCGATGCGGAAGGGGCGGCGCTCCGGCTCACCCTTGGGGAAGACCGTGTCGCGATGGCCCATCAGCACGATGTTGGACCGCTGGTTGCCGGTGCCGAGCGTGTGCCCGCCCTCGACGATGCCGCGGATGCAGTCGCCATGCTTCTGCTGCGGCAGCACCTCCGCCGCGATGCCGTGCGACAGCAGGAAGCGCTTCACCTGCTCCCCGGTGCGGTCAACGCCCAGCTTGTCGTAGGACCCGCCGTCGGTGTTCACCATCTCGGCGAGTTCGGCCAGCATCGCGTCCTTCTGCGATGCCAGCCAGGCGGTGATCTGCGCTTCGGTGGTCATGCCGTGTCTCCTTGCCGGGCGGAGACTTGCACCGGCAAGGCGTCACGGAAAGGGGTCGGTCAGATCGAAGGCCAGCGCTGCGCCCAGGGGTAGGCGGCCTCATACTGCCGGGCCAGCGCGATCAGCTTCCAGTCGGCGCCATAGGGCCCGACCAGTTGCACGCCGATCGGCAGCCCGTCCGGCGCCGGATCGACCGGCACGTTCAGCCCCGGCAGCCCGCCCGCATTGACGATGCCGGTGAAGGCGCGGTGATAGGGCGGGCCGAACTTCGTCGCATCCCACGGCATCGCACCGGCGGACGGCATCACGATCACGTCCCAATCGCGGAACGCACGGGCGAACTGCGCCTGCACCTCGCGGAAGGCGTTCATCGCATCGACATAGTCGGCAGCGGAGAGGGTCTCCGCCTTCGCCATCATCTCCTCGTAGATCGCACCGATGCGGCCCTTCCACTCCTTGCCGCGCAGCACCCAGGCGAGGCCGGCAGCGCCGATCACCGGCCAGTGCTTCTCGAACAGGGAGATATCGACAGGCAACTCGCCCTCGGTCACGTTGTGCCCGAGTGCGGCGAGCTTGCGCGCTGCCTCGGCGCAGGATGCGGCGACCGGTGCCTCCACCTCCCACTGCGCGATGCGCGGCACGTAGAGGATGCGCAGGCCCTTGGGCGGCGGCGGTTCCTCATGCGGCCCCGGCACGCCGACGGACAGCCGGTCCTCGTCCAACGGTCCCTGGATAATGGACAGCGTGGTGGCGAGGTCATCGACCGTGCGCGCGATCGGCCCGATCACCTCTGCATCGTCGAGGATGATCGGCAGCCCGTCGCGCCGCGCCACGCGCCCGGTGGATGGCTTCAGCCCGACCAGCCCGCAATGGCAGGCGGGGCGGCGGATCGAACCGCCGCCATCGGTGCCGAGCGTCACCGGCCCGAAGCCCGACGCCACCGATGCCGCGCCGCCACCGGTCGACGCCCCCGGCGTCAGCGCCGTGTTCCACGGGTTGCGCGTGGTGCCGAAGCTCGGCGTATCCACATTGCCGCGCCCGAGCGTGAACTCCGACACGTTGGTCTTGCCGAGGATCACCGCGCCGCCCGCACGCAGCCGCGCCACCGGCGTCTCGTCGGCGTCGGGCACGTAGTCCATCCACAGTGCGCTGCCCCAGGCGCAGCGCAGCCCCGCGACGGTGATGTTGTCCTTGATCGACACCGGCACGCCATCCATCGGGCCGAGCGGCTTGCCGGCCGCGAAGCGCGCATCGGCGGCCTTGGCGGCCGCGGTCGCGCCAGCCTCATCCAGCGTGGCGAAGGCATTCAGCTTCGGATTGGCCGCGGCGATGCGATCCAGCACCGCGCGCAGCGCGGCACTCGGCGTCAGGCTCCCATCGCGATAGCGCGCGGCGAGCGCCGTCGCGGAAAGCCGCCAGATATCCTCAGTCATATCGAAATTCTCCGCGTCATTGCGCCGGTGTGAAGAAACGCGCGAGCGTGAATTCGTCCGCGCGCGGGACATAGGCGACGCCGCCGCGCGTCGCCCAGATATTCACCTGGTAGAGGATCGGTGCCAGGGCCTGGTCGGTCATGGCGCGCTCCTGCGCCTCCTCGAGCAAGGCGCGGCGGGCGCCGTCATCAACGGTGCCGAGCGCGCGGACGATGATCGCATCCAGCGCCGGATTGGAATACCGTCCACGATTGGCCACACCGAGGCCACGCTCGCGATCGACGCTCGCGACCAGCCCGCGCAGCGGCGAGGACGCCTCGCCCGTATTGCTGCCCCAGCCAAGCAGCATGGCCGAGAAAGCGTAGTTCGGCGGCCCGCCCTGGGAGAGGATCAGGTTGAAGGGCATCGCCTCCGCGCGCACCTCGATGCCGATGCGGGTCAGCATCTGCGCCACCGCCTGCAGGATCTGCTCATCGTTCGGGAAGCGATCGTTCGGGCCATGGATGGTCAGGCGGAAGCCGTCGGGATAGCCCGCTTCGCGCAGCAGGCGGCGCGCGCCATCCAGGTCAAAGGCGGGCGGCGGCAGGCGTGGGCTGGCGCCGAAGAAGCCCTCGGCCAACATGCCGCCAGCCGCGATCGCCTCGTTGCCCATCAGCCGCTCGACGATCGCCGGGCGATTGATCGCCATGGAGATGGCACGGCGCACGCGGACGTCGCGCAGCGGATTCGCCGGCAGGGGCTGGCCGTTGCGCGCGGCGGCATGCGGCGTGACGTCGCGGAAGGTATCGAAGCTGATGAACATCACGCGATTGGACGTGGTCCGCCACAGCCGCATGTCCTGCCGCCGGCGCAGCGCGTCGAGCTGCGAGATCGGGGCGGCTTCGATCGCATCGACATCGCCGGCGAGCAGGCCGGCGACCCGCGCGCTGTCATTCGGCACGATGCGCAACGTCACGCGTGCCCAATGCGGCGCGCCGCCCCAATAGGCGTCGTTGCGCGTCAGCACGACGCGGTCGCCCGGCGTGAAGCTCTCGAAGCGGAAGGGGCCGCTGCCGATCATCGCTGCGCCGGTGCGGAATTCGGCGGTCGCCGCCGACTCGAAGCGGCGCGGGATGATGTTCACCACCGACAGGTCGGTCGGCAGCAGCGGCTGCGGGCCGCGTGTCGTCAGGCGCAGAGTGCGCGAATCCACGACCTCGACCGAGGCGATGCCACGCACGAACTGGGTGAAGGGGCCGGGGCTGTTCGGCACGGCGGGGACGCGTCGCAGGCTCGCCGCGACGTCCTCCGCCTCCACCGGCGAGCCGTCATGGAACGCCGCGCCTTCCCGCAGGCGAAACTCCCACTGCGTGTCCGACACCGCTCGCCAGGACTCGGCGAGGCCCGGCACCAACGCCTGGCGTTCATCCTGATGTACCAGCCGGTCGAAGACGTGTGCCGCGATGGCGTTGTTCGGCACCAAATTGTGGAAATGCGGATCGACCGCGGTCGGCGTCGCGGCCAGCGCGACGGTCAGCGATTGCGCGATTGCGCTCTGCGTCGCGGCGAGGATCCACGCCGCAATTCCGGCTGCCCAATGCATTCGCATCCGCACACTCCGATGCCTACCCGTCACTCTCATCCGTGTTTCCAAACCCGACAAGACCACGGGGCGACGGCAGGCGGCATCTTTCGTGCCGAGCCAATCGGGCCGAGGATCGCGCCACGTCGATTGGCTCGGAGATCATGATGTTGCATGCACTATCGCGCCGCGCCCTGCTGCTGGCGGCCTCGCTCGCCATGCCGCGCATTGCCCGCGCGCAGCAGAGCGGATTCCCCAATCGCCCGCTGCGGGTCGTCGTGCCCTTCGCGCCGGGCGGCATCACCGACATCCTGGCGCGCGCGGCCGCAGAAGGGCTCTCGCGCGCGCTCGGCCAGCCGGTGGTGGTGGAAAACCGTGCGGGTGCGGGCGGCAATGTGGGGTCCGAGGCCGTCGCGAAATCGGCGCCCGATGGCTACACCATGCTCGCCGTGGGGCCGGCGGTGATGGGCATCGCGAAGCCGCTCTACGGAAGGCTGAACTACGATCCGGACAGCGACTTCACCTGCCTCGGCATGCTGGGCGGCCAAGCGAATGTCATGCTGGTCAGCCCGCGCGCATTGCCTGAACCGACCTTACCCGCGCTGGTCGCCGCGGCGCGCGCCAAGCCCGGCGAGGTGCCCTTCGCATCGTCCGGCAGTGGATCGCTGACGCATCTGACGGCAGAGCTCTTCGCGGCCGATGCCACGCTGCGCATGGTGCATGTGCCCTATCGCGGCAGCCCGCCGGCGCTCGCCGACCTGATCGCCGGCCAGGTGGCGATGCTGTTCGACGCGCTGACCACGGCGCTGCCGCTGCATCAATCCGGACAGGTTCGCATCGTCGGCATCGCGACGCGCGAGCGTGCAGCGGAGCTGCCGGACGTGCCGTCCCTGGTGGAAGCTGGCTTCCCCAACCTCGATGTGCCGAACTGGTTCGGGCTGTTCGTCCCGGCAGCGACGCCGGTGCCGATCGCGCAGCGCCTGTCTGCCGCGCTGGCGGAAGTGACGGCGGCGGAATCCTATCACGCGCTGATGCGTGCACGCAGCGCCACGCCGGTCAGGGTCGGCGATGGCGACCTCGACCGCTTCCTCGCACGCGAACGCGCCCGCTGGGCGGAAGCCGTGCGCAGCAGCGGCGCGCGGCCGGACTGACGCGCGCTACTCGATCTTGCCCAGGGCGCGGACCACGCGCACCAGCCGCGCGGCGTCCTCGGCATAGAAGGCGGCGAAAGCGTCGCCTTCGCGGAAGTCGAGGGTATTGCCGCTCGCCGTCATGGCGCGACGGAACTCGGCATCCGCCGCGACCTGGCGCGACGCCTCGCGGATGCGCGCCATGGCCGGCGCGGGGGTTCCCGTCGGCGCGAAGAGGCCGACCCAGATGTAGAACTCGCAGTCCCGGAAGCCCTTCTCGATCAGCGTCGGCACATCCTCGAAGCCGGCGAGACGCGTGCGGCCCCAGGTGGCGATGGGACGCAGCGCGCCGCTGCGCACATGCGGGGCGATCGGTCCCGGACCTGAGGCCATGCATTGCACCTGACCGGCGAGCAACGCCGTCAGCGCAGGCCCGCCGCCCTGGAAGGGCACATGCAGCATGTCGAGCTCCGCCGCCTGCGCCAGTTGCGCCATCGGCACATGCAGCGCGGAGTAGTTGCCGGCCGAGGAGTAGGAGACCTGCCCGGGCCGCGCCTTCACATCGGCGATGAAGGCCTCGAGCGTGCGGATCGGCGATGCCGCGGGCACCACCAGCACGGTCGGGTCGGCAGCGAACAACGCGATGGGCGCGAGTTGGTCGGTCGAATAGGTCGGCTCCCGGCCGTTCACGCGCGCCGCCTCGGGCAGCAGCGCCATCGACGACAGCGCCATCAGCAGCGTGTAGCCATCCGGCGTCGCGCGCGCGACCGCGGCATTGCCGATCGCGCCCGCCGCACCGCCGCGATTCACGATGGGCACGGCGACGCGCCAGATGCGTTCCAATGCCGCGGCAACCGGACGGCCGACCACATCCGCCTGGCCGCCGGGCGGGAAGGCGACGACGATGCTGACGGGACGCGAGGGGAAGACCTCCTGCGCCACGGCAGCGCGCGCGAAAGCGGCAGCCGCGGCGGAGCCGATCAGGACGCGACGCTTCATTCCTGTTTCCTCCCGGTGATTGTCGTTGGGGTCAGGTCACGCGACGGGGTTCTCCAGCACGCCGATGCCCGGCACCTCGATACGGATCCTGTCGCCCGGCTTGAGGAACTTCGGCGGCGTGAAGCCGATGCCGACCCCGGCAGGCGTGCCCGTCGCGATGATGTCACCGGGTTCCAGCGTGATCGCCGCGCTGATCGTCGCGATCAGGGTCGGGATGCCGAAGATCAGATCGTCGACGCTGGCACGCTGGCGCAATTCGCCATTCACCCAGGTCGAGATGGACAGTTTCGGCGGCACGCCCGCGGCATCCGCCGTGACGATCGCCGGGCCCATGGGGCAGAAGCCATCGATCCCCTTGCCCAGGATCCACTGCCGGTGCTTGTGCTGCAGCGTCCGCGCGGTGACATCGTTGACGATGGTGTAGCCGAAGATGTGGGCATAGGCGTCGGCCTCGCGGATACCGCGACCGCCCTTGCCGATCACCACGGCGATCTCGCCCTCGTAATCCGTGCTGTTCGAGGAATCGAGGAAGGAGGGGATCGGATCGTGCGGGCCGATCACGCTGGTGGGCGGCTTGCTGAACACCACCGGCGCCTCGGGCACCACTTCCTTCGCCGTCGCGTCGAAGCCGCTGCTGGCGAACTCCTTCGCGTGCTCATGGTAATTCTTGCCGACGCAGAAGACGTTCTTCGTGGGGCGCGGGATGGGGGCGAGGATGGTGGCACCCTCCGCGACAGGCGCCTTTTCCGACGCCGCACGCGCCGCTGGCAGCGCGCCGCCGGCGATCAGCGCCAGCATGTCGCGCGGCAGCGACGCATCCGCGGCGAGAAGATCCAGCACCTTGCCGGTTTCATCCAGCGCGCCGATGCGCGTTCCCTTGGCGTCCTTGAACGTGACCAGGCGCATGGCAATTCCCCTTCTATCGCTTGCGCACGAATTCGGTGCGCAGCACCAGACCCTTGATGCCTTCGTAGCGGCAGTCGATCTCCTCGTCATTGTCCGTCAGGCGGATCGAGCGGATGACCGTGCCCTGCTTCAGCGTCTGGCCGGCGCCCTTCACCTTCAGGTCCTTGATGACGGTGACCGAATCGCCATCAGCCAAGGCGTTGCCGGCCGAATCGCGCACCACGCGCTGGCCGGCCGCGGCGGCCGCGGCGGCGACCTCCGCGGCCGGGCGCCACTCGCCTGTCGCTTCGTCGTAGACGTAGTCGTCATCGCTGCCGGACATGGCCTCAACCCCTCTGCGGCGCGGTTTCGGCGGGGTTGGCGAGCGGCAGCGTCGCCGCGCGTTCCAGGGCGCGCGCACCGCGGAAGGCCAGGTCGTCGCGATACAGCGCCGCGACCACCTGCACGCCACGGGGCATGCCCTCCCCGTCCAGCGCCACCGGCACGGAGATCGCCGGCTGGCGCGTCAGGTTGAAGGCGAAGGTCCACGGCGCCCAGTCGCGCCACAATGCGAGGTCCGGCTGCGTCGTCGGCTGGTCGGCCGCAAAGGCCGCGGTCGGCGTGCAGGCGGTCAGCACCAGGTCGTAGCGCTGGTGGAAGCGCGCCATGGCGTGCGCGGCCTCCAGGCGCATCGCCTCGGCAGCCAGGTAATCCACGGCGGACATCCCGCCATTCTTCCGCGCCACCTCGACCATGCCGGCGTCCAGCAGGGCGTGCTTCTCCTCCGGGATTGTGGCCAGCACGCGGGACAGCGCCACGCCCCAGACACGGCCGAAGATCGCACGGGTGTCGGGCAGGCCGGGATCGGCCTCCTCCACGATCGCGCCCTGTTCGGCAAGCATCTGCGCCGCGCCGGCCAGCACCGCCTCGCCATCCGCGTCGAGAGGCGGCTCGAAGCCCATGCGCCGCACCAGGGCGACGCGCAGCCCGGCGACGCCGTCCTCGATGCCGGCGCGCCAGTCGCGCGGTTCATCAGGCAGGCAATAGGGATCGCGCAGGTCGAAGCGGGCCATGGCGGAGAACATCAGCGCCGCGTCGCGCACCGTGCGCGTCATCGGCCCGGCGACGGCGACATGGCCGAAGGCGCCGAGCGGCCATTGCGGGATGCGCCCGAAGGAGGGCTTCACGCCGACCAGGCCGCAATAGGCCGCGGGGATGCGGATCGACCCGCCCGCATCGGTGCCGATATGCAGCGGGCCGAAGCAGGCCGCGCCAGCCGCGCCGGCGCCGCTGCTCGAACCGCCCGGCGTCCGCTGCGGGTTCCACGGGTTGCGCGTGATGCCGTTCAGCGGGCAGTCGCCGGGCGACTTCCAACCGAATTCGGTCGTCGTCGTCTTGCCGAGGATGACGGCGCCCGCTTCCTTCAGCCCCATCACCGCCGGCGCGTCCTCGCCTGCCGGCGTCGTGTCGGTCGCGCGGCTGCCGCGCCGGGTCGGGAAGCCGGCCAGGTTGAGCAGGTCCTTCACCGTGGCCGGCACGCCGTCCAGCGGCCCGATGGGGCGGCCGGCGGCCCAGCGCGCCTCGCTCTCGCCCGCTGCCTGCAGGGCGCGCGGATTCATCGCCGCGAAGGCATTGACCCAGGGGTTGTAGCGCGCAACGCGCTCCATCACGGCCTTCAGCGCCTCGACCGGCGAAAGGGCGCGGCGGGCATAGAGGCCGAGGAGCGTCTCGGCGGGCATCAGGGCGGGGTCGGTGTCGGACATGGCCGGCACCATGTCCCCCCGACCCGCGCCGTTCAAGTCAGGGGCCGGTCATTCCGCCGCCAGCGGCAGCCGGTCCTTGCGGCATTCCATCAGCGGCTGGATGCGCTCGCCGAACTTGTCGAGGCCTTCGAGGAAGTCGTCGAAGGTCAGCATGATGCCCTTCACGCCGGGCATGGCCGCGACCTCGTCCATCATCCTGGCGACATTGGCGTAGGAGCCGACCAGAGTGCCCATGTTCCAGTTCACCGGGGAGGGCGAGCGCAGCACGGCCGCGGCCATCGAGGTATCGGCCGCCGTGGTGTCCTCGGCCGCCTTGCCGTGGAGATAGGCCAGCGCCTCCTTGTCGGCGCCCTCGTTGTAGAGCCGCCACTTGGCCCAGGCGGCCTCGTCCGTCTCCTCCGCGATGATCATGTAGAGCATGTAGGCGCCGACATCGCGCCCGGTCCTGCTGCCGGCCTCCAGCACGCGCGCGGGGACCGATGCGGCGCGGGTGGGCTCGTTCACGCCCTCGCCGAGGCAGAAATTGTAGTCACAGAGTTCGGCGGCGAAGGCCATGCCGCGGTCGGATTGTCCGGCGGCGACCACCTTCACGGGCGCCTTCGGGCGGGGCGACAGGACGCAGTCGTCCATGCGGAAATACTCGCCCTTGAAATCCGAATGCCCGGTCTCCCACAACTGGCGCATGATGGTGACGTATTCGGTGCTGTAGTCGTAGCGCTGGGCGAAGTGCTGGTCGCCCGGCCACAGGCCCATCTGGCTGTATTCCTTCGCGTGCCAGCCCGAGACGATGTTCACGCCGAAGCGGCCGCCGGAAATGGAATCGATCGTGCTCGTCATGCGCGCGATGATCGCGGGCGGGATGGTCAGCACCGCGACCGAGGCAAAGAGCCTGATGCGCGACGTGACGGCGGCCAGCCCCGCCATCAGCGTGAAACTCTCGAGGCCGTGGTCCCAGTACTCGGTCTTCCCGCCGAAGCCATGCAGCTTGATCATCGAAAGGGCGAAGTCGAAGCCGTAGCCCTCGGCCTTCTGCACCACCGCCTTGTTGAGATCGAAGCTCGGCATGTACTGCGGCGAGGTGGCGGAGATGATCCAGCCATTGTTGTTGATCGGGATGAAGACGCCGATATCCATGGCTCGCTCCGCTGCCGGTTGACGCCCCCTGGCGGGCAATTACCGTGCCATCCCTGACGGCACGGAGATCACCGATGAGCGATAGCGCGAAGAAGCCTTGGGACTGGAGCGAGGCGGAATGGCGTCACATCGTCGGGCGTGCCCGGGCGGGACGATCGCTCGCGCCGTCGTCCTGGCCGGGCGGGGCGCGCTGCGCCGTCTCGCTCTCCTTCGATGCGGACCATGAGACGATCCCGCTGCGCGATTCGGATGAAAGCCCGATGCGCATCAGCCAGGGGCAATACGGGTCGCGCCAGGGCGTGAAGCGCATCCGCGCGCTGCTCGATCGGCACGGCGTTCGCGCATCCTTCTTCTACCCCGCCGTCTCCGCGTTGCTGCATCCGCAGGAAGTGCGCGCGGTGGCGGATGAAGGCCACGAGATCGGGATCCATTCCTGGATCCATGAGGCCAACACGCAGTTGCCGCCGGGCGTCGAGCGCGACCTGACCTTCCGCGCCGCTGATACGCTGGAGAAGATCAGCGGCCACCGCCCCGTCGGCATCCGCACCGCGTCCTGGGATTTCTCCGTCGATACCATGGACATCATCCGCGAGCTCGGGCTGCTCTACGATTCCTCGCTGATGGCCGATGATGATCCCTATGAGCTGGAGGTGCAGGGCAAGCCGACCGGCATCGTCGAATTGCCGCCGGAGTGGATCCGCGACGATGCCGTGTACTTCAACATGCTGCGCTTCTCGGGGCTGAGGCCCTACACGCCGCCTTCCGCGGTGGAGGAGATCTTCCGCGCCGAGTTCGAAGGCGCGGTCGCCGAGGGCGGGCTGTTCCTGCTGACGATGCACCCGCACGTCATCGGCCACCGTAGCCGCATCGCGCTGCTCGACCGGCTGGTGACGCTGATGAAGGGCACGCCCGGCGTGTGGTTCGGCACGCATGAGGAGGTGGCACGCTGGTGCGCGACGCAGGCGGGCATGGCGCCGAAGGGCTGACGACACCAGGTCCGGATCGCGGCCAGGCCGCGATCCCGGAGCGCACGGCGCGACCGCGCCCAGACCAACAGCGCCCGCCGACGCATCAGTGCAAGGCGCGAAGGCAAGGCCCGCGGATGCGGGCCGCCCGCCGTCTGAGGGCAAAAAAACTACGTCACGACGATGTTGAACTGCCGCGCCACCGCGGTCCATTCGCCGATCTGCTGATTGATGATGGCCGTGAAATCCGCCCCCATCGGCGGCGGGTTGCGCGGCAAGGTCTGCAACTCCTCGAAGCGCGTCATCAGCTCCGGCCGGGCGACCATCTGCGGGATCAGCGCGGTCAGCCGCTCGGCGATCGGGGCCGGCAGGTTCTTCGGCGCCGAGAGGCCGAGCCACTGCGCCGAGGTCAGTTTGGCGAAGCCGAGCTCGGCGAAGGTCGGCACATCGGGGAAGGCGGCCAGGCGCTGCGGCGTGGAGACCGCCAGCGCGCGCAGCACGCCATCCTTCATCAGCTGCACATTGGTGGTGATCGGGTCGATCATGGACTCGATCTGGTTCGCCATCAGGTCCTGCATGGCGGGCGCGGAACCACGATAGGGCACGTGGTCGAGGTTGGTCACGCCGGCCTCGCCCGTCAGCATCGCGCCCAGCAGATGCGGCGCCGAGCCGATGCCCGAGGACCCGTAGCGCACCGGGCGCGTGCGCGCGGCGGTGAGGTACTGGTCCAGCGTGCGATAGGGCGATTCCGCCTTCACCAGCAGCACGTTCGACGCTTCGACCAGCATTCCCATATGGGTGAAGTCGGTCACCGGATGGAACGGCAGCGTCGGCATGGTCGCCGCCGAGAAGACATGCACCGAGGCGTGGCTGACCAGTAGCGTGTAGCCGTCAGCCGGCTGCTTGGCGACGAAGTCGGTGCCGATCACGCCGCCGGCGCCGGCGCGGTTCTCGACCACCACGGTCTGGCCCAGCGACTGGGACAGGATCGGGGCCATCAGCCGGCTGATCGTGTCCACCAGCCCGCCCGGTGGGAACTGGGCGACCAGGCGGATCGATCCGCGGGTCGGCCAGGGGCCGGATTGCGCGGCGGCCGGGCGCGGCGAGGCCAATGCGCCAAGGGTGCCGGCGGCCGCCAGCCCAAGAACTGCGCGACGATTCATGGATATGCTCCCTGTCCAGGCATTCGTGGCGCCGAATGACCGTGAAACAGGCATTCAAACCCATTCCCGGCCGGGCAATCGGCGTGATGCAGGGGGATCGCAAGCGCCATGCCGCCACGGGACAGCCGCATCCGGGCATGTCGGTCCCGGGACCGCGCGGATTGTCGCCGGGCCAGCGCGGATCGCGATCAGGTGGCGCCACCTGACCGTGCGATGCCTTTCACAACATCAAGGACCTGGCTGCCCGGGAGCGAAGGGGACCGGTTCTAGGCCCGTCCGTCCGGCAGCGCGGGCACCAGTTCCCGGATCGCGTCCCACCACCGCACCTGGTCGTCCGCGCTCTGGATCGCGACATGCACGCCGAGCAGGCTGATGCCGCGGACCTCGGCCACGAAGCGGCAATCCTCGCGGTTGTCCAGGCGGATCCGGATCAGGTCGCGCGCCTGCAGCCCCCGCACGCCGTTCAGCATGGCACCGCCCGGCGAGGCGTCGCGCACCACACCATCCTGCACATGGGTCCCCACGAAGACGGAGCAGGGGAGATGGACTTCGATGCGCGGTGCATTGCGCCGCTCACTGAGCGCATCGGCGATCACCGCCGCGGCGTCGTTCGGGGCCTCCACGGCCAGAGGTGCCGGGCTGGCAGCAGACGCGGCCCCGGATCCCGGGTCGGTGTCGGACATATCCCCTCCGGCGCCGGGACATCCCGGCGACGGAACGACGCTACCGCATTCCCCGGCATGCTGGAATCACACCTCGCGGAAAGGTGCGCTCATTGCGCGAGGGCGGCGCTCCAGGGGCTCATCGCATCGGTGATGCCTTCGCGCGTGCCGTCGTCCGCGATGCGGATCAGGTTCGGGCAGGCGAAGTTCACCGGCAGCACGGCGTGCTCCACCTCGGTCACCGTGTCCTCCTTCGCCAGCGCAGCGAGGGTCTCCGCGCCGAGGCGGATATCGGCCGTCACCCCCTCCGGCCCCGAGACGTCGAGGCGCGGATGATGCGCCGCCTGTTCGGGCGACATGCCAAAATCCGCGACATAGGACAGGGTCTGGAAGACCGAGGCCATGATGCGCCGCCCGCCCGATGCGCCTGCCGCGATGGTCGGCGTGTCGCCTTCGGCGCCGACGACCGGGCACATGTTGGTCAGCGGCCGCTTGCCCGGCGCGATCGCGTTCTTCGCGTCGAGGCGCGGGTCGAACCACATGATGCCGTTGTTCATCAGCACGCCCGAGCGCGGCAGCACGACGCGGCTGCCCATGGACGACAGCAGCGTTGTGGTCATCGCCACCATCATCCCGTCCTTGTCGCAGACGGTCAGGTGGGTGGTGCAGGATTCCGCCGCCTTGGGTTCGGCATCGCCGAGGCCGGCGAGGCGTTCCGCGTAGGCCCCGCGCAGCACGCGCGCGAGTTGGGCGTACCAGGCCGCGGACGGCGCGGCGCCGGAGAAATCCGCCCCGCGCATGCCTTCCAGCACGCGCAGTAGGGTCGGCGCCGCCGTCAGCCCATTGGCCAGGTACAACCGCTTGCCGCGCCAGGATGCCTCCAGCGCCGGCTTCACGATCGCCTTGCAGCCGGCGAGGTCGGCGGCGCTGATCGGCGATCCCATGTCGCGGAAATCGGCCAGCAATGCGCTCGCGACCTCACCCTCGTAGAAATCACGCAGGCCGGCCTGGGCCAGCCGCTCCAGCGTCTCGGCGAGCTTGCCCTGGCGGAAGAAGCCGGGGCTGCCCTGATAGGGCGGCACCGGGGGCAGTCCGTTCGGCAGGTAGATGCGCGCGGACTCCGCATACATCCGCAGCACCGCCGCACTGTTGGCGATCTTGAGTGTGGTGAACCAGTCCTGCGACAGGCCGCGCTTCGCCAGCGCGATGGCCGGTTCCAGCACCATCGCGAGCGGCAGCTTCCCGTGGCGGGCATGCAGCTCCGCATATCCGGCCACCGAGGAGGGGATGGCGAAGGACAGCGGGCCATGGACGTTGCGGTCCTCGAACACCTCGGGCCAGGTGAACAGGTCGGCCTTCATCTTCCCGGTCATCGGGAAGGCGGACGGGTCCAACGCATGCGGGGAGACGGGGCCGAAATCGAAGGTCTGCGGTGCAATCCCGGGTGCTGCGACCTGTGTGAAGCCGATGCCGCCGAGGCCGGAATTCCACGGCTCGACCACGGCGAGCGCGAAGGCGGTCGCGACCGCGGCATCGGCGGCGGTGCCGCCCTGCTCGAGGATGGCGATGCCGGCCTCGGCGGCGTCGCGCGCCTGGGAGGCGACCATGCCGCGCTTGCCGGTGGCGCCGGGCTTGGTCACCTGCCAGTGCTGGCTGACATGCGGGGGCGGCGTCCAGGCCATGATGGCGTCCTTCCTCGGGCTGCGTTCGCGCCGCAGCCTCGCGCCGGGGGGCGGATCGGGCAACCCCCGTTTGCCCCGGCCGGTCTTTCACCCTAGGTAACCGGGCATGTACGCGCCCCGCCCGGGCGCACCCGATGAGGAGAGCTTGCCATGCCCGCAACCAAGGGTCTCGTCGTCGCGCCCGAGCTCAAGGCCTTCATGGAAACCGAGGCACTGCCCGGCACCGGGGTCGAACCGGCGCGCTTCTGGGAGGGGATGGAACGCATCCTGCGCGAGCTCAGCCCCGCCAACACCGCGCTGCTGCTGAAGCGCGACGCGTTGCAGGCCGAGATCGACGCCTGGCACCGCGCCCATCCGGCCAGGCCGGTGGACCTGCCCGAATACACCGATTTCCTGCGCGAGGTCGGCTACCTGCTGCCCGAGCCCGCCGAGGTGACGGTCGGCACCACCGATGTGGATGCCGAGATCGCGTCGATGGCCGGACCGCAGCTGGTGGTACCGGTGTCCAACGCCCGCTACGCGCTGAACGCCGCGAATGCGCGCTGGGGCAGCCTGTACGACGCGCTGTACGGCACCGACGCCATTCCGCAGGACGGGGCGAAGGTGAAGGGCTACGACCCCGCGCGCGGCGCGAAGGTGATCGCGAGGGCGCGCGCGGTGCTCGACCGCGCAGTGCCGCTCGCCAAGGGCAGCCATGCGGATGCCACGGGCTACAGGCTGGAGTCCGGTGTCCTGTCCGTCGCGCTGAAGGACGGGTCCGCGACCGGCCTCGCCCGGCCGGGGCAATGCGCCGGGTTCCTCGGCGAGGCCCACATGCCGGCCGCGCTGCTCTTCACCAATCACGGCCTGCATATCGAAGTGGTGTTCGACCGATCGCACCCGATCGGCAAGACCGACCCCGCCGGCATCGCCGATGTCGTGATGGAAGCGGCGCTGACGACGATCCAGGATTGCGAGGATTCCGTCGCCGCCGTCGACGCCGAGGACAAGGTCGGCGTCTATCGCAACTGGCTCGGCCTGATGAGGGGCGACCTGACCGCGGAATTCGAGAAGGGCGGCCAGGTGATGGTGCGCCGGCTGAACCCCGACCGCATCTTCAACAAGCCCTCGGGCGGCGCGATGACGCTGCATGGTCGCTCGGTGATGCTGGTGCGCAATGTCGGCCACCACATGATGACCGACGCCGCGACGCTGGATGGCGAGGAGATTCCCGAGACCATCCTCGACGCCATGTGCACGGTGGCGATCGCGCTGCACGACATTCGCGGCAAGCGGCTGAATTCGCGCGCGGGCAGCGTCTATATCGTGAAGCCGAAGATGCACGGGCCGGAGGAAGTGGCCTGGGCCGACACGCTGTTCTCCCGTGTCGAGGACGTGCTCGGGCTGCGGCGCGCGACGCTCAAGATGGGCATCATGGACGAGGAGCGGCGCACCACCGTCAACCTCAAGGCCTGCATCGCGGCGGCGAAGGACCGCGTGGTGTTCATCAACACCGGCTTCCTCGACCGCACGGGCGACGAGATCCATACCTCGATGGAAGCCGGCGCGGTCGTGCGCAAGAACGACATGCGCAAGGCGGCCTGGATCGGTGCCTATGAGGACTGGAACGTCGACACCGGCCTCGCCTGCGGCCTGCGCGGCCGTGCGCAGATCGGCAAGGGCATGTGGGCGATGCCCGACATGATGGCCGCGATGCTGGAACAGAAGGTCGGGCACCCGAAGGCGGGTGCGAACACCGCCTGGGTGCCCTCCCCGACCGCGGCGACGCTACATGCGCTGCACTACCACGAGATCGACGTGGCAGCGCGGCAGGAGGAACTGTTCAAGGGTGGCCGCCGCGCGAAGCTCGCCGACATCCTGACCGTGCCGCTGGCCAAGGACACGAACTGGTCGCCGAGCGACGTGCAGGCGGAACTCGACAACAACGCGCAGGGCATCCTGGGCTATGTCGTGCGCTGGGTGGACCAGGGCGTGGGCTGTTCCAAAGTGCCGGACATCAACGATGTCGGGCTGATGGAAGACCGTGCGACGCTGCGCATCTCCTCCCAGCACATCGCCAACTGGCTGCGGCACGGCGTCGCCACCTCGGCGCAGGTGATGGAAACGATGAAGCGCATGGCGGCGGTGGTGGACCGGCAGAATGCCGAGGACGCGGCCTACAAGCCGATGGCGGTGGGCTTCGATGGGCCGGCCTTCAAGGCAGCCTGCGACCTGGTGTTCGAAGGCGCCAAGCAACCGAACGGCTATACGGAGTTTGTGCTGACCAAGCGGCGGCGGGAAGCCAAGGCCGCCGGCTGAACCACGTTCGGGAGGGGCATCGCCCCTCCCGCAGCGCCGTCAGCGATAGGCTTCGGCATAGGCGTCGCGCAATGCGTCCTCCAAGGCGCGCCCTGGCTGATACGCCTTGAGGTCCGCACCGCGCACCACCCCTTCCATCAGCCGCGGGCAGGGCTCCGGTTCCCCGATCACCGTGCGTATGGGCAGGCGTTCGGCATAGATCGGCAGGGCGTAATCCTCATCGTCATCGCCCACGCCCTTGGCGCGGATTTTCGCCGAGGCGCGCTCGATCTCCATCCACACCACCGCGGTCGCCTTGATCTCCTGCGTCGTGCTCTGGCGCAGGCCGGCGGTGCGGTTGGGGAACAGGCGATCGACCATCATCACCAGCGCGTGGCGCTTCTCGTCAGCATCTGGCAGCAGGCGCGCCTGGCCGAAGCACATCACGGAACGGTAGTCGGCCGAATGGTTGAAGCCGCAGCGCGCCATGACCAGGCTGTCGAGATGCGTCACCGTCAGGCAGGTCGGCTCGCCCTCAGACAGGTTGCGCAGCATCCGGCTCGCGCTGGAACCGTGCCAGTAGAGCCGCGTCCCTTCCCGCCAGAACAGCGTTGGCGTGCAATAGGGCTGGCCGTCGATGACGTAGGAGACATGGCAGAGCGCCGCAGCATCGAGGATGCCGTGCACCGTCTCATGGTCGTAGTGGCCGCGATCGTGGCGGCGCTTCACGCGGTTGACCTTGCCGACGGGATAGGAGGGCGCTTCGGCGGTAACGGACATGGGCTGGTCCTCGATTGACCGGGACCTTGTCGCACCACCAAATTGGTCGGCGCGAGGGCCAATCAGGAACGGGATATGCCGACCAATCGTGAAACTCGCACGGCGCCGCTCGACGTGGCGCTGCGACTGGCCGGGGCAGGCAGCCAGTCGAGCCGCGTCCATGCCGGGCTGCGCGCCGCCATCCTGGAAGGGCGGCTCGCGGCGGGGCTGCGGCTGCCGTCCAGCCGGGCGCTGGCGGATCAGCTCGGCGTGCGGCGCAACGCCGTCGTCGTCGCCTACGAGCTGTTGCTGAGCGATGGGCTGGCCGAGGCGCGGATCGGCGACGGCACCTATGTCGCCGCCCAGGTGCCGCGCGGGCCGGCCGCGCCCGACCCGGTGCCGGCAGCCGCCCTGCCGTCTGGCCGCGGCCCCTTCGCGGTGGGCTGCACCAACACGGACCCGATCCTGCTGCGGCGCCTGGGTCGCGCGCTGCGCGACCGCGTGGTGCGGGCGGACCCAGCCGATCTCGGCTATGGCGATCCGCGCGGCCATGCGGCGCTGCGCCAGGCTATCGCCGAACACCTCGCGGCTACGCGCGGCGTCGCCTGCGACCCCAGCCGCATCATCGCGACCAGCGGCACGCAGCAGGGGCTGCGCCTTTGTGCGGAGGTGCTGCTGCAGCGGGGCGATGCGGTGTGGATGGAAGATCCTGGCTATCCGACCGCGCGGCGCACGCTGATGGCTTTGGGCGCAACCCTGGTGCCAGTGCCGGTGGATGCGGCCGGCATCGACGTCGCCGCCGGACGGCAGCGCTCACCCGGCGCGCGCATGGCCTATGTCACGCCATCCCACCAGTTCCCGACCGGCGTGACGATGACGATGGCGCGGCGGCTCGCCTTGCTCGACTGGGCACGGCAGGCCGATGCCTGGATCATGGAGGACGACTACGACAGCGAGTTCCGCTTCGCCGGCGCGCCGCTGACCGCGCTTGCCGGCATCGATGGGCAGGGGCGGGTGATCTATCTCGGTACCTTCTCCAAGACGCTGTTCCCCGGCCTGCGCATCGGCTTCGTCGTGGTGCCGGCGACCCTGATGGACCGCGTGGTGGCGGCGCGGGCAGTGTCGGACCGCTTCCCCTCCCCGCTGATGGGCGGGGCGCTGGCGGAGGTGATGGCGAGCGGCGACTTCTCCGCGCATCTGCGGCGGATGCGCACGCAATACCGCACGGCACGGGACATGGTGGCCGGGACGCTGGCGCGCGCCTCGGGCGGGCGGCTCGGCATCCTGTTGCCGGATCATGGGCTGCATCTGCTCGCCACCCTGCCGGACGGCCTGCCGCCGGGCACGGCACAGGCGATCCAGGCGGCGGCCGGCGTCGAAGGCTGGCTGCTGTCGGAGACCCGGCTGGAGCCGGAAGGCGCCGACGGCTTTGTGATCGGCTATTCCGGCCACGACCCCGCCGCGCTGCAGCAGGCCGCGCAACGGCTTGGCGCGGCGGTGCGGCGGCAGGCCGGCTGACGCCGCGCGCAAGCGACACGAGCAGGGAGGCCGCGGTATCATGACGGCCAGCACGGCGCGCGAGGCATGCTTGTGTGCCGATCCCTGCCACCAGGGCGACGAGTTGCCGAAGGGAGATCGAGCATGGAGATCACGCGGGCGGGTTCCCAGCCATCGGGACATGGACCAGGCGATTGGTTCACCGGAACGGTGCGCATCGACCCACTGTTCAGCCCGCCGGACCCGGCGCGGGTTGCCGGCGCGCTCGTCACCTTCGAGCCGGGCGCGCGGACAGCCTGGCATACGCATCCGCTCGGCCAGACGCTGATCGTCACCACCGGCTGCGGCCGGGTGCAGCGCGAAGGCGGGCCGGTGGAGGAGATCCGCCCCGGCGACGTCGTCTGGTTCCCACCGGGCGAGAAGCACTGGCACGGCGCCGCCCCGACCACGGCGATGAGCCACATCGCCATCCAGGAGCGGCTCGAGGGCAAGGCCGTCGACTGGATGGAACACGTCACCGACGCGCAATACGGCGCCTGACCGCCCGGACGCGGTTCCCCAGCAGGTCGAGACTTGCCATCGGCGCGCGAAACGGCTTCAAGGCGCGCCCCCTGCCCCGGACCCATCCCCCATGCGCCCCGCCATCGGCATCGATTTCGGCACGACGAACAGCGTGGTCGCCCTGGTCGGCGCGGATGGTTCCGTGCGTACCCTGCGCCACGCGACAGGCGAGGTGTTCCGCTCGGTCCTCTGCTTCTGGGCCGGGGTGGATGGCCGTCCCAGCCGGGCCGCCGGGCCTGCGGCGATCGAGGCCTATCTCGAGGAACCGCTCGAGAGCCGGCTGATCATGTCGATGAAATCCTACCTGGCGCAGCGCAGCTTCACCGAGACGCGGATCTTCGGACGTGCCTGGGGGCTGGAAGGGCTGATCGCGGCCTTCCTGCGCGAATTGCTCGGCCCCTTCGCGCGCGAGTTCGCCGATGCGCAGGTGACGGTTGGCCGGCCGGTGCGCTTCGTCGGCGAGACGGCCGACGATGGCTTCGGCCAGCAGCGCCTGCTCGGCGCCTTCGCCGAGGCCGGGCTGCCGCAGGTCTCGGTCGGGCTGGAACCCGCGGCGGCAGGGCATCGCTTCGCGCAGGACCTCGACCACGCAGCGACCGTGCTGGTGGCGGATTTCGGCGGCGGCACCAGCGACTTCTCGGTGCTGCGCTTCGACCCAGGGCCGCCGCGCCGCGTGGCCGCGCTCGGTCATGCGGGCGTCGGCATCGCTGGCGATGCCTTCGATTACCGCATCATCGACCATGTCGTCTCGCCGTTGCTGGGCAAGGGCACGACCTACAGCATCATGGGCGGCGAACCGCTGCCGGTGCCGCCCGCCTGGTTCGCCTCCTTCGCGCGCTGGAACCAGCTTTCGATGATGCGCGCGCCGCGCACGCTGCGCGACATCGCCACCGTCGCCCGCACGGCGGAACATCCCGAACGGCTGCGCCAACTGATCCAACTGATCGAGGACGATGCGGGCTATGCGCTGTATCGCGCCGTCTCCGGCGTAAAGGCCGCGCTGTCGGGACAGGAGGTCGCGACGTTGGACTTCGCGCATGGCAATTTCGCGCTGAAGGCGGAGATCGCGCGTGGCGATTTCGAAGCCTGGATCAGTCCGGAACTGACGCGCATCGCCGCCGCGGTCGATGCCGCCCTGGCCGATGCGCGTCTCGGGGCCGAGGCCGTGGACCGCGTGTTCCTGACCGGCGGCACCTCCCTGGTGCCGGCGGTGCGGCGTTTGTTCGAGGACCGCTTCGGCGCCGGCCGCGTCGTGTCCGGCGGTGAATTCGTCTCGGTTGCCGAGGGGCTCGCGCTGATGGCGCGGGAAGACGCGCCCCTCCCCGCCTGACGCGGCGACGCTCAGCCGGTCGCCGCCGTGACGGCGGCACCGACCGCGGCCAGCGCGGCATCGCGCCGTGCGCCCTCCTGCGCGCCTTCGGTGAGGAAGGCCGCCACCACCAGCGGCGGGCGACCCGCAGGCGGCCACATCACGCCGATGACGTTGCTGGTGCCGCGCGCGCCGGTGCCGGTACGATCGCCGACCTGCCAGCCCTGGGGCAGCGCGGCGCGCAGCCGCGCATCCCCGGTGCGGCTGCCACGCAGCCAGGCGGTGAATCGGTCACGGCTGCCCGCCGACAGCACCTCGCCGAGCGCGAGGCGCCGCAGCGTCGCCGCCATGGCGGCCGGCGTCGTCGTGTCGCGCGGATCGCCGGGCCGCGCCTCGTTCAGCGTGGGCTCGGTGCGGTCCAGGCGCGTCACATCGTCGCCAATGCGGCGCAGCCAGGCGGTGAGACCGGCAGGCCCGCCGATGGAGGCCAGCAGCAGGTTGGCGGCCGCATTGTCGCTGAAGGTCATGGTTGCGTCGCAGAGCTCGGCCACGCTCATCCCCTCCCCGCCCAGCCGCGTCTCGGTGACGGGGGACCAGGCGATCAGGTCCGACCGCGCGACGCGGATGCGCCGGTCGAGCCGTTCGTCGCCGGCATCGACGCGGGCCAATACCGCCGCGACCAGCGGGGCCTTGAAGGTGCTGCACATCGGGAAGCGCTCAGCCAGACGATGACCGGCTTGGCGGCCCGTGGCGGTGTCGAGTACCGCGACGCCGAGGCGGCCACCGTATTCGGCCTCGATCCGCGCGAAGCGTGCCGGCAGTGCGTCGAACCCGCCGGACGCCGCGGCGTCACGCGCCACGCCCATCGCGACGCCCGCCATCGCACCGATCATCCACTGCCGCCTGTCGATCATGTCGTCTCCATCCGTCTCTGGCGGGCGGACACTCGGCCGGCAGCGCTGCGGCCGCAAACGATCAATCCTTGCCAAAGACCCTAGGAAAACTAATGACTGCGACATGACCCTGCCGCCGCTTCCGCTCAACGCGCTGCGTGCCTTCGAGGCCGCGGCCCGGCATCTCAGCTTTACTCGGGCCGGGCTGGAGCTTCGCGTGACCCAGGCGGCGGTCAGCCACCAGGTGAAGGCACTTGAGGAAATCTTGGGCGTCCGGCTGTTCCGCCGCCTGCCGCGCGGCCTGGCGCTGACCGAGGAAGCCGAGGCCCTGCTGCCCGTCCTGACCGATGCCTTCCGCCGCATCGGCACCACGCTGAACCGCTTCCAGGGTGGCCGGTTGCAGGAGGTGCTGACGCTCGGTGCCGTTGGTACCTTTGTCACCGGCTGGCTGTTGCCGCGCCTGCCGGAGTTCCGCGCCGCGCATCCCCATGTCGATCTGCGGCTGATGACCAACAACAACCGGGTGGACCTGGCGGGCGAAGGGCTGGACGCGGCGATCCGCTTCGGCGATGGCGCCTGGCACGGCACCGAGGCGACGCGGCTGCTGACGGCGCCGCTCTGCCCGCTCTGCGCGCCCGACATCGCGCAGCGGCTGCGCCAGCCGGCCGACCTGCTGCGGGAGACGCTGCTGCGGTCATACCGCGTCGATGAATGGGAGCAGTGGTTCGCCGCGGTGGGCCTCACCGCACCGGCCATTCGCGGCTTCGTCTTCGATTCCTCGCTGGCCATGGCGGCGGCGGCGGCGCAGGGCACAGGCATTGCCCTGCTGCCGGCCCGCATGTTCGAACACGACCTCCGACAGGAACGCCTGGTGCGGCCCTTCGCGGCCGAGGTGACGCTCGGCGCCTATTGGCTGGCGCGGCTGCGGTCACGACCGGAGACCGCCGCGCTGGCGGCGTTCCGCCGCTGGCTTGTGGACGCGGCCAGCGCGCCCGCCGCCTGACGGCCCATTCCTTGTCGCGTTCTTGGCTTTGGCGGCCAGCCGGTCTAGGCGGTGGGCCAACATTCCCGGAGGCAGTACCCCATGGCCGAAACCCTTCCCGACCGGCTCTCCACCGATCCGTCCAGCCCCTTCTTCAACGAGGAACTGCTGCAGCGCGGCGTCGGCATCCGCTTCCGCGGACAGGAGAAGACGAATGTCGAGGAGTATTGCGTTTCGGAAGGCTGGGTGCGGGTCAGCATGGGCAAGGCGGTGGACCGCCGCGGCCGGCCGCTGACGCTGAAGCTAACCGGCACGGTCGAACCCTATCTGCGCGACCCCGCCGGGTAGCGCAGGAACGACGCCGCTCCAGATGCGTAGGGCCGGGCGACGTCTCGCCCGGCCCCGCGTCAGGTCGCATCGATCATGTGCCGCCCGGCCCGAATCCCCCGAACCGGCGGGCGGTGCTCACATGTCCTGCGACCTGTAGATGCTCAGCCCACCCAGGATCGTCGTCACGGTGCCGCAGATGACGAGGTAGAGGCTGACCGTGTCGGGTTCGGGCGCGGCGATCATGGTGCCGAAGGGCACCAGCGCAGCGCCGTGCCAATAAGCCATCCAGGTTCCCGCCATGGTGGCGCCGAGCCCGACGAACAGGGCGGCGAGACCGAGCGCGACCGCCACCGCTGCGTCCGGAGCGGATGAACCACCCCCGTAGGTCGACATCCGATGGCCTTGGGCTTTTCCCGCATCCGACATGGCACTGGTCCTCGATGCACGTGATGCGAGTATGTGACCACACGGGATCGCGAAAGCATAATCACAATACTAGTCTTAATAATTATACGATCCGATAAACCACAAGATATTGTGGCAAATTTCGTCGTTGGTCTACTATATATAGATTAACGCACAATTCACGCGACCTCCAGGCCCGTGAGACACGTGAGACAGTGGTGTGGGACGTGACCCCGCCTCGCCAATAAGGCGATGAAGTCAGGACCACCCGCGCCGATTGCGCATATTGATCCACGTGAAATACTAAAAATTGATACAATACTAATATTTTTGTACAGATTCAACTTTGCGATCGCAGCATCCGCGAGGAGGGGCGGCGGCCGAAGGGAGCCAGGCGCCCGTCCCGGTCGCGCCGCAGCATCCTCGTCAGCCAGCCGCCCGCTGCCCGGCACCGCGCTGGGCCAGCCACGCCTCCATCCGCGCCAGCGCCTCGTCGAGCAGCGCATCGCCCTTGCAGAAGGCGAAGCGGGCGTAGTGGTTCGGCGAGCCCTCGGTCGCATAGAAGGCCGTCACGGGAATGGCCGTGACCTTCGCTTCCTCCGTCAGGGTCCGGCAGAAAGACACGTCGTCGCCGTTCCAGCCCAGCGGCCGCACATCGGTGGTGATGAAGTAGGTCCCCTTGGTCTCCAGCACCCCGAAGCCGAGGCGCGCGAGGCCACCCGCCAACCGGTCGCGCTTCTGCTGGAGATGCGTCGACAGTCCGGCGAAATAGGCATCGTCCTTCACCAGCCCGACAGCGACCGCACGCTGCAGGTTGGGCGGCGTGGTGAAGGTCAGGTTCTGGTGCGCCTTGGCGACATTGCCGGCAAGCGAGCGGTCGCAGGTGATGTAGCCGACCTTCCATCCCGTCAGGCTGAAGGTCTTGCCGGCCGAGCCGATGCGCATGCAGCGCTCGCGCATGCCCGGCAGCGTCATCAGCGGGATGTGCTTCCAGCCGTCGAAGGTCAGGTGCTCATAGACCTCGTCGCAGATGGCGTAGCAATCGTGACGCTGGATCAGTTCCGCGATGAAGGCCAGTTCGGCGGCGGTGAAGACCTTGCCGGTCGGGTTCATCGGCGTGTTGAACAGGACCGCCTTGGTCCTGGGGCCGAAGGCGGCGGCCAGCTCGGCGCGCGGCAATTCCCAGTTCGGCGGCGACAGGCGCACCAGCTTCGGAATGGCGCCGAGCAGCTTCACCACCGGCAGGTAGGTGTCGTAGAGCGGCTCGATCAGCACGCATTCGTCGCCCGGGTTCAGCACCGCCATCAGGCAGGCGGTCAGCGCCTCGGTGGCGCCGGAGGTGACGACGACCTCGGCATTCGGGTCGGCCTCGATGCCGTAGAAGCGCCTGTTATGCGCGGCGACGGCATTGCGCAGTTCCGGCACGCCGGTCATCGGCGGGTACTGGTTGCGGCCGTCGAGCAACGCCTCGGCCGCGGCGCGCACCACGTCTTCCGGGCCGTCATAGTCCGGGAAGCCCTGGCCGAGATTGATCGCCTGGTGCTGGTTCGCCAGCGCCGACATGACGGTGAAGATCGTGGTGCCGGTGGCGGAGAGAAGGGCGTTCTGCGGCTGCATCGGCCTCGCACTTTGTCCTGAGCGTGTGACGGTGCGCGGTTATGGGACCGCTCGGGCGGGGCGGCAACGGGTTGCTTGGCCGGACCGATCCCCGGAGGCAGCCGCGACAGCACCGAAAGGAGGCAAATTTCGCCTGCTTTTTATGCAAATCGCCCGAAGAATCGGCCATGCTGGGCCTCGCCCGGCGATTTTCCATGGGTGCATCCGATTGCTGGCCCGGCATGGCGCGTGCAATACCCGGCGCGTGTCCCGCTCCCTGTGGGTCGGGGCACACGCTGCACACGGGAACGAGGCACCGGGTCAACCGGGAGGACGGCCGAGACGCCGAAAGGCGCCGCCGGTCGCTGGACAGGAGCCGATGAAGAAGATCGAGGCCATCATCAAGCCCTTCAAGCTCGACGAGGTGAAGGACGCGTTGCACGAGATAGGGCTGCAGGGCCTGACCGTCGTCGAGGCCAAGGGCTTCGGGCGGCAGAAGGGCCATACCGAGCTGTACCGCGGCGCCGAATACGTCGTGGACTTCCTGCCGAAGGTGAAGATCGAGGTCGTCTGCGGCGACGACATGCTGGATCGCGCCGTCGAGGCCATCCAGGCCGCCGCGCGCACCGGCCGCATCGGCGACGGCAAGATCTTCGTCTCCGACATCGCGGAGGTGATCCGCATCCGCACCGGCGAACGGGGCGACGACGCGGTCTGAAGCCGCGCTGATTTCGCCGCCCTTTCCCCGGCGGGGGGGTGGTGCCTGGTCCGGACGCGGCGCTGCGCGCCCATCGGACCGGAACAGCCGGGCGGGGTGGCGTTCGCCGCCGCACCGCCCTGCACGCCGGGCCGTTCCGCGGGGCTCCGAAGCCGCGGCGCGGGAACAGGTTTCGGGGTTTTCGCAGTCAGGGAACAGGACCGCACATCATGGCCAAGAAGCCCGCCTCCGGCGGCGGTGATTCCGCCGTCTCCAAAGTTCTGGAGATGATCAAGGAACACAGCGTCGAGTACGTGGATCTTCGCTTCACCGATCCGCGCGGCAAGTGGCAGCACACCGCCCAGCACGTCTCCACCGTGACGGAAGACGTGTTCACGGACGGCTTCATGTTCGACGGCTCCTCCATCGCCGGCTGGAAGGCGATCAACGAGTCCGACATGATCCTGATGCCGGACCCGACGACGGCCTGCATGGACCCGTTCTCGGCCAAGCCGAGCCTGATCCTGATCTGCGACATCTTCGAGCCCTCGACCGGCCAGCTCTATGCGCGCGACCCGCGCGGCACGGCGAAGAAGGCCGAGGCCTATGTCGCGTCGTCCGGCGTGGGCGACAGCGTGCTGGTCGGCGCCGAGGCCGAGTTCTTCGTGTTCGACAGCGTGAAGTTCGGCACGGGCGGCAACTACGGCATCTACCAGCTCGACAGCGTCGAGGGCCCGGGCTCCTCCCTGAAGGACTATCCGGAAGGCAACATGGGCCACCGCCCCGTGGTGAAGGGTGGCTACTTCCCAGTCCCACCGGTGGATGCCGAGGCCGACCTGCGCGCCGAGATGCTCTCGACCATGGGCGAGATGGGCCTGCCGATCGAAAAGCACCACCATGAGGTGGCGCAGTCCCAGCACGAGCTCGGCACGCGGTTCAACACGCTCGTGACGATGGCCGACCAGATGCAGATCTATAAGTACTGCGTCCACAACGTCGCCCACAGCTACGGCAAGACCGCGACCTTCATGCCGAAGCCGATCTATGGCGACAACGGCAGCGGCATGCACACCCACCTGTCCATCTGGAAGGCGGGCAAGCCGCTGTTCGCCGGCAACGGGTATGCGGACCTGTCCGAGCTCTGCCTGTATGCGATCGGCGGCATCATCAAGCATGCCAAGGCGCTCAACGCCTTCACCAACCCCTCGACCAACTCCTACAAGCGCCTGATCCCGGGCTTCGAGGCGCCGGTGCTGCTCGCCTACTCCGCGCGCAACCGTTCGGCCTCCTGCCGCATCCCCTACACGACCTCGCCCAAGGCGAAGCGCGTCGAGGTGCGGTTCCCGGATCCGACGGCGAACCCGTATCTCGCCTATGCCGCGCTGACCATGGCGGCGATGGACGGAATCAAGAACAAGATCCACCCCGGCGACCCGATGGACAAGGATCTCTACGACCTGCCGCCGGAGGAGCTGAAGGACATCCCGACGGTGTGCGGATCCCTGCGCGAGGCGCTGGAATCGCTGGCCGCCGACCATGAGTTCCTGCTCGCCGGCGACGTGTTCTCGAAGGAGCAGATCGAGAGCTACATCGAGCTGAAGTGGTCCGAGGTGTACAAGTTCGAGCACACCCCGCACCCGGTCGAGTTCGAGATGTACTACTCCGCCTGATCCCATCCGGATCGGACGGCACGACGGGGCCTCGCGCATCGCGCGGGGCCCTTTTTCGTCGTGGCGGCTCCGGTATGCGCCGAAACCCGGCCAGTGTGATCCGGATCGCAGTCCGGCACGCGGCACTGAAGTGCTTCCTGTGCGAGGCGGAACGACCGGCGTAGATCGCTGCCACCGCCATCCCACGGAGACCACCCATGTCCTTCATGGACGACCTCGCCAACCTCGCGAATCAGGCTCTCGGCACCCAGGGCAGCAACCTCGAGGAAGCCAAGACCATCCTGAGCAAGGCGACGTCCCTGCCGAAGCTGCTCGCGGCCAAGGACGAGGCGACGCGCTGGTCGCGCAACGTGTCCTATTCCTTCACCGATGGGCTGCCGGCCGTGCAGGCCGAGGCGATCGCCAGCGCTTCACGCAACGAGGGCCCGGCGGATGCGCTGCGCCACTGCTTCCTTGCCTCCATGCTGGCGCGCGACATCGGCTACACCGATGCGATGGAGGTTCTGGTGGCGCATGAGATGAATGCGTCCTGGGGCACGCCGGCGTCCCAGATGGACCTGCACAACAACGCCGTGGGGCTGGAACTCGGCACCCGGATGAAGGCGGCGTCAGACGTGGACCTTCAGGTGGCGACGATGGACGCCTTCCTGCAGGGACGGCTGCGCGTGGTCGACAAGATGGACGGCAACAAGCTGGTGCCGACGCGCTCGCTAACCTTCGGGCGCTGACGGCCCGGGACGACCAGGGCCGCCCCTGGTCGCCCTTCCTGCCGGCTAAGCCGCCTTCCGCCCAAGCTGGGCGAAGGCCGCGACGAAGCGGTCCACATCCTCCTCGTCATTGTAGACGTGCGGGCTGATGCGCAGCCGCCCCAGCCGCGGCGCCGCGAAGGCCTTCTGCGCCGCCAGCGCCTCGATGAAGCCCGCCGGCATGCCGGCGGCAAAGGACACGCAGAGGATATGCGGCGCGCGCAGCGCGCGCTTCGGCAGGATGGCACCAGCGGCGGCGAGCCCGTCCTCCAGCCGCGCCGTCAGCATCGCGCAGCGTTCGCCGATCGCCTTGTGGCCCCAGGACGCCATCAGTTCGAGGCCCACCGCCGCCATCTCGAGACCCACGAAATGGTCGCGCTCGCCCATGTCGAAGCGCCGCGCGGTCGGCGCATAGGACAGGTCCGCCAGGTAGGGCACGCGATCGTTCAGCACGCCCTTGCGGCCGAAGCCCGTCTGCTCCAGCGGGACGCCATTCTGGTGGCGCTTGGCGATGTAGATAAAGGCGCGGCCATAGGGACCGAGCACCCATTTGTAGGTCGGGTAGATCAGGAAGTCGGGATCGATGCGCGCGACATCGAGGTCCATCATCCCCGCGCCATGGGTCGCGTCGATCAGCAGCGCCGCGCCCTTCGCCTTCACCGCCTTGCTGATGCGGTCCATGTCGAGCACCGCGCCGTCGGCCCAATGCAGGTTGGAGATGGAGGCGATCGAGATCGGCGCGCCCGGCCGCGCGATCGCTTCCTCCACCGCCGCGGTCCAGTCGCCATCGGCCGGGCGCTTCACCGTTTCCACCGTGAAGCCCTGCGCGGGGGCGCGATGCAGCCATTCCAGCACCGGCGAGGAATGGTCATCCTCGAAAACCAGGACGCGACTGCCCGCGGGCGGGGCGAAGATCTTGCCCGCCACCGCCACGCCATAGGAGACGGAGGGGATCAGCGCGACATCCTCGGCCGCGGCGCCGATCAGTGCGGCGGCGGCGGCGCGGCAGCGCTCGATGACGCGGGCGGGCAGCGCCGCGTCGACATCCCAGGGGCAGCCCTTGCGGCCGACGCCCATGCGCCCGGCCTCCTGCACCGCGAGCGGCAGCGGCGACCAGGCGGCCGCGTTGAGGTAGGCAACGTCGCGCGGAATGTCGAAGAGGTGGCGCTGCGAGGCGAGCATGTCGTGCATCCTTGGACCGGTCGGCGGCGAGCCTAGAGCAGCCCGGCCGAAGGGCAACCGGGGCGGGGCGCCCTGCCCGACCGCCCTTCAACATGTCGTGGCAGGGCCAGGTCGCTTTCCCCGATGTCGCGGCTCCTCACCCCTCATTGGCCGAATCGGCCCCGGTCCTTGGGGCGCCGGCAGGGCCGGCCGGATCGCCCGCCACAAGCGGAGGCCGGCGCGGCGTGGATGCAACACTGACGCGCCAACCGCCGGGCCGGTCGCGGCCCGGCGGCAGCGGCGCTGGATTTGCGTAGGATTCGCAATCGAGTCGTGGCGTAGCGTCGCGCCACCACGATCCCCGGAGATCCACGCATGGAGCGCCTGTTTCGGCTGAGCGAACGCGGCACCGATCCGCGTACCGAAATCCTCGCCGGCCTCTCCACCTTCCTGACCATGGCCTACATCGTCGTGGTCAATCCCTCGATCATGGCGATCGCCGGCATCGATGCGGGGGCGGCCTTCGTCGCCACCTGCCTTGCCGCGGCGATTGGGTCGATGCTGATGGGGGTGATCGCGAACTTCCCGATCGCGCTGGCGCCGGGAATGGGGCTCAACGCGTATTTCGCCTTCGCCGTGGTGCAGGGGATGGGCGTGCCCTGGCAGGTCGCGCTCGGCGCGGTGTTCCTGTCCGGGTTGCTGTTCTTCGCCGTGTCGATCCTGCGGGTGCGGGAATGGCTGGTGAACGGCATCCCGCTGTCGCTGAAGTTCGGCATCGCCGCGGGCATCGGCTTCTTCCTGGGGTTGATCGGGCTGCGCGGGATGGGCCTGGTGGTGGCGCATCCGGCGACGCTGGTCGGGCTCGGACCGATCACCCAGACGACGACGCTGCTCGCCTGCGCGGGATTCCTGCTGATCGCCGGGCTGTCGGCACGCGGCGTGCCGGGGTCGATCGTCATCGGCATCCTTGCCACCGCCGTAGCCGGGATCCCCTTCGGGCTGACGACGATGCAGGGCTTCGCCTCCCTGCCGCCTTCGCTCGCGCCGACCTTCCTGCAACTCGACATCGCCGGCGCGATCAGCCTTGGCATCGGCGGGATCATCTTCACCTTCTTCCTGGTGGATCTGCTCGACAATACGGGCACGCTGATCGGCACGGTCCACCGCGCTGGGTTGATGAACAAGGACGGGTCGGTGCCGAATCTCGGCCGCGCACTGATCGCCGATTCCACCGGCGCGATGACCGGTGCGGTGCTCGGCACATCGACCACCGTCAGCTACATCGAGAGCGCGGCAGGCATCCAGGCAGGCGGACGCACGGGGCTGACCGCGGTGACGGTCGGCGTGCTGTTCCTGCTCGCGCTGTTCCTCGCGCCGCTGGCCACCTCCATTCCCGGCTTCGCCACGGCCCCGGCGCTGGTCTTCGTCGCCTGCCTGATGGCGAAGGCACTGCAGGAACTGAACTGGGACGATGCGACGGAATACATGCCCGCCATCGTCACAGCGATCGCGATGCCCTTCACCTTCTCGATCGCGACAGGGATCGGGCTCGGCTTCATCGCCTATGCCGGGGTGAAGCTGCTGTCCGGCCGGCCGACCGAGGTCCATGGCGCCGTGTGGCTGATCGCTGGGCTTTCGGCGATGAAATTCGCGCTGTTGTAGGGCGCCCCCGGCCAGCCTGCACCGCCGCCGCGGCTGCGCGGCGGTGCCAGACATATCGGCTGGAAGGGGCACGCGGCCCCGGCACTGACGCGCCGCACATCGCTTTACATTCACCTATCATTTCTTGATAGAAATCAAATTCTCGCAAATGCACATGCCAAGGAAATCTCCCTCAAGTTGAAACGACTCACCCAACATCACTCATTTCGTTCGCAATATGTTCAATTATTCGTGAAATCATGCCAACTCCTGCTGATGCAGCGCCGATTCTTATTGGTCACATCGGTTTGAATCCACCATCGCGTTCGACAGAACGCGCTAATTTCTCGCAGCTCGTTCATTCATAATTATGATTCACATGATTTCATATACTTACGAAAGCCAAATATTCTAACACATCATCGAATTCCATAGATTCTAATATGATGTTTCTGATTGTTCATCAATAAATCCTGGAAGTAGATCACCATGCCGAGTTGGTGATGATTCTGGCTATTTCGTCAGATTCCATCGAAGATTCACTCTTCGATGAATTCTTCAGAAATTCCGGAAGCGTGTCGCTGTGCCCGGCCATCGCCCAAGGAATCATTCGCAAGAAAACGGGAGATTCGAGTCATGGCATACGCGTTCAACGCTTTGAACAGCACGCGGTTTACCCTGACAGGGACCATACTCAATGATGTCGTCGACCTGAGCGACAACATCATACAAAAGGACGAAGTCAGTCCTGTCTTGCCGCAGGATGTCGATCTTCTGGCGGGCGGCCTTGGCTTCTTCCGACAGATCACTATCACCGGCGGACTCGGCGATGATTCGGTCATCGCCGGCAATAACGTGCTCGCGGCGCTCTTCGCCGATGGCGGCGACGGCAACGATTTCCTGGATGGTGGGCTCAACAACGACAGCCTGGCCGGCGGCGCCGGCAACAACACCATCAACGGCTATGACGGCAACGACACCATTACCGCCAACGGCGGCAATGATGTGCTGATCGGCGGGGCCGGCAATGACTCGATCCTGGCCGGCGCCGGCAACAACCTGGTCACGGGCGGCGACGGCAACGACACCATGACCGCCAATGGCGGCGACGACACCATGGATGGCGGTGCAGGCGACGACCGCATCAACGCCGGCAACGGCAACAACCTGACCACGGGCGGCGACGGCAACGACAACATCACCGCCGGTACCGGCCAGGACAACATCAGCGGCGGCGCGGGCAATGACTTCATCGGCGCCGGCGGCGGGAACAACGTCGTGCTTGGTGGAGACGGCGACGACACCATCACGGCGAATGGCGGCAACGATTCCCTGGACGGCGGTGCCGGCAATGATTCCATCACCGCGGGCAACGGCGACAACACCGTCCTCGGCGGAAGCGGTGATGACACCATGACGACCGGTGCCGGCGCCGACACCATCAACGGCGGCGATGGCAACGACCTCATGACCGCCAATGGCGGCAACGACACCGTCGATGCGGGCGGCGGCAACGACACGGTCAGCGCGGGCAGCGGCGACGATTCCGTTGTCGCGGGCGAGGGCAATGATTCCGTCCAGGGCGGCGATGGCAACGACACCATCCAGGGCGATGCCGGCAATGATACGATCACCCCCGGCACCGGCGAGGACGTGGTCTTCGATGGCGACGGCAACGACCGCATCACCCTCTCGGACGGCTTCAATGACACGGTGCACAACACCAATGACGGCGGGCGCGACGTGTTCGTGTGGAGTGCCCTCCTCCCGCCAGCCGCGACCGAGCCGGAATGGGACCACATCGACTACTTCGATGTGACCCGCCCCGTGAACCACGACCAGCTCAACCTGGTGGGCCTCGGGAACAACCTGTTCATGGATGTCTGGGGCTCGGCCGACGACAGCGGCGCGGTCGCAGTCTACACGAGCAGGGCCAACATGGACAGCGGCGCGGCGAGCCTGGTGATCGAGTGGGACAACGGCACGCCGTTGGAACGCATCAACATCGGCATCCAGACTGGCGCCGACATCAGGATCGGCTTGGGCTGGACGGTGCGCGACGCCGTGAGCGGCGACACCATCTTCTGATCCACACCCGTTGGGGCGGCCGCGTCAGGCGGCCGCCCGTCACCGCGGCAGTGATCGATGGCCGGGGGGGAGTTCGCTCCCCCCCAATGCGTTGTCATCCCGCTGCGATGGCGCGCGTGTGTCAGGCGTCCACCAGCGCCACCGACGTGTCGGTGCACTCCGCGGCCTTGTCGAGGGTGCGCACGCAGACGCCGTACTGCGCAAGCTCGGCGGCCATGGTCAGGCCAACCGGTCCGCACCGACGACCAGGACAAGTGACGTCAGCGAGAACCCCATCCGCTGTAAGGAACCGGGGAATGCTGGCGACCTCGGTCGGAGCCGGGACGCTACGCGTCCAGCATCTCAGGCGGAGCGAAAACGAAGCGGCGTTCCCGCGGCCGGTCGAACAGACCCATCAGCGCCTTGGCGCGCTCGGCTGCGTCCGGCGCGCCATCGAAGGCGATGCCCTGCCGCGCCTGATCGTCGGTGAGGCCGATGTAGCCCATCCAGGCGCGGGTGAAGGTCTCGAGGTCGGCGGCGATGACGACATCCACGGGATGACCAGGATCCTTCATGCAGAGATCCACATGCGGATGCATGAAGACGAACCACCAGCTCCGCGTCGCCGTGCGGGCGGCGGGGATGTTGCGGAAGTCGAAGCGGACGACGAAGCGCGACGCCGGAACGGCGGAGCGCTGGATCTGGCCACCGATACTCTGCAGCAGGAAATGCGGATCGAAATCCTCCGGCCGCAGGATGGTCTGCGTGTGGCGCTGGCCCCACAGGCTCAGCGCCTCGATGATCGGGCGGAATTCCTCGCCCGCCGGGGTCAGCGCATAGACGTTGCCCGGGCCGCTCGGCTTCATGGTGATCGAGATCACACCATGATGCTCAAGATCGCGCAGCCGCTGCGCCAACAAGGTCTTCGACATCAGCGGCAGGCGCCGACGAAGATCATTGAATTGTGCTGGGCCGCAGCAAAGTTCGCGCACAATCAACGGCGTCCAGCGCTCCGCAAAAAGCTCGCACGTCTTGGCGACGGGGCAGAACTGTCCATAGCCGGGCATGCTGCACCATCTGATCGTGACGCAGATCAAATCAAGTCCATTTTCTGGCCTTGAACGCAGTTTCGGCCGGAGAGCACGGTCCCGCGCATCGCAACGGGTTAGCCGGAGGCACAGATGCCGGACGCATTGATCACCGACCTGCCGAAGACCGACTGGATCGCGCTCGCCGACCAGGTCGGGCAGGAAATCGCTGCTGCGGCGACGCTGCACGACGCCGAGGAAAGCTTCGTCGAGGAAGGCTTCCGCGCCCTGAAGGCCGCGGGCTTCTTCAAGGCGCTGGTGCCAGCCGAGCTCGGCGGCGCGGGTGCCGATTACCGCGTCATGTGCGACGCGATCCGCCGGCTCGGCACCTATTGCGGATCGACCGCGCTCGCCTTCTCCATGCATTCGCACCTGGTCGCGGTGCCGGCCTGGCGGTGGCGGCATGAGCAGGCGCCGGTCGAAGGGATGCTGAAGCGCGTGGCCGCCGAGGACCTCGTGCTGATTTCAAGCGGCGGATCGGACTGGCTGCCGAGCAATGGCAAGGCGGCGAAAGTGGAAGGCGGCTTCCGCGTCACCGCGAAGAAGGTCTTCTCCAGCGGCTGCCAGATGGGCGACCTGCTGGTGACCAGCGCGATCCATGACGACGCCGAGAAGGGCCCGACGGTCCTGCACTTCGCCGTCCCCTTCAAGGCGGAGGGCGTGCGGCGGCTCGACACCTGGCATGTGATGGGCATGCGCGGCACCGGTTCGCATGACGTGATGCTGGAGAACGTCTTCGTGCCCGATGCGGCGGTCGTCGCGCGGCGGGAACCGGGCAAGTGGCACATGCTGTTCCACCACATCTTCGCCCTCGCCTTCCCGCTCGTCTATTCGGCCTATGTCGGCGTGGCCGAAGGCGCGCGGGCGCGGGCGCTGGAGATCGCGCAGCGCAAGCCGGGCAGCCACGCGCTGACCGTCCTGGCGGGCCGGCTGGAGAACGCCTTCATGGCGGCCGAGATGTCGCTCGACCGCATGATCCGCATCGCGGAAACCGAGGCCCCCGGCCCGGCACGCACCAGCCGCGCGGCGATCGCGCACACGCTGACGGCGAAGGCGGCGATCGAGACGGTGGAATGCGCGATGGAACTGGTCGGCGGCGCGTCCTTCTTCCGCGACCTCGGGCTGGAGCGCGCCTTCCGCGACGTGCAGGGTGCCCGCTTCCATCCGCTGCAGGAAATGCCGCAATTGGAACTGACCGGGCGCATGGCGCTGGGGACGGGCATCGACGGGTGATGGAAGGGCTGTCGGGAGGGTAGCGCCCTCCCGGCAGCCACCCTCACGCGTCCAGCGCCTCTGCCTCCACGCTCGCCGCGTTCTCCTGGATGAACTGGAAGCGCAGCTCCGGCTTCCGTCCCATCAGTGCTTCGATGCGTTCGGAAGTCCGCGCGCGGTCCTCGGCCGGCAGGATCACGCGCAGAAGGGTGCGCTTCTTCGGGTCCATGGTGGTTTCCTTGAGCGATGCCGGTGGCATCTCGCCCAGGCCCTTGAAGCGGCTGACCTCGACCTTCTGGTTCGCCTTGAAGCGCTGCTTCAGCACGCGTTCGCGGTCCGCATCGTCCATCGCATAGACCGACACGCCGCCCGCCTGCAGGCGATAGAGCGGCGGCTGGGCGAGGAAGACCCGCCCCTGGCGCACCAGTTCCGGCAGTTCCTTGTAGAAGAAGGTCATCAGCAGCGCGGCGATATGCGCGCCGTCCACGTCGGCGTCTGTCATGATGACGACGCGGCCGTAGCGCAGCTTGCCGATGTCGAAGCGATCGCCGACGCCACAGCCGAGCGCCTCGATCAGGTCCTTCAGTTCCTGGTTCTGTCGCAACTTTTCGGTGGAGGCGGAGGCGACGTTCAGGATCTTGCCGCGCAGCGGGAGGACCGCCTGCGTCTCCCGATCGCGCGCCTGCTTGGCTGAACCGCCGGCGGAATCGCCTTCCACCAGGAACAGCTCGGTGCCCTCGGCACTCTCGCGCGAACAATCGGCGAGCTTGCCCGGCAGCCGCAGCTTGCGCGTCGCGCTCTTGCGCGGCGTGTCCTTCTCGGCGCGACGGCGCAGCCGTTCCTCCGCGCGCTCTATGGCGAAGGCGAGCAGGTTGTCCGCCGTCGCGGGATCTCCGGCCAGCCAATGGTCGAAATGGTCGCGCAGCGCGCCCTCGACGAGCTTCGCGGCCTCGGCGTTGGTCAGCTTGTCCTTGGTCTGGCCCTGGAAATGCGGGTTGCGGATGAAGACCGACAGCATGCCGGCCAGCCCGCCAAGCAGATCCTCGGCGGTCACGTTGCCCGCGCGCTTCTCCTTCTTCAGCTCGCCATAGGCGCGCAGGCCCTTGACCAGGGCGGCGCGGAAGCCGGCCTCATGCGTGCCGCCCTGCGGCGTCGGGATGGTGTTGGCGTAGGTGTTGAGGAAGCCTTCGCCACGCTCCACCCAGGTCGCCGCCCATTCGACGCGGCCGGCGCCATCGGGGAACTCCGCCTGCCCGGCCCAGGGTGCCGCGACCACGGTCGCCTGACCCTCGATCGCGGAGGCGAGGAAGTCCGACAGGCCACCGGGGAAATGCAGTACCGCTTCGGCCGGCGTGTCGTCCTTGATCAGCGACGGGTCGCAGGACCAGCGGATCTCGACACCCTGGAAGAGGTACGCCTTGGATCGGCAGAAGCGGAACAGCCGCGCCGGCCTGAATTCCAGCGCGCCGAAGATCTCCGGGTCGGGCTTGAAGCGGATGGTGGTGCCGCGCCGGTTCTGCACCGGCCCGGCATTCTTCAGCTTGGTGACCGGCTTGCCGCGTTCGTAGGACTGCGTGAACAGGGTTCGGTCGCGCGCGACCTCGACATCCAGCCGCTCGGCCAGCGCATTCACCACGGAGCTGCCGACGCCATGCAGGCCGCCCGAGGTGTCATACGCCTTGCCCGAGAACTTCCCGCCCGAATGCAGCGTGGTCAGGATGACCTCGAGCGCGGAGAGCTTCGGGAACTTCGGATGCGGATCGACGGGGATGCCGCGCCCGTTGTCGCGCACGGTGATCCAGTTGCCGGGCTCGAGGCTCACCTCGATGCGGTCGGCATGGCCGGCCACCGCCTCGTCCATCGCATTGTCGATGACTTCCGCGGAGAGGTGATGCAGCGCGTTCTCGTCGGTGCCGCCGATATACATGCCGGGGCGCCGCCGGACGGGCTCCAGCCCCTCCAGCACCTCGATGTCCTTGGCGGAATAGCCTTCGCTCTGCCCGGCGGCGCCTTTTCGCGCACCGCCCCGGCCGAACAGGTCGTTCATGTCTTGTTCCCTTAAGGCCGTGGAGAATACTCACCGCGGCGCCAGGAAACAACGCGGGTGGCGATTCGCTCCCCGCCCGGATCGTTTACGCCCCGAGTTCGAACCCCGAAACCGCCGCTTCCCGCGCCAGGGACAGGCTTTCGGCGAAATTGTCCCGCCGGGCGATGTTGGTGGCGACGAGCTGGCGGACCTCTCCGCCCCGCCCTGGCGCGGCGGCGGCCGCGGCGCGCTCAGCGATCTGGAAGGCGCCGGTCGGCGCATAGCCACGCAACCCGCCTTGCCCTTCCACCAGTGCGAAGCCGGACTGAGCGGGCCGAACCGTCACCGCCTGGCCGGCGGCGACGCGGCCGATCTCGGGCGCGCCAGCCTCGGGGCGCAGGCGCAGCGTCACGGTGGCGGCCGCGACGACGCTGCGGGTCGCACCGCTTTCGGCGCGGGCACGTCGCGCGGCCTCCCGCGAACCCGGCGCCGCGGCCTCGACCACCGCGTCGCGCTGGACGATACGGGCCTCGAGCGCATCCAGCACCGCCTGGGCGCGGGCCAGGTCGCGCTGCAGCCGCGCGCGCAGCGCGGCCATGCGCGTCTCGGCCGATTGGCGCGGCACGCGGTTGGCGGCGAGCTCGGCACGGATCGTCCGCGCCTCGATCCACCGGCAGTAGAGCAGCGCATCGAAGGCGATCTGCACCGCGTCGATATCGGCATTCTCCTGCCGCAGCGTCGCCTCCAGCCCTGCGCCGGGGGAGGCCGCGCTCCGGCTGAAATCGGTGGAGACGGTGCCGCGCGGCAATTGCCCCGGCGCGGTCCAACGGGCGCCCGGGGCGAGCAAGGCGTCACCCGACCCGTTGAAGCTGTTGAGTTGGTTCCGGCAGCCCTCGCCGGCATCGCCGCCGGCGCGCGGCACCGCGCAGCCTGGCAAGGCCAGCAACAGGGCAAGCGGCCCCGCCGCCAGCCAGTGGACGGCAGGCCTGCTCACCATTGATCGCGTCACGTGCTCCAGAACCCCTCGATGTCCCAGGACTCGTCGCCGGAGTTCTCGTCCACGCGGCAGAACAGGCAGTTGAAGGTTGTGAGGTTCGGGGCCGCCTTGGTGACCTCCTCGATGCAGGTCTTCAGCGAGACACCTGCGTGGAACCAGCGGTTGCGCACGGTGACCATGACGATGCCCATGTCGCCCGCCACCGCCTGCGTGCCGGCGTAGTCCATCTCCCATGCGGCCGCGTAATCGGAATCGCCGCTGAGGTGACGCCCCTGGTCCTTGCTCAGGAGGTAGTTCACGCAATCGTCACCGGCTGTGTAGACGAGGTCGGTGGCGGTCGGATGCGCGACCGGCTGGTGGTGCCGCAACTCCTGCGTGCCGGCGGCCAGGATGAAGCCGTGCGGCTGGTAGAAATTCACCGTGACGCCGGCCGGCACCCTGAAGGTCTTGTTGTCGAAGAAGTAGTCGTCGGAATCCGCGCCGCCGTGGCCCGTGATGTAGCAGGACGTGGCCGCCGTCAGGTCTCCCACGATGTAGAAATTCGTCGTGGAGTTCACCGGCGTGCCGCCGGCCGCCCAGTTCATGCTCGGCGTCGCGTGGATCTCGTGGCGCAGGTTGCTGCGCCACTTCTTGAAGACCTTGCCCAGATTGCTCATCGCGCCCTCTGCCGTGCCCCGCGCAGTGGAGCAGAGCACGTCCGGGCAGCACCTTCCACACCGATGGCCATGCTCTGGCCAGCGGCGTACGTCCCCGCGCGTCAGCCGAGATGCGCCTCGAGCATCCACAGCGCCTTGTCGAGCGTACGCGACAGGCCGGTCAGCAGGTCGGCCGTGTCGGCATCGCCGGCCTCGCCCGTCTCGTCGATGCCCGCGCGCACGGTCTTGGCCAGCGCGGCATAGCGCCCGGCAAGCGCCTTCACATGGTCCATCCCGTCGCGCAGGTCGGCCGGATAGGCGTCGAGGCGGGACTTGTCGCCCACCAGCTGCGTCGTGCCGTCGGGCGTGCCGCCAAGCTGGATGACGCGCTCGGCGATGTCGTCGGTGGCCTCGCCGAGCTGGTCGTAGAAGGTCTCGAACAGCGCATGCAGCGCGGCGAAGTGGGGACCGCGCACGGTCCAATGCGCCATGCGTACGCCGTTGGTCAGGTCCATCGCATCCGCCAGCGTGGCGTTCAGCACGCCGACCGACACTTCGCGCGCATTGGCGCCGAGGTCATTGCGGGTCGCATGCAGCTTGGCGGCCTTGGATTTCGCCATGGCGGGCTTCTCCTCGATGGTCGTGGACATGGGACGGAAACGTGGCAGGCCGGTCAAGGTTGTACCGTCAGGTAGCGGGCGGCCTCGGGCGGTCCCTCGCCGGTCTGGAAGCCTGCGGCACGCGCCAGCGCATGGCGGTCGGCGGGGTCGAGCCGGCCTGCCTCGCGTAGATGCTCGGTCCAGGATTCGACGGCCCAGAGCTCGATCCAGCGCTCGGGGTGGGCGACATCCTCCAGCAGGCGCCAGGCGACCGCCCCGCAGCGCAGGCGGACGCGCCGCGCCTCCCTCATGGCGGCAAGGAATGCGGCGCGGTCCTCGGGGTTCACCGTGTAGCGCACGACCTCGAGCACGCGGCCGGAATGCTCGTCGAGGATGTGGCGCAACTCGGCGGACGGCGCCTCGGGCAGCGGCATGGCAACCGCCGGCGGCTCGCTGGCCGGCGCGGTGTCGAGCCGCCAGCCGCGCACGCCGATGGCCGCCGCGGCGCAGATTCCCGCGGCAAGCAGCAGCGCCGGTTCAAGCCCAAGGACATTGCCCACCCACCCCCACAGCACCGCACCGGCCGTCATCGCGCCGAAGAAGCAGAGCTGGTAGATGCCGAGCGCTCGCGCGCGCACCCAGGCGGGCGTGGCGAATTGCGCCGACGCCTGCAGGGTGGAGGCGGCGGCCAGCCATCCGGCGCCGAACATCAGCATCGACACGCCCGCCGGCAACCAGTGGTTCGACACGCCGAGCAGCGCGAGCGAGGCCGCCGAGACGAGGGAGAAGGCGGTGACCATCGCCCCGCGCGTCGGCAGGCGCAGGCGCAGCGTCGGCAGCGCGAAGCCGGTCGCGACGGCGCCAATGCCCATCAACCCCAGCATGCCGCCATAGGATTCCGGCCCAAGGCCGAGCTTGTGGCGCACCACCAGCGGCAGCATCCCCCACACCGCCGCGGTGAAGAAGAAGAAGGTGCAGGCGCGCAGGATGGTTGCGCGCATCGCCGGGCTCGCCGCGACGAAGCGCAGCCCCGCGCGCATCGCGCTGAGGAAGTGCTCCGGCGGCATGGCACTGCGCGGTGCCTCCCGCCGCCAGGCCAGCAGCGAGAGCAGCAGCGTCAGGAAGCACACCGCATTCAGCGCGAAGGCGGCCTGGGTGCCGGCCAGCGCGATGACGAAGCCGCCAATCGCCGGGCCGACCGCACGCGACAGGTTGAAGCCGATGCCGTTCAGCGCGATGGCCTGCACCAGGTCCTCGCGCGGGACCAGTTCCGGGGTGGTGGCCGCCCAGGCTGGGAAGTTCAACGCATTGCCCGTGCCGATGCAGAAGGTGAAGAACAGCAGCCCCCAGGGACCGATCATCCCCGCCCAGGTCAGCAGCGCGAGCAGGGTCGCGACCACGAGCACCCAGGCCTGGGCGCCGATCAGGTAGACGCGGCGGTCGATGATGTCCGCCAGCGCGCCGGCCGGCAGCGCCAGCAGGAAGACCGGCAACATCGAGGCCGCCTGCACCAGGCTGACCATGACCGGGGACGGGTCCAGGCTGGTCATCATCCACCCCGCCCCCGTGTTCTGGACCCACAAGCCGATATTGGCCGCGAGGTTTGCCCACCAGAGCAGGCGAAAGGCGGGATGGCGAAGCGGTGCGAAGGCTGCGGGCATCGGGCCAAACTGACAGAAGCGGGCCGGGCGGGGGAAGGCCCCTCGGCGCTGGCGCGCCCTGTGCCGGGTCGGATAGCCTGCGGGCATGGCTGATCGCATCGCGACCTATGCGGAATTCTGGCCCCACTACCTGCGGGAGCACGCCAACCCGAGGACGCGCGCCATTCACGCCTTCGGCACGGCGGTGGGGCTGGTGCTGCTGGCGGCCGGGCTGCTGGCCGGGCCCTGGTGGCTGATCCTGGTCGCCGTCGTCGCCGGCTACGCCTTCGCCTGGGGCAGCCACATGCTGGTCGAGCGCAACCGCCCGGCGACCTTCACCTATCCGCTGTGGTCGCTGGGCTCGGATTTCAGGATGGCCTGGCTGATGGCGACAGGGCGGCTAGGCCCGGAGTTGGAGAAGGCCGGGCTGCGCTGAACGGGCGCCTCAGTCGAGCGTGGTCGCCGGCCCCGTCGGGCGCGCGGTGCGGTTCCAGATGCCGCGGATCTTCTCGCTGACGCCCACCGGGTCGGCGATGCCGCGCAGCACATGCACCTCCTCCGACCGGCCTTCCATCGACTTCACCACGATGTCGCCGATGCCGAGCAGGCGGTGATAGAGGCTCTGCTTCACCACCACGTCGCGGATGCGGAAGATCTCGATGTCGTCGCGGATCTTGGTCCAGAAGCCCTGGGTCAGGGTGATGCGCTCATTGGTCAGCGTGATGCGCTGCCGGCCGATGAAGGGCAGCCCCAGCATCAGCACGGAAAGGACGATCCAGAGCGGCCCATAGGAGCGCTTCGTCTCCCGTGCTTCCAGGATGACGGTTTCGGACATGCGGTGACCCCTGCCTGTCCTCGGGCATTACGGCCTGCCGCGCGGCGGGGCAACGGGAATGGTTTGGCGTGGCGAAGGCCGCAGTTGGAAGCGGCTTCCCAGCCAGAAGGCATATCGAAAAGCAAAATCTTTCTTCATCGACGGGTATTGCGGGGATCTAAAGGAATTGTTTTCTCTGACCGACACACATGCCCGGACCGCCCCCGATGTCGCAGATCTTCGTCATCCACGAGAACGACGCCTGGCTCGCCCCGCTGCGCGCCTCCTTCTTCGCCGCCGGCATCGCGCATGAGGAATGGTTCCTCGACCGCGGCGTCATCGACCTGACGCGACCGCCGCCGGCCGGCGTTTTCTACAACCGCATGTCGGCTTCCTCTCACACGCGCGGGCACACCTACGCGCCGGAATACGCGGCCGCGGTCATCGAATGGCTGGAACGGCACGGGCGGACGGTGGTGAATGGCCGGCGCGCGTTGCAGCTCGAAGTCTCGAAGGTCGCGCAATACGAAGCCCTGGCGGCCCACGGCATCCCGACCCCGGCGACCATTGCCGTGGTCGGCGAGGAACACATCCGCGAGGCCGCCGCACGCATCGGCTTCCCGCTGATCCTCAAGCACAACCGCGCCGGCAAAGGGCTCGGGGTGCAGTTGGTGAAGTCGCCCGGCGCGCTCGGCCAGGCCGTGGCGCGCATCGCGGCGAATGAGGACCCGCACGGCGCCCCGCGCGACGGCATCTGGCTGATCCAGCGCTACATCGCCGCCCCGGAGCCCTTCATCACCCGCGCCGAATTCATCGGCGGCAAGTTCCTTTATGCGGTGCGCGTCGACACCTCCGAGGGCTTTGAACTCTGCCCCGCCGATGCCTGCGCCGTCCCAGAAGGCGCGGCCTGCCCCGCCGTCGCCCCGGGCGAGAAGTTCCGCATCCTCGACGGCTTCACCCATCCGCTGATTCCGCGCATGGAAGCCTTCCTGGCCGCCAACAGCATCGGCGTCGGCGCCATCGAGTTCATCACCGACGCGGCCGGCGAAACCTTCGCCTACGACGTCAACACCAACACCAACTACAACCCTGAGGCCGAGCGCCGCGCCGGCGTCTCGGCGACCGACGCGGTGGTGCGGCACCTGATCGCGCTGCGGCCGCAGGCGGCGGAAGCGGCGTGATGGTCCGTCGCTTCCTCCTCGCCCTGGCGGTGGGCGTCGCGCTTGCAGCCCCTGCCATCGCGGAGGAAGCGCCACGCGACACTCGCCCGATCCGCTGGCTGGTCGGCCTGCCTGCCGGCAGCGGGCCAGACATGCTGACGCGGCTGCTGGCCGAACGGGTGTCGCCGCGGCTCGGCCGGCCGATCGTGATCGAGAACCGGCCGGGCGCCGCCGGCAACCTCGCCGCCGCGGCGCTGGCCCGCGCCGCGCCCGATGGTGCGACGCTCGGCACGCTGTTCGCGGCGACGCTGGCAATCAACCGGCACCTCTATCGCGACCTCGGCTTCGACCCGGCACGCGACTTCACGCCGATCAGCCATTTCGCCTCCTTCCCCGGCGTGCTGCTGGTGCATCCCTCAGTGCCCGTCGAGACGTTGGAGGAATTCGCCGGCTGGGTGCGGGCGCAGCCGCAGGCACCGCTTTGCGCCACCGGCGGCGCGGGGGTCGTACCGCACCTCGCCATGGCCTGGCTGATGCGCGAGATGGGTGGGCGCTGCGAGTTCATCCATTACCGCGGCAGCCCGGAGGCCCAGCGCGACCTCATCGCCGGGCGCGTGCCGGTGCTGCTGGATGGGCTGCCCACCTCCCTGCCCGGCCTGTCCGGCGGGCAGACGCGCGGCGTTGCGGTGACCTCCCTGCGGCCGAGCCCGCTGGCCCCGGAGCTCCCGCCCATCGCCACACGGCTGCCGGGCTTCGAGGCGCTGTCCTGGATCGCGGTCGGCGCGCCCGCCGGCCTGCCGGAACCGCTCGCCGCGCAGATCGAGGCGGCGGTGGCCGAAGCCATGGCCGACCCGGCGCTGCCGGCCCGCTTCCGCGCCGTCGGGGCGGAACCTGCGGCATCCGGCCGGGCAGCGCTCGTCGCGCGCATCGCGGCGGAGGATGCGCGCTGGGGTGCGCTGGTGCGCGAGGTGGGGATTGCGCTGGACTGATCCCGGGGGATTACCCGGTCAGCCAAGCCGCGAGCGCGGCGTTCACTGCCTCGGGCGTTTCCATCGTCGGCAGATGGCCGGCATCGGCGAAGTGGCGCAGCCGTGCCCCGGGGATCATCGCCGCCATCTCGGCGGCGAGGGGCGGCGGGGTCAGGGCGTCGTCCGCGCCCACGCCGACCAGCGTCGGCACCGCGATGCGCGCCAGATGCGGGCGTGAATCGATGCGATGCATGATCGCCTCCTGCTGGCGCAGGAAGGCATCCTTGCCGACCCGTTCGGCCATCTCCATCACCTCGGCCGCGATCGGGCCGTCCAGGCGTGAGGGGTGGATCAGCGTGGGCAGCAGCCGCGGTGTCACGCCACGGAACTGGCCGGATCGCGACAGCGAGATCAGGCCGCGGCGCCGGCGTTTCTGTTCATCCGTATCGGCACGTGCGCCGGTGTCGAGCAGCGCAAGGCGCGTCACCCGCTCCGGCGCCTGGCGCATGATTTCGAGTGCGACATAGCCGCCCATCGACAGGCCGGCCAGCGCGAAGGGGCCGTCCAGCGCCGCCAGGGCGCGCGCCGCCATCGCCTCGATCCGGTCATCCAGGGTGAGGTCGGCGACCACGGGCGTCGCAATGGGCGCCAGGGCGGCCGCCTGGTCCCGCCACAACCGCGCATCGCAGAGCAGGCCGGGCAGCAGCAACAGGGATGGCGGACGGGTCATGCTCTGGCTCTATCGCGCCCCACGCGGCCCGTCCATGCGTGGAACGCCGGCCGCGAGGCGCCGAAAACCTTGATCTTCTGGCCGAAGCGGCGCATATCCGGCGCGCTCGTGGATTGGCGGGCCGGATCGCCGGCCCCGGAGTGCGCCCCACCGGGGCTCGGCCACCCACCGCATACCCCGCTGTCGGCCCGTTGCGACGGGCCCATGGAAAAGAGCAACGTTGAACGAGCTTCCCCTGACGGCCGCGGAAGCGGCCGATGCCCCGGCTCAGCCGGCCCCCTCGCCCGAAACCTTCGTGGCGACATCCGCAGCCGAGCCTGAGGCCGAGATGGCCGAACCGGCCGCTCCCGAACCCTCCGCCGAGCCCGAAAGCGCGCCGGCGGTCGAGATCGTCGCCGCCGCGCCCGAGGCGGAGGAGGACGAGGTCCCCGAATATTCCGAGGAGGAGGCCGAGCCGGCGCCGCCGCGCACGACCTTCGCCGATATCGGCCTGTCGGACGAACTGCTCCGCGCCGTGTCGGAATCCGGTTACGTCCACCCGACGCCGATCCAGGAACACGCCATCCCCTGGGTGATGATGGGCCGCGACGTGCTGGGCTGCGCGCAGACCGGCACCGGCAAGACGGCGTCCTTCGTGCTGCCGATGCTCGACATCCTGACCGGCAGCCGGGCCAAGGCGCGCATGCCGCGCAGCCTGATCCTGGAGCCGACGCGCGAGCTCGCCCTGCAGGTCGCCGAGAACTTTGAGAAATACGGCAAGTACCTCAAGCTCAACCACGCCCTGCTGATCGGCGGCGAGAGCATGAACGACCAGCGCGACGTGCTCGAGAAAGGCGTGGACGTGCTGATCGCGACGCCGGGCCGGCTGCTCGACCTGTTCGATCGCGGCCGCATCCTGATGGCCGACTGCAAGCTGCTGGTGATCGACGAGGCCGACCGCATGCTGGACATGGGGTTCATCCCCGATGTCGAGCGCATCGTCAGCCTGATCCCGCAGATGCGCCAGACGCTGTTCTTCAGCGCCACCATGGCGCCCGAGATCCGGCGCCTGGCCGACGCCTTCCTGTCCAACCCGAAGGAGATCACCGTCTCCGCGCCGGCTTCCGTCGCGACGACGATCACCGCCGGGCTGGTCTATGTTCAGCCGCACGACAAGCGGGAGGCGCTGCGGCGCATGATCCGCGTCGAGCAGGTGCAGAATGCGCTGATCTTCTGCAACAAGAAGATTGAGGTCGATATCCTCTACAAGTCGCTGAAGAAGCACCGCTTCAGCGTCGGCGCCCTGCATGGCGACATGGATCAGGCGTCCCGCTTCGCGACGCTGAACGCGTTCAAGGCAGGCGAGCTGCAGTTGCTGGTCTGCTCGGACGTCGCCGCGCGCGGCATCGACATCGGCGGGCTGTCGCACGTCTTCAACTTCGACGTGCCGTTCCGCGACGAGGACTACGTGCACCGCATCGGCCGGACCGGCCGGGCGGGGCGCGAGGGCCACGCCTACACCATCGCGACCGCCGATGACGCGAAGAACGTCGCGGCGATCGAGAAGCTGACCGGCAAGCCGATCCCGCGCATGGCCGTCGAGGGTCTCGACACCGTGTCGGACGAGGAGATCGAGGAAGCCCGCAACGCGCCCAAGGGCCGCGGCCGCGGCCGTTCCGCCGCGCCGTCCAAGGGC
>NZ_JBYCZL010000017.1:0-113738 GCF_057586215.1 Roseomonas sp. SRI_022
TGACGTTGGTCAGCAGACGGTCAAGGCCGTCGATGGCGAATGCCGTCAGCGCCGCGAGACGCCCTTCCGCAACAACCAGCGCGGGGTCGAAGCCGGGAACATCCAGGGCGGGGATGACGAAGCAAGGCGCGCCATCGCGACGGTTCTGCGGATCCAGCGACGCCACACGGCGATGGATCTCTGCCGTGTCGTCCTCCAGCGTCAGGAAGACGCTCGCGCCCGCCGCTTCCAGCGGAATGTGGCCGCCCAGGATCGAGAAGCCGCCGAGCGCGACCTCGCCAAACCTGCCCCGGATGGCGACCCGCAGGCACAGGGAAAGGGCGACCAGCGACTTTCCGATGCCACCTGCGCCGAAGATCAGGCCGACCTTTCCCAGCGGCATCAACGGGGTCAGCAGGAACTCCTGGGCCGGGGGCAGCCCGGCGGTCATGGCGTCGAGGCGGAACTCCCCGATCCGCGCGGCCGCGAAGACGTCATCCGACGCCGCCTTTGCCTTATCCGCCTCGATCTCCGCCCGGGCCGTGCTGACGGCACGGGGAATGTCGTTGTAGCGGGACTGCCAGCGCAGCGGGTGCGTCACACCGTCCTTGATGTCGCGGATCGCCTCCGGCACGCCCTGCATGATGCCCTGCAGCGTCAGCACCGCCTGCGCGTCGGCCATGCCTCCCTTGAGGTATCGCATGGCGAGGGCGGCAATTGGCGCGTGGTAATCGGCACCGGAGGTGATGGCCCTGACGAGTTCGCGCGAATCCCGCGGCTCTCCCTCGTTCGGCGTGTCCTGCGGCTTGTCATCGGTCTTCGGCCGCGTGGCTTTGAAGACGTCCCAAGCTTCGCGGAGGCACTGCTCGGCGTCGTCGAGGTCGAGTTCGTGCTCGGTCTCGGCGACGATGCGGCAGAGCCGCGGCGATGCCTTACGATGCCACGATCCCGGCCAGCGCATCGGATGCACCATAGGATTGGTGGTGGGATCACCGCCGACCAGGTCCGTCGCCATGGCGCGGCACTGCTTCAGCTTGGCGTGAGACGCCTCGTCGCGCGTCGGCTCGGTCAGGCGCCAATGCAGATGCAGCTTCGGCTGCATGACCCCGTCCGCATCGGGCCATTCACCGCCACTGGCGACAACGACGGTCGCCGGCCCGAGGAGCTGCTCCAGGATCTGCCGCGCTTCCTCGGGCTGGCTGTCGCATTCCACACTGAGGGTGAGGCCGTTGTGCAGGTTGGATTCTGTCGCCTGAACAGCGGTCCGGAAGGTCGCGATCGGTGGCGCGAAGACAACCGGACGCTTCTCCCGGGCCGCGCGGGTGGCAAGGTCGCAGGCGGCATCGACGAGGTGCTGGCGATCCGCGGCGAGGTGATGAGCCTGGATGCGGAAGACCTGGTCGGCATCGTCGTAGAACGATCGGAGGGAGACGTAGCTGCCGTCGTCGGCGTAGCGGAACAGCGCACCAACGAAGCGCTCGAGCTCGTCCCGATCCGCCTGAAGGGGGGGCTCGGCGTTCATCGCGGCGGATCGCCATTGTTGGCGGCGACGGCTTGGTCCCGCTCGACGCGGCGACGGTCCATCGCCTCCTGCAGCACCAGCCCCAGGGTGCCGATGGCGCTGGCCCCAGGGCGCGGCATGGAGGCTGGGGTATCCGCACCTGGGTCATTCCAACGGCGGCGGAAATGCGGGTTGCGCTCCGGATCCGACATCGCAGCGGCGGCGGCGGCGTCCATCAACGCTGCCCCCGAAGCTGCTCTGCCTCGAAGGCCTCGATGTCCTCGATCCTGTAGATGACGCGTCCGCCCGCCTTGATGTAGCGCGGCCCCTGTTTCAGCCAGCGCCAGCGCTCCAGCGTCCGCGGGCTGAGGCACCAGCGGCGGGCGACTTCAATCTGAGTGAGGTGCCTGGTCGTCACTGCTTGGCTCCATCGCTGTTCGCGGAGGGCGACGCAGACGCGCTGCATCGCCTCCATATGCGTGGAGTTTCAATGACTTATGGGAAGACTGGTATTCGCAGCCGCGGATCTTCTTGTGACGTGCCAGCCCGAAAAAAGGGCGCTCTGCTGCCTATTGGTCACGCCCGCTGTGACGTCAGGGGGCATCGCCTGTGACATTGGCGTTGGAGCCCTGGGCGTTCGCCGACAGTACGCCAAGGTCTCCTAATGCCAATTCGCGTGCGGCCGGGTTGATCCGGTAGCCGATGCGCGGACGGTTCTCGATGAAGCTGTTCTGGTCGAGCACCAGGCCGAGTGACACCACGAGTGGTTCCATCGCGGATCTGAGGCGGGTGAGCTGCTGCCTCATCGATTGCTCCTCTGTGCCGAGGCGCACGGCCAGTTCAGCCGATGGAACGAATGGCACATCGCGTCCTTCGGCCTTTGCTCGTCGAAAGTCTTCCAGAAGTTCGTGCACGATCCTGTAGTTTGCACCTTCCAGCGAGGTACCACCACGAAACACCACCGACTGCTTCACGGCGTCAATAGCGAATTCGAGGATGGGCGCGGAAAGCCGGTCGATGAAGTCTTTTGCTCGAGCGTCGTAATCGCTCGGCGGTGCGACCTCGACGACGCGCCGCGTTAAGCACATGGAAAGGAGCGATCCCGCTGGAAGTTCGTCACGAAACACCTGAGTTCCGTACTGGTTAAGCGCCGACGTGATAACTCCTTCGACAGCACGTGCCTGACGCTGGAGGAGATCAAAGATGTCCGCTTCGGCTTGCTCCGCACTCCTGTCCGGGAAATGCCCGATAGCGGAAACCACTTCCGGGAGTTCCGCTAGAAGACGGGAGCGCGGCGTCAGCAGCATCTTCTTGAAGAAGGAGACGTAACTCACTGCCATCCGCATATCGTCATCCTGGCTTCGGTCCGCTGTGAGGAGGTCAGTCCTATAGTTCGACGCGGGCTCGTAATCGGCCAACTGCGCAGCGAGAACACTGAACCGCCGATCGATGCATTGAGAACACGCGCCGCAGTGGCGCTGGCTCTTCGACCACGTTCTCGGTCGGGTGCAGCTACTTGTCTTGGGTAGGAGGTGCGCGACTCCCGCCTTCTGAATGAGACTGACTACCTCCGGCTTGGTGAGCCACTGAAGAGGCGTATCGATGACGAAGCGCTGCTGCAGGAGCGTCGAGAACAGATCTTCAAGTCCGCGCAGAACGCGTGGGTGAGTCGTGCGAGTGGCGCGCCCGCCGATGACGTCGCCGGCGAGAGGCGGATTGAGGCTGACGACGCCGTTCTCGTAGAACGTCAGCCTATCCTTACCTGCCAGACGAGCAACAACGAAACCGAGGCAGGCGAAGAGGAATGACCTGCTGCGTTGGGTGAATTCAACGGGCTCTGCCGATGTGTTCGTGACCAGCACTGGTACGAAGGTTAGACGACTCCGTTCTTCCCCGAGCTCGGCTCGCAGGCTGGCAATCAGCTCATCCTGAACATGCCGGACCTTCGGCGCGGAAGAGTGAGCGACCAACGAGACCGCGCGACCGCGCAGGAGCAGGTCCTCCGCGGCGCCGGCAAACGAGTCGATGCCGCCTGAGAAGAGGGCAACCACCTCGGGTTCGCGAGCCGACTCGATCAGCTCGTGAAAATAGGCATCGCGCATAACGGACGGCGCACGCAGTTTGGTAAACTCGAAAGCGTAGCTGTCATCGGATAGGAATCCGAGCGTCGCCGTAAGCAGACGTTGAACCTCCTCCTGCTGCCACACCCCTGGATATCTGACGGGGATCGAGAAGTTCAGCGTTCTCCGCCAGTTCTCGCCGTAGTTCGAGAAATGGCTCGTTCCCCTCGGTAGGCGCTGGTCAGCGCAGTAGACATATGCGGCAATCTCAAGCAGGTCGGTCAGAAGATCCGGTACGTCCGCCACCATGCGACGGGTGATGTAGTCGATGCGGAGGTTGATATTTCTCCCGCTGCCGCCCAGCGCGAGCGAGATGCCACCGGTGCGAGAGGGAGCGGCGACGCCGCATTCGATGTCGAACTGCTTCACGACACGCCTTTGCGCTGCGCCAGCTCGAGCCTCAGCTTCTCGAGTGAGTAGCTCGCGAAGCGTTTGACATCCTGATGGGTCAGGGTCTTCCCTTCGCGATAGACATTCTTACCCAACCAGTCACGTGCAAACCCACGCATGATAAGCGACGCTTCGTCGCAGTGCCGACGCAACGCGGCATCGAAGTTCCGGCGATCGCCGAACGACTTGCTGGTCCTTCCCGGGCCCACCATGCGATGCAGATTTCGATCGACGTAGAAGTGAAGGACTCGCTCGACAAAGCGCGAATGGAACTGTTGGATCAGGTCAGCGCCGGCCTCCGCACTTCTGAGAACTGCGAGCACGTGGCGCGTGTCCTCCGATGTCGGCTGCCACAGGCGGGGTAGCCGCGAATGGATTACCTCGCTGAGCGATGAAAGTGCTGATTGCCGCGCGATCTCACCCAGATCTGTCGCTTTGCTATCGCATCGCCGCTGCACGCGCTCCAGGGCTGCATCAACAGCGGAGAGTAAGCCGGCAACGGACAACCGTCCCGGCACGATAATGCCGATTGCGGCCATGCCGTCTTCGAAGCGCGATGACGCAGCCACGTGGGGCAAGCACATTAAGAGCCACACGGCTTCGACAAACACTGGATCCCGCATGGCCTGCACGAGAGCGTCGTGGCTCAGCTGATGAACATGCTCGACCAGAGCTGGACTGGGCACCGTCCCGTCCAGCAGGAACCGGATGATCTCCGGAAGCAGGCGGTGAGCCGGAAGCTTTCCAAGACGTTGGTGACCCATCCGCTAGCGGCCCACGACGAAAGCGCGACCGCTGTGCGGTCGAGGCCAAGAGCAATCCACCTGAACTGGCAAGGGCCATTCCCTCCGCAGCCGAGCTTCGCAACCGGGTCGCGCTGCTCGATTCGACGATACTGTCGCAATCCTGCGAAGACGAGCGCAAGTTCCAGTATTCGGCCAGCATTCGAAGCCTTGCCTTGCAGTGCTTTTGTTTTCGCGCAGCTTCTCTAAGCGCTTGATCACACTATGAAAGCGTCATCCGGTTTTGATACGCCGCTCTCGCCATGCAGCTTCATCACAAACACTCCATGCCGCTCCGCCTCCGCGAGGTCTGCGACATCCTCGCCCGCGGCCTACTGCGCCTGCGAAGCCGCACCGCCGAGGACATCGACCGCGACCTCGGAGTCATCGGAGAGAGTTCGCTACACTATTCCGGTCACGGGAGCGTGCATGCGGTCCCCTTGGAGAGGACTTCCGCATGACCCGCCGAACCAACAGTTCCGATGCCATCGAGCCCGTGGCGCGCCACACCCCTGCCCTGCCCGCCATCCCGCCTGCCGACGTACTCGGCCGGCTCGCCGCCCTGAAGACCGCCACCACGCCGGCCCTGAAGCAGCAATGGCGGGACCTCTTCGGCACCGAGCCGCCGCCCTACAACCGGCGCTTCCTGGAGAGCCGCCTGGCATATCGCATCCAGGAACTGGCCTATGGCGGCCTGAAGCCCGAGACGCTGGCCCGCCTCGAGGCCCTCGGCGAGCAACTCGACGGCGGCAAGGTCACCGTCCGCCGCATGCGCGGCGACGACAAGCCGATCGCCGGCACCCAGCTGATCCGCGAGTACCAGGGCGTCGAGCACGTGGTGACCGTCACGCGCGACGGTTATGACTATAGCGGCCGTCCCTACCAATCGCTGTCCGCCATCGCCCGCGCCATCACCGGCACGCGCTGGAACGGGCGCGTGTTCTTCGGGCTGCGCCCGAGCCGGAGCGCGGCATGAAGCGCGACGCGAAGCCGGCCGGCGCGATGCCGGCCACCGTGCGGAAGCTGCGCTGCGCGGTCTACACCCGGAAGTCGAGCGAGGAAGGGCTCGACATGGAGTTCAACTCCCTCGACGCCCAGCGCGAGGCCTGCGAGGCCTATATCGCCAGCCAGCGTGCCGAGGGCTGGGTGCTCGTCCGCGACCACTACGACGATGGCGGCATCTCAGGCGGCACCCTGGAGCGCCCTGCCCTGAAGCGGCTGGTCGCCGATATCCAGGAGGGGCTGGTCGACGTCGTGGTGGTATACAAAATCGACCGCCTGAGCCGCTCGCTGGTGGACTTCACCAAGCTGGTCGAGGTGTTCGACGCGAACAACGTCACCTTCGTCTCGGTCACCCAGTCGTTCAACACCACCACCAGCATGGGCCGGCTGACGCTGAACATCCTGCTCAGCTTTGCTCAGTTCGAACGCGAAGTCATTGGCGAGCGGATCCGCGACAAGGTCGCAGCATCGCGCAAGCGCGGCATGTGGATGGGTGGCTTCGTGCCGCTGGGCTACGATGTGCGCGAGCGGAAGCTGCTGGTGAACGACGCTGAGGCCGCGCTGGTGCGGCGGATCTTCCAGGGCTTCGTCGAGACGGAGTCCTGCACCCGGCTGGTCCAGTTGCTGCGCGCCGAGGGTGCCACCACGAAGCGGGGCCGGCCGCTGACGAAGAGCGACGTCTACCGGATCCTCAGCAACCGCGTGTACCTCGGCGAGGCGGTGCACAAGGGCACGGCCTATCCCGGCGAGCACGACGCCATCGTCGCCCAGGCGCAGTGGGACGCGGTGCACGCCGTCCTGCAGGTCAGCCCGCGGGTGCGGGTCAACCGGACGCGGAACACCACCGCGCCGTTGCTGCGCGGCCTGATCTTCGACAGCGAGGGCCGCGCCATGTCGCCCAGCCATAGCCGCGGCCGGGGCGGGCAGATGTACCGCTACTATGTCAGCCAAGCCGTGCTGAAGGGTGGTGCGACGGAGCGGCCCGCGATCGGACGCCTCCCGGCCGGGGAGATCGAGACGGCGGTGGTCGCCCAGGTTCGCGCGCTGCTGCGCCAGCCCGAGATGGTGGTCGGCACCTGGCGGGCGGCGCGGGCGACGGCGACGGACGTGACCGAGCAGGAGGCGCTGCTGGCGCTGGAGCGGATCGAGCCACTGTGGGACGAGCTCTTCCCCGCCGAGCGGGCGCGCATCGTCCGGCTGCTAGTGGACAGGGTCGACGTCCGGGCGGAGGGCGCCGCGGTGCGGCTGCGGCTGGACGGGCTCGGTAGCTTGGTGCGGGACCTGGCTGCCCAGGCGCCCGAGGCCGGGAGGGCGGCGGCATGAGTGACGAGGCGCAGACCCTCACGGTGGTCATCCCGCTCTCGGTGAAGCCGCGAGGCGGGCGGAAGGCGATGGTCACGCCCGGCATGCTGGCGTTGGACCGCCGGCAGGACATCACGCTCATCAAGGCGGTAGCGCGGGCGTTCCGGTGGCGGCGGATGCTGGAGACCGGACGCTTCGCCACAATCCACGAGCTGGCCGCGGCCGAGAAGATCAACTCGTCCTACGTCTCGCGCGTGCTGCGGCTGACGCTGCTGGCGCCGGATATCGTCGAGGCGATCCTGGACGGGCGGCAGGTCGATGGCGTCACGCTCACCTGGGCACTCGCCGGGCTTGAAGCCGAATGGGATAGACAGCTGCCCGCTCAGTAATCTGCCGCTTCCGTATACCTGCTGAGAACGGCGCATTCCTCCACAAGCCAGGTGCGCAGCTTCACCTCATCCTCTATGCTGTTATTGCAGACGGGAAAGGACGGCGCCGGGGGACCATGGACGTATTTGAGTTCCGGGACAAACTGATCGACGAATATCAGCAGTTTACCCGCTCCTTCGTGAAGATTCGGTCCGCCGACATCAAGCGCCATGTCGATGCCGAGTATTCGGCGGAACGCTTCTGGCCGGCGCCGATGGTCGGGCTCAACCCGGCATTCGTACCGGCGGGCGCGATCGGCAATTTCGTCACCGAAGGACTTCTGCACCCCGAGTGCGAGCGGATTTTTCGGTTCGGCAAGTCTGCCGAGGGGGCGGCAGGCTCGCCTCTCGTCCTCCATCGCCACCAGGAGGAGGCGATCCGGATCGCCAAGCAAGGGAAGAGCTACGTCCTCACCACAGGCACGGGCTCGGGTAAGTCGCTCAGCTACTTCGTGCCCATCGTGGACGATGTGCTGCGCCGGAAAGCCGCCGGGCAGCCGACAGCGCTCACCGCCATCGTGGTGTACCCGATGAACGCCCTTTGCAACTCCCAGCTTGAGGAGCTGCAGAAATACCTGTGCCTCGGATATCCGGAGGGCGGAGAGCCGGTCACGTTCGCCCGCTACACCGGTCAGGAGGGCGAGGAAGCCCGGCAACGACTCGCGGCGAGCCCCCCTGACATCCTGCTCACCAACTACGTGATGTTGGAGCTGATGCTCACGCGGCATTCATCGCCCGACCCGCAGGTCGTGGCGCAGGCCAAGGGGCTGCGGTTCCTCGTTCTTGACGAGTTGCACACCTACCGGGGAAGGCAGGGCGCGGACGTCGCCATGCTCGTACGTCGCGTCCGCGACCGCACGAACCCCGACCTCCTCTGCGTCGGCACCAGCGCCACCATGGCGACGGGCGGAACCGCCGCCGATCGCGCCCGCGCAGTGGCCTCCGTGGCCAGCCGCCTGTTCGGCGCGGAAGTGAGACCCGAACACGTTATCACGGAGACACTGCAGCGCGTTACGGACGACGCAGCCGCCACCGATGGGGCTGCGCTCGCTATGGCCATCGTCGCCGGCGTGCCGTCTTCGGCGTCGACCGAGGCGCTCCGCCGCCATCCCGTCGCGGCGTGGCTCGAAACCACCCTGGGCCTTGCCCGCGAGGACGGCCGCCCGGACGGGCGCTGGGTTCGCACCAGCAACCCGAAGACCTTGCGCGAGGCATCGGAGATGCTGGCGGCAGCGAGCGGACGCTCCGAAGCGGAGTGCCACGAACACATCCGCCGACTGCTGCTCCTTGCCTACCGGACGCCCGGCCCGGACGGTCGGCCCCTGCTCGCGTTCCGCTTGCACCAATTCGTCGCCGGAGCAGGCGACGTGTTCACCACGCTGGAGGCCCCCGGGGCGCGCTACCTGACGCTAAACGGCCAGCAGTTCCAGCCGGGCGCCGACCGCAAGCCCCTCTTCACCGCTGTGTTCTGTAGGGCCTGCGGTCAGGAGTATCTGCCGGTCTGGGCGACAGTCTCCGAGCGCCGTCCCGTCCACATTGCGCCGCGCGAGTTCGGCGACCGCAGCGCCGATGACGAGGGCGGCACTGTCCACGGCTACTGGATGCCCGACGCGCAGGGTGAGTTCGACGCCGAGGACGCCGATCGTTACCCAGACGAATGGCTGGAGCCTGCCGGAGACGGCACCCAGCGCCTCCGCCAGAACTACCGGCAGAACCGCCCCGTCGCGTTCCGCGCAGGGCCTGACGGCAGCGGAGACGAGCGTGGCGTGCCGGGCTGGTTCGTGCCGAGGAGCTTCCGCTTCTGCCTCAACCCGCGCTGCGACACAGTCTTCGATGGCGCGGTCCGCAGCGAGACGGCGAAGCTTGGCTCGCTCTCCGCCGAAGGGCGGTCGAGCGCCACGACGGTCCTCACCATCGCGGCGATGCGGCACCTGTTGGGCGAGGCGTCCTTGCCAAAGGCCGCGCGAAAGTTGCTCGGCTTTACGGACAACCGGCAGGATGCCAGCCTGCAGGCTGGGCACCTCAATGATTTCGTGATGGTGCTGCTGCTGCGCGGCGCGCTCCTCGCCGCGCTGCGCAACCAGCCCGGAGGCTCGCTCTCCGACGATGAGTTGACGCACCGCGTGCTGGATCACCTCCGGCTCACGCCGTTAGACTACGCGAGCGCGCCGGAGGCGAAGGGGCTCCGCGCCGACGCGGCGAAGAAGGCACTGCGCGACGTTCTCGGCTATCGTCTCTACTTCGACCTGCGGCGAGGCTGGCGATTCACGCACCCCAACCTCGAGCAGCTGGGCTTCCTGCGCATCGGCTACGTCTCACTCGAAGAATGCGCGGCAGATGACGCGGAGTGGACCAAGCGTCACCCGCTACTGGCCCGCGCTTCAGCAGAGACGCGCCTGAAGCTGCTGCGCGATCTGCTGGACCGGATGCGACGCGGTCTCGCGATCAAGACCGCATTTCTAGACGGAAACTTCCTCGACCAGTTGCAGAAGCGGTCGTTCAGCGAGCTACGCGAACCGTGGGGGATGGCGGAGGATGAGCGGCCCGTCGTCGCCTCGGCGATGGTCGCCCGGCCGCAGCCGCCCTCGGGTCGTCTACAGGACCGCGTCATTCACCTCTCCCATCGCTCGGCCTTCGGGCGCCGCATTAAGGCGAAGAATACGTGGGGCACCGCGGCCGATGCTGTGCCGGGGAAGATCGACGAGGACGCCTACAATCAAATCGCGGACGAAATGCTTGCGGTGCTGGCTATCTACGGCCTTGTCGAGCGGGTCGAGGTGGAGGGAGGCTACACCGGCTGGCGTGTGCCTGCTGGTGGCATCCAGTGGACGCTCGGCGAAGGCTCGGGTAGCGACAGCGACAACGCCTTCTTCCGCGATCTCTACCACAACGTAGCGGAGATGCTGCGCGGCGACGACCGCTTCCTTCACGCCCTTCAAGCTCGCGAGCACACGGCGCAAGTCGACGCCGACGAACGGGAGCGACGCGAGGATCGTTTCCGCAGCGCCGAGCTGCCGGTGCTTTTCTGCTCGCCGACGATGGAGTTGGGCGTCGACATTGCCACGCTCAACACCGTCTACATGCGCAACGTGCCGCCGACGCCCGCGAATTACGCGCAGCGGAGCGGCCGCGCGGGGCGGTCCGGCCAGCCCGCGCTGGTTCTCACCTACTGCGCGGCGCGCTCACCGCACGACCAGTACTTCTTCCGCGACCCAGCGCGCATGGTGGCAGGCGCGGTCAATCCGCCTGCACTTGATCTTGCCAACGAGGATCTGATCCGGTCGCACCTAAACGCCGTTTGGCTCGGTGAGACCGGGCAGAAGCTCGGTCCGTCGGTGCAGGATGTGCTCGACAAAGAGACCCTTCCTGTCCTGCCTCTGCTGCCGGCCATCGCCGCGCAGGTGGACCAGCCTGGCGTGCGGCAGCGCGCCGCTGCTCGCGGTATTTCCATCCTTGGCTCCCTGCGCGACGAGCTGACTCCGGACCGCGCGCCGTGGTTCACGGCGGACTGGCTTGACCATGTGATCCGCTCCGCACACCTCAATCTCGACGCGGCCTTCGACCGCTGGCGGACACTGTTCAATGCGGCCCAGCGGCAGATGGACCTGGCGCACGCAGTGCAGATGAACGCCGCTGCCGACCAGAAAACTCGTGATGAGGCCAAGGCACGATACAACGAAGCCCGCGTCCAGCGCGACTTGTTGCTCGACAATCGCGCGACAATGTCGTCCGACTTCTACTGCTACCGCTATCTTGCCTCGGAGGGGTTCCTGCCGGGCTACAACTTCCCGCGCTTGCCGCTGCTGGCCTTCATCCCGGCGCGACGCGAGAAGATCGGCCGCGACGGTTTCCTCTCGCGGCCTCGCTTCCTCGGCCTGTCGGAGTTCGGGCCGCGCTCGATCATCTATCACGAGGGATCCACCTACCGGGTCCGCAAGGCTATCCTGACGGTGAGTGACGCGGAGAGCGTATCCACCTCGGCGCGGCTCACTACCCGCCGCGCAAAGCTCTGCCCCGCCTGCGGCTACGGCCACTTTGATGCGGAGGCAGACCACGAGTTGTGCGTCAGCTGCGGCGCCCGGCTCGAAGGCGGGATGCCTACGCTGCTCGACCTGCACCGCATCGATCAGGTGAGCACCAAGCGTGCCGATCGGATCACCTCCGACGAGGAGGAGCGCCAGAGGCAGGGCTATGAGGTGGTCACGACGCTCAGATTCGCCGAGGCAGAGGGCCAGCGGCGACACACGCCGGTGGACTTTCGCGAGGGCGGCGACCTGCTGGTTAAGGCGAGCTACGCTCCGGCGGCGACGGTGTGGCGCATCAACCTCGGTTGGCGGCGCCGCAAGAACAAGTCGATTTTCGGCTTCAACATTGATGTCGCCTCAGGCGAGTGGTCGCGTGACGAGCAGGCGCCCGACGACGCCATGGACGACGCGCCGACCGCTCGCGCCGTACAGCGCATCATTCCCTTCGTAGAGGACCGCCGGAACGTCCTGGTCCTTCGCCCAGCGGTGAAGCTCGACGCGGACGAGATCACAACCCTGACCTACGCACTTAAGCGCGGAGTCGAGGGGCTGTTCCAGCTGGAGGAGAGCGAGCTGGCGGCTGAACCCCTGCCGGACCGCGACAACCGCAACGCCATCCTGCTCTATGAGGCCGCGGAAGGCGGTGCAGGTGTCTTGAGCCGCCTGGTGGCCGACCCGCACGCGATCCGGCGTATCGCCATTCGGGCGCTGGAGGTCGCGCACTGGCGGTCAAAGTCGGGCCTCTGGACCGACCACGCGGATCTGCAGGACACGGATGCGGAGTGCGAGGCCGGGTGCTACCGCTGCCTCCTCTCCTACTCCAACCAGCCCGATCACGGCCGCATCGACCGCAGGCACAAGGCGGTGCTCGACCTGCTCTGCCGTCTGGCGCGCGCCGACGCCTCGGTGGGCAGCGCGTCAGGCGCGCGTGCGGAGGATGCCTTCGACGCGCTGCTCCGCCAGTGCGGATCCGGACTGGAGCGTGCGTGGCTGGAGGCGGTTCGCGATGGCGGCTTCCGCCTCCCGGACCGAGCGCAGCCGCTGTTGGCCGAGTTCTCAGTGCGGCCCGACTTCGCCTACGACGGCACAAAGGCTCTCATTTTCGTGGACGGCCCCCACCACCAAGGCGACGCCGCCAAGATGATAGACGAGGCTAAGCGCCGCGCGCTGCGGGACGCGGGCTACAAGGTGGTCTCCTTCACTCAGCAACGCGGCGACTGGCCCGCTGTCCTCGCAAAATTCCCCTTCGTATTCGGCAAGGGCCGCTCATGAGCGTCGCTCTGAACAACCCGGGTGCTGAGTTCCGCCCCGGCACCCTCGTGGCAGCGCGCGGTCGGGAATGGGTCGTCCTGCCCGGCAACGACTCGCCAGACCTGCTTCGCCTGCGGCCCCTCGGAGGCGCGGAGGAGGACCAGACGCTCATCTACCTGCCGCTGGAGCCGGTCGCGCCGCGCTCCGCGACCTTTCCACCGCCCGACCCAGAGCAGACCGGCGCTCAGGCTGCCGCTTTGCTCCTTCGTGACGCGCTGCGCCTCAAGCTGCGAGCCGGCGCGGGGCCGTTCCGCTCCTTCGGCAACATTTCGGTCGAGCCGCGCGCCTACCAGCTTGTCCCTCTGCTGATGGCGCTGAAGATGGACACGGTGCGCCTGCTGATCGGCGACGATGTTGGCATCGGCAAGACTGTCGAGGCGTGCCTGATCGCGCGGGAGCTGCTCGATCGGGGCGAGATCGCGCGCCTCGCCGTGATCTGCCCGCCGCACCTCTGCGAACAGTGGCAAGGCGAGCTCGCGTCCAAGTTCGGCATCCAGTCGGAGATCGTGCGGACCGGCACCGCCGGGCGGCTGGAGCGCGGGTTGCCGCAGGGGCAGTCCATCTTCGATGTCCATCCCTTCACGGTCGTCTCGCTCGACTACATCAAATCCGACCGACGCCGGGACGAGTTCCTGCGCGCCTGCCCCGAATTCGTCATCGTGGAGGAGACGCACGCCTCGGTCGGCACCGGGGGTGACGAACGGAATCAGCGACTAACGCTGCTGCGCGGCCTCGCGGCGAAGCCAGACCGCCACATGGTCCACCTCACCGCGACGCCGCATTCGGGCGATGAGGCAGCCTTCCACAACCTGCTCGGCCTGCTCCACCCGGACTTCCGTGCCCTTCAGGGCATGGGCGACGGCCCCACCCGCCAGAAGCTTCGCGAGCGCCTCGCGCTGCACTTCGTCCAGCGCCGCCGGGCGGACATCGCGGAATGGCGCGACGAGGGCAGCGTCTTCCCGGACCGCGAGACGTCAGAGGCCACCTACACCCTCTCGGGCGACTGGGGCCGCCTCTTCGACGAGGTGCTCGACTACGCGCGCGGCATGGTGCGGCGTGCGGAGGGCGAGTCCGTCCTGCGCCAGCGCATGTCATGGTGGGCCGCCCTCGCGCTGCTCCGCTGCGTCTCCTCGTCCCCGGCCTCCGCTGCCGTCGCGCTGGCAACCCGGCTCCGGTCGGTCGAGGGCGCGACGGAGGTGGAGCAGGTGCAGGCCCTCGACGAGCAGGGCGCAGCGGCGGTGATGGACGGCGAAGCGACCGACAGCCTGACCGCCGAGGACGCCGCCCCGGCAGGACTGAGCGAGGAGGCGGGCGGTACCCCCGAGGACGCCATGGCGCTGCGCGGGCTGCTCGCGCGCGCCGACGCACTGCGCGGGCCGGACCGCGATCCGAAGCTGCGGCTTCTCGTCGCCCGGGCGAAAGCGCTGATCGCTGAGGGCTTCCGCCCCGTTGTCTTCTGCCGCTTCATCCAGACCGCGCACTACGTTGGCGAGCACCTCGCCGCGGCGCTTGACCCAGCCAAGCAGCATGTCGAGGTCATCACCGGCCTGCTTCCCCTGGAGGAGCGGCGCGCGCGCATCGATGCGCTGGTGGCTATCGCACAGGACAAGCTGCCTGTTTTGGTCGCGACCGATTGCCTCTCCGAAGGCATCAACCTGCAGGCCGTCTTCTCGGCCGTGATCCACTACGACTTGAGCTGGAACCCCACGCGCCACGAGCAGCGGGAGGGCCGGGTGGACCGGTTCGGCCAGCCAGAAAAGGTCGTCCGCGCGCTGATGCTGTATGGCGAGAACAACCCGGTGGACGGTGCGGTGCTGCGCGTTATCGTCCGCAAGGCCGAGCGCATCCGCCGCGAACTCGGCGTCGCCGTCCCGGTGCCCGCCGACACCAACAAGGTCACCGAGGCGATCCTGCGCACCGTTCTGCTGCACAAGGGGCGCGTCGCCGATGACCTCCGTCAGGGCCGCCTCGACTTCGGCCGCGCCGAGTCCGATCTCGAGACCGCATGGGAGAGCGCGAAGGAGAACGCACGGCAGAGCATCACCATTTTCCGCCAGGCCCGCCTGAAGCCCGAGGAAGTGCTGCCCGAGTGGAACAAGGCGGTGGCGGCCCTCGGCGGCGAGGCGGATGTGCGCCGCTTCGTGACCTCGGCCTGCGAGCGACTGCGTGCCCCGCTGGAGGAGCGCGGCGCGGGGCGCTTCCGCCTTCCCGCCGAACACCTGCCACTCCAGATACGCGAAAGGCTCGACGCCGCGGGGCTGTCCGGGAAGTCGGTACGCCTGACCTTCCGCTTCCCCGCCCCCGCGGGGTTCGAGGCCGTCCACCGCACCCACCCGTTGGTCGCAGCACTTGCCGATCACGTCGCCGAACGCGCGCTCGCGGAGGATGAGCCGGCGCTCGCGGCGCGCTGCGGCGCGGTGGCCACTCGCACGGTTACGCGACGCACCACGATCCTATTGCTGCGCCTGCGCTCGCAGATCGGCGTCGAGGAGCGCGACGGCACACGCTGGCAGCGCGTGCGCACCCTGCTCTCCGAAGAGGCCATCGGTATTGCGCTGGCCGGCTCCGACCCGCCCCGCCTGCTGGAGGATGCCGACGCGCTGTCGCTGCTGGAAGCGGCGCCTGCGCGCAACATGGAGGCCGAGGAGCGCGCCTTCGAAGTGCGCGACGCTCTGGACGAGTTGCCCGCTGCCATGCCTGCCATCGAGGAGATCGCGCGCACCCGCGCGCAGGCGCTGCTCGCCGACCACACCCGCGTCCGCGACGCCTCGGCCGGGAAGGGCTGGCGCCCGTCCGTCGAGCCCTGCCTGCCCGCCGACGTGATCGGTCTCTATGTGCTGGTGCCGGCGTGATGGACGCCTTGCCCCTCCCGTCGCCGCGCACCTCAGCGCCGCCGCGCGTGGAAAGCGCCTTCACGGCCATCCGCATCGAAGGCGGCCTCTTTCCCGCCGAATTCCTCCAGGCCGTGGTGGGCGAGCGTGTGCCCGGTCGCGCCGCCACCGATTACGGCATGCTCGCCAGCCGCAGCCTGCGCGACGAGATCGGTCGCTATTGGCGCGACGCGGAGATGCTCTGGCAGGAGTACCGCCGCGACCGCGCGCGCACCGACCGAGACGCGCAGCGCAGCGGCGTCGAGCGCTGGCTGCTGCGGCTGCTCCGCGAGGTGCTGGGCTACGCCGATATCGCGAAGGCCCCGCCCGGCACCTATGTCGGAGAACGCGGCTTCCCCATCACCCACCGCGCCCATGCCGGCGCCGTGCCGCTGCTGCTGACCGTGGCCGCCCGCGACCTCGACCGCGCCAGCCCCGAGTTCGGCGATGGCGGCCGCCGCCGAGCCCCGCACGCGGCGATGCAGGAATACCTCAACGCCGAGCCCACGGCGCTGTGGGGCGTCGTGTCCAACGGCGTGCGGCTGCGCCTGCTGCGCGATAACCCCTCCCTGACCCGGCCCGCCTATGTCGAAGCAGATCTGGAGCGGATCTTCGAAGAGGGCCTGTATCCCGACTTCGCCGCCCTTTGGCTTGTCGCCCACGCTTCCCGCCTGGCGCCTGGCGAGGGCGGCATGGCCGGGTGCTGGCTGGAGCGCTGGCGTGCGGTGGGGGCGGAGACCGGGCAACGCGCCCTGACGCAGCTCCGCGCCGGAGTGACCAAGGCGCTGCGCGACCTCGGCTCCGGATTCGTGGAGCACCCGGCCAACACCGCGCTGCGCGCCGCGCTGGACGACGGCACGCTCTCCGCCGACGCGCTGCACCAGCAACTGCTCCGCCTGGTCTATCGCCTCATCCTGCTCGCCACGGCGGAGGAGCGCGGTCTGCTGCACGCGCCGGACGCGCCGGCCGAGGCGCGTGCCCTCTACGCGCAGGGCTACGCGCTGGCGCGGCTGCGCGAGCGCTCGCGCCGCAAGCGCCATCATGATGGCCACGCGGACCTCTGGGCGGGGTTGACGGTAACCTTCCGGGCGCTGGCACGCGGCGCCCCGCCGCTCGGCCTGCCCGCCCTCGGCGGCCTGTTCGAGGAGGACCAGTGCCCGGCGCTGGACGGTGCGGTGCTGTCCAACCGCCGCCTGTTGGAGGCGATCCACGCGCTGACCTTCTTCACCGATCGGGGCACGCTCCAGCGCGTCAATTACCGGGACATGGATACCGAGGAGCTGGGCTCGGTCTATGAGAGCCTGCTAGAGCTCCACCCCGTCGTGCAGGTGGCGACGCGGCCATGGACCTTCGCCTTCGTGGGCGATGCGGCCGGCGGCACGGTGAAGGGGAACGAGCGAAAGCTTTCGGGCAGCTACTACACCCCGAGCAGCCTGGCGCAGGAGCTGCGCGCCTCCGCCCTCGACCCTGTCATCGAGCGCGCCATCCGCGACAACCCCGACAACCCGCGCGAGGCGTTACTGCGGCTGCGTGTGCTGGACCCCGCCTGCGGCTCCGGCCACTTCCTGCTGATGGCGGCGCGGCGGCTGGCGGAGGCGGTGGCGCGGCTCGATGCCGATGGTGACCTGCCGGACGAGGCGGTACGCCGCCACGCCCTACGTGAGGTGATCCGCCGCTGCATCCACGGTGTGGACCGCAACCCGCTCTCGGTCGAGCTGTGCCGCACGGCGTTGTGGATCGAGGCGCTGGAGCCGGGCAAGCCGCTCTCCTTCCTCGATGCGCGGATCAAGTGCGGCGACAGCCTGATCGGCGTCGCGGACCTGTCTGTGCTCAAGGGCGGCATCCCGGACGAGGCGTTCAAGGAGCTGACGGGCGATGACAAGGCGTATTGTCGCGACCTCAAGAAGCGGAACAAGGGCGAGCGCGACAACCCGACGCTGGCGCTGCTGCCCGAAGTTGAGCTGCCCGACGATCTCGCCGCCGCTATCGCCGCGCTGAGCGAGGCGCCGGAGGACACGGCGGAGGCGGTGCGCGTAAAGCGCCATGCCTTGGAGAGCCTGCGCAACGGCAGTGTCGCGCATGATCTGCGCGTGGCCTGCGACCTGTGGTGCGCGGTTTTCTTCGCGCCGAAAGCGCAGCGGCCGGAACTGCGCGGGCGGGATCTGGTGCCGACGACCGACACGGTGTGGCGCTACCTGCGCGCGCCCTCCAGCGTCTATGGCCCCTTGGTGGGGGCGGTGGCGGAAACGGCGGCGCGGCTGCGCTTCTTCCACTGGCCGCTGGAGTTCCCGGATGTGTTTGCGGCTGGGGGCTTCGATTGCGTGTTGGGGAACCCGCCTTGGGAGCGCATCAAGCTACAGGAGCAGGAGTTCTTCGCCGCGCGGCATCAGGCCATCGCGACAGCACCGAATGCGGCGGCGCGGCGCAAACTCATCGAGGGGCTGCGAGGCGGCGATGATGCGGATCGCGCGCTGCTGCGCGCCTTTGAACACGCGAAGCGCGACGCCGAGGCATCCAGCCAGTTCGTGCGCGGCTGCGGGCGATTTCCGCTGACGGCAGTGGGCGACGTTAACACCTACGCACTCTTCGCCGAGGTCTTCCTGCGGCTGCCTTCGCCGTGCGGGCGCGCGGGGCTGATCGTGCCGACCGGTATCGCGACCGACGACAGTACCAAGGCGTTCTTCGATGAGGTGGCTGGGAGAGGGCGGCTGGCCAGCCTGTATGACTTCGAGAACCGCGAAGGCCTGTTTGAGGAGGTGCATCGCTCATACAAGTTCGCGCTGCTGACGCTGGGCAGCAGCGAGGCTTCGGCGCACTTCGTGTTTTTCGCCACGCGCGTCGAGCACCTTGCTGACCGGCGCCGTGCCTTCACCCTTTCGGCCGAGGACATCCGGCTGATCAACCCCAACACACGGACCTGCCCGGTGTTCCGCTCCTCGGCCGATGCGGAATTGACCAAGCGCATCTACGCCCGCGTGCCCGTGCTGATCGACGAGACGAAGGGCAAGGCCGGCAATCCGTGGGGCGTGAGCTTCATGGCCATGCTGCATATGTCAAACGATAGCGGCCTGTTCCGCACCGCCGTCCAACTGGCTGAGGCCGGCGCAGTGCGCGACGGTGCGGATTGGGTGTTGCCGAGTGGCGCGCGCATGGTGCGGCTCTACGAAGCAAAGATGATGGATCAGTTTGACCACCGATACGCCGACTACACTGGACGTGATACGGAACGCGGTCACCGCGTCCTGCCTGAGTTAAGCGATGACGAACACCGCAATCCAACCCGTCTATCCCTTCCGTATTACTGGGTGGAGCAGTCCGAGGTCGATTCAAGATTAGCCAAATGGACGAATAAAAGATTCTTATTCGGATACGGGGAAGCAACAACCGCATCTACATATCGAACACTTGTATGCACATTTTTTCCACGCCTTGGCGTTGGCCACAAGACAATTCTTGTGAATTTAAATGTAGGAAACGATTTGTTTGCTTGCTTTTGCGCGAATGCAAACGCGATTGTAGTCGATTATATGTGCCGCCAGAAGGTGAGCTATCTTAATCTCGGTCAATATGTCTTCAAGCAGTTGCCTTTCATCGAGACCGAGCGGTACTCAACGCACCTGCGCACGTTCGTTGTCCAGCGCGTCCTCGAACTCACCTACACCGCCGAGGACATGCGCCCATGGGCGGAGGACCTTGGCTTCACCGGCCCGCCCTTCGGCTGGGATGAAGGCCGCCGCGCCCATCTCCGCGCCGAGCTCGACGCGGCCTACGCCCATCTCTACGGCCTGACCCGCGACGAGCTGCGCTACATCCTCGACCCCACGGACCTGCACGGCCCCGATTTCCCCTCCGAGACCTTCCGCGTGCTGAAGGAGAAGGAGATCCGCCAGCACGGCGAGTACCGCATGGCCCGCCTGGTGCTGGCCGCATGGGACCGGCTGACGGCCGATGGCACCTTCGCGGGATGGGGGCAGCATGGCTGAGATGGCGCTCGCGGCCGTGCCCGCCGCCGAGTGGCGCCTCGCGGGAACGGTGGACGGCGACCGCCGCAGGCGCCTCCTGGAAGTGGCCCCGCCACCTGAGAGGCTCATCGCCGACCTGGCCGACGCGGCTTTCGTGGAGGCCCGCGCCGGAGCACTCTGTCTCCATCGGGTCCAGGCTTGCGAACGGCCTGGCTTTTTTCGCCTCGAGGCGGCCTTCCGCGTCAGCGCGGCGTTGTTCGACTGGCTCTTCAACGGGCGGACCGGCTACCGCGCCGCCTACTGGCTCTCCACGCAGCACGGCATGCTGTTCAACGCTGCCGCTGTGTGCGCCCTCGAACCGGCAATCAGATTGGCCTGGGAAAACGGGCTTCTTGCGGAGCTGGGGTGGGAACGTTTCCGCGCATCGGCACTGGGGCAAGACAGCAAGCTCTGGGTAACAAACGACAGCCTGCATTTTCGCTCGGAGTGCCGAGGAATGTTGCTTCCGGCCCGCTGGGCGGAAACGGATGGGGTCGGCACGTGCCTGCCGATGCCGGTACACCCCGGGGTGGATATCAAGGGGACCTTCCTCGACGCGAAGGGTGAGCGCTGGCTGTCGGAGTTGAAGGCCGACCGCCATGAACGCCTGCACCAACGCGGGTTCACATGAGCGCACGACGACCTCGTGCCGCTATCCTCGGCGTGGGCACCACGACGCGATCGCTCGACTTCACCGTCTATCCCGCCACCGCGCGCCCAGCGAGCGTGCCAGCAGGGCCCCGGGTGGATGTGGACCTGCACACCCTCGCCCGGGCTGCTTCCCTTGAACTCAGCCAGAACGCCGCGCCGCTGCTTGGCCTCGCCACCCTAATCGAGGACCTTCTGGTTCCTGGGGACACCTCCTTCACCTGGCGAGGGAGAGGCCCCGGCCTGGGACGGGAAGTGCGACGCGCGACCTCCGGCCTGCTCGGTCGCTTCATGGCGCGCTGGCTCGCGCATCAACATCTCAATGTTGCCGCCTGCATTGCCATTGACGGCGACGACATGGCTTTGCCTGGCACGATGTCGCGGAGGCTTCGCGCGACGCGTATCCCCGGGGCCAAGGGCGACCTGCCGGATTGGGTATGGGTCGGAACGACGGGTTGTCATCCGCCGGCAGGCCTTCTCGAAGCGAAAGGCACCTACTTCCGCAACAAGATGAACGCGACGATGCAGGGTGCCGCCGGGCAGCTTGCCCGCATGCGGATCGAGCGCGATAGCGGGTCAGGGTGGCGCAGGATCCGCTCCAAGAGCTGGGCTGTCGGCAGCGGGTGGTGTGCCGAAGATCCCATCACCGCCGGCTTCGTCCGCCCGCTGCTCCGCCTCGATGACCCGGACGACGACGGCGAGGAACTGGATGAAGGCGAGGCCGCCGCCCTGCGCGCCGGGATGGTGAGGCTGCAATTGGCGCAATCCCTTTTCGGCCTCGGTCTGCCCGGGATCGCCGCCGCGCTCCGCGGGGATGCGCCGGAAGCGTTCTTCAGCGGGGTGGGAGGCGGGCCGACGATCCCGGGACGCTGGCGGGCCAGCATTGCCGATGAGAAGGAAGTAGAAGTCCTGGGCTCGGTGGTGCTCCGCCCGCGCGAGGACCGCGAGGCCGCCGGCTTTCTCGTGGGCTATGAACCAGCTTTCGTGGAAGCGGTCACGGCCGGCGAAGAGCGCCTGCTATCGACGAAGCCTGGCGTTGCCTTCTTGCCGCTGCTGATCGAGCGTGAGCGGGCGACGCGGCTGGGCGATGCAACGTTGTAGGGGTGCTACATCTGGGTGGAGACCAGCCGCGTACCGAAGTGTTCGCTCACGAAGTACGGATTTCGGGCAAGTGGGATACGAACCGGAGCAAGCTCTGACCGCGCCGAAACCGGCCCTTTACCTGAGTTTGCGAGTTCCGTACTAAATCGGCCAAGTCAACAGGTCCGGAGAGAATTGGCCTCCGGAGAGCGATTTCCGGCCACCTCCGCGCCGGGCCAGTCAACAGGTCTGCCTCGAAAACCCCAAGAAGCCTGCCACTCAGCCGGGTCGTCGGTGAGGCGGAGAGCCCGATGCGAATTGGAACTGGCGGAGCGGGTGGGATTCGCGTCGACGGTGCGCCATTCCCTTGGCCGCAGTCCTCCACCTGCAGCTCAGATTGCCACCTCGATGTATTGGCATCGTCGGTTGCGCGTCCCCGATTTGAACCTGCAATCGCGGCTCGAGGGCTGTCAGTGAGGCCTGATGGCTGTTCGGTATAGAGAGGTCCAGGCCCTCCGGACCACCCCGCCAGGGGGCAACGGTCCCCTGGACCGCGCGGAATTGGCGCGCGGGGTGCGTGCGGCGCCATCCGCTGCTAGATGGCGGCTCCCATCAGGAGGCGCCGCAATGAACTACAAGGTCGCAATCGTTGGCGCCACCGGAGCGGTCGGGCGCGAAATCATCAAGACACTGGCCGAACGGCAGTTCCCGGTCAGCGAAGTGGTCGCGCTCGCCTCGGGGCGGTCGGCCGGGCAGGAGATCTCCTTCGGACCAGACAAGGTGCTGAAGGTGCGCGACCTCGACCGCTACGATTTCGCCGGCACGCATCTCGGGTTGTTTTCTCCAGGTGCTGCCGTCTCGGCTGTGCATGCGCCGCGCGCGGCGGCGGCCGGCTGCCTCGTGATCGACAACACCTCCCAGTTCCGCATGGAACCCGGCGTGCCGCTCGTAGTGCCGGAGGTGAATGCGCGGACCATTGCGACACGTCCGAAGAAGGGGATCATCGCCAATCCCAATTGCTCGACCATCCAGATGGTCGTCGTACTGAAGCCGCTGCACGACATGGCGAAGGTGAAGCGCGTGGTCGTCGCGACCTATCAATCCGTCTCCGGCGCGGGGAAGGAGGCGATGGACGAGTTGTGGTCCCAGACCCGCGGCGTCTTCGTCAACGACCCGCCGACGCCCGAGCAGTTCACCAAGCCCATCGCCTTCAACGTCATCCCGCATATCGACCGCTTCATGGACGATGGCGCGACGAAGGAGGAATGGAAGATGGCGGTGGAGACGCGCAAGATCCTCGACCCCGACATCCAGGTCGTCGCCACCTGCGTGCGCGTGCCGGTGATGATCGGCCATGGCGAGGCGGTGCATGTCGAGTTCGAGCGCCCCATCACCGAACGCCAGGCACGCGAGGCGCTGCGCGAGGCGCCGGGGATCACGGTGCTCGATACGCGCGATGACGGCGGCTACGCGACGCCGATCGAGATCGCGGGGGAGGATGCGGTCTTCGTCTCCCGCCTGCGGCGCGATCCGACGGTGCCGAACGGGCTCGCCTTCTGGTGCGTGGCGGACAACCTGCGCAAGGGCGCGGCGCTGAACGCGGTGCAGATCGCGGAGGAAGTGCACCGCAACGGAGTGCTGGTGGGGTGAAAGGCCGAAGGGGCAGCCCCTCCGGGCCGCCCCACCAAAGGCCTCCTCCCCTTCGCGCCGGACACATGTCGTGCGCCAAGCCGCCATTCGCCCCCTGACCCGACACCGGCGCGCGGCGCCAAGTGATGGCATTCCAAAGGGCACTGCCCTTTGGTGGGGTGGTTTGGAGGGGCAAGGCCCCTCCAACTTCACCGCGCCCTGCGCGGCCAGGCCAGCACCAACCCACCCGCCGCGATCAACGCGCATCCCGCCAGCGCCCACACTCCCGGTACGCGCGCGAACAGCAGCGCATCCAGCCCAAGCGCGAAGACGATGCGCGAATAATGCCAGGGCGCGAGGCCTGAGACCTCCGCCCGGCGCACCGCGCCGGCGATGCACAGCAGCGCCGCGGTCTGCACGGCCGCGTACAGCACCGCCAGCGCCACGTCCCCGGCATCTGGCGCGCGCCACAACCATGGCATCGCGGGACCCAGCAGCACCACTCCCGCCAGCGCGCCCTGCATCGTCGCGTCCCATTCATCCGCCACGCCGCGGATGCGCCGTGTCAGCACCTGGTACAGCGCATAGGTCAGCGCGCCGGACACCGGCATGACCGCCGCCCACGTGAACAGCTCGCCACCGGGCCGCACCACCACCAGCATGCCGGCAAAGCCAAGCGCGACCGCGATCCAGCGACGCGGCGTCACCTTCTCCCGCAGCACCAGCGCGCCGAGCACCACCAGGATGATCGGCGCGGTGAAGCCGAGGGCGGAAGCCTCCGTCACCGGCACCAGCGAGTAGCCGACCACGGCGAGCGTGGTGGACAGGATCAGCACCGCCGCCGCCAGCCGCTGGTCGCTCGCCTGCGCGGGCATGGCCAGGCGCCGCAGCGCCCCGGCGGCATCCGCGCTGCGCGTCAGCCACAGCGCCCCGCCGGCCAGCACGATGACCGACCGCAGGAAGGTGATCTGCACCGGGTCGAGTGACCCCGCGAGGATCTTCGCGAGCGCGTAGCCGAGCGTGTAGAGCAGCCCCGCGCCCAGGGTCAGCAGCACCGCCAGCACCGGCTGGGTCATCGCTGGTCCGGATACTCCCTGCCTGGCCGGGCCCGGTAGGTCGGCAGCGACCAGCCCCCCGCGATCGCCGCCGCCCGCGCCCCGAAGCCGACCGCGATGCCGAGCGACACCGCCAGCGTCCGCCCCGCCCCGGCGCCCTGCGCCAGGATGAAGACCGCCGCACCCATGGCAGCGGCGGTCGCATAAATCTCGCGGCGAAGGACCAGCGGCACCTCGGCGCAGACAATGTCGCGCAGGATACCGCCCGCCGTCGCGGTGATGGTGCCCATCAGCACCGCGACCCAGGCATCGACGCCGGCGCGCTGCGCGGCTTCCGCCCCCAGCACCGCGAACAGCCCAAGCCCGACCGCGTCGGCCCAAAGCAGCGCGACGAAGCGGCGTTCGATCCGGTGCGCGGTGAAGAACACGACGATGGCAAGGCCCGCGGCGAGCGCGACCATCTCCGGCACCGCCAGCCAGAAGACCGGCTGGTTCAGGATCACGTCGCGCACCGTGCCGCCGCCGAAGGCGCAGAGGCAGGCCACCAGCATGAAGCCGACCGGGTCGAGCTGCTTGCGCGACGCCGTCAGCGCGCCGGCCACCGCCAGCACGGCGACGGCCAGCCAGGTGAGCGCGAGGAGGAGGTTGTCGAAGGCCATCAGGCGCGGGACCCCGGAAGGGCGCCGCCCCTCCGGACCACCCCGCCAAAGTGCAGTGCACTTTGGAATGCCGGGATTTGGCGCTCGGCAGGATTGCCGCAAGCACCAGCGGATGGTGCACCGCGCGCGACCCCAAGAGGAGGCTTTCGAGGGCCGAAGGGAGAACTCCGAAGAAGGGCCTCGCCCCTTTCCGCCGGCGCCGTCACTCCGCCGCCACGGCCGTCGCCCGCCGGCTGCGGGCCTCGGCCTGCGCCGACCCGGCGCACAGCAACGACAGCCCAAGCAGCGTCGCGACCACCGGCAGCACCAGCATTGGGTAGCCCATGTCGATCAGGAAGCCGAGCGGCACCGGCGTGACTGCGCCCCCCAGCGGCAGGCCAGAGGAAACGAAGCCGAACACCTTGCCGATCTCCCCGGGGGGCGAGGCATCCTTCAGCATCACGTCGCGCGGCGTGCGCGATGCGCCCATCGCCAGCCCGCCGAGGAAGCCCACGATCGGCAGCAGGAATTCAGGCATCGGCAGCAGGCCGAGTGCGAGGATCATCGCCATGGAGAAGCCGGTCAGTACGAAGACGAAGCCGATCAGGTTTCGCTTCGACTTGTCCGCCACCCAGCCACCGACCAGCGTGCCGGATGTCGCACCGATCATGTAGCCGGTCAGCACCATGGAGGCGACGGCGACCGGCGTGCCCCACAGCTTGCCCAGCACGGTGATGACGAAGGCCTGGATGCCCGACCCGGCCATCGAGGACAGCATGAAGAAGCCGAAGAACAGCAGGATCGGGCGCGACAGCAGGATCTGCCGGCCCGTAGGCCCGCCCTCCGCCTTCTTGGCCTTGGGCTGGTCGCGCAGGATACGGCTCTGCACCAGGATGGCGATGACGACCGGCACGCCGAACAGCCCCACCAGCAGCAGCGCCGTGCGCCATCCCATGGTGGCGGCGAGAAGCGCTACCACCGGCGGGGCTAGCGCGAAGCCGAGATTGCCGGTGAAGGTATGCAGCGCGAAGGCGCGGCCCATGCGCGACTTGTCGATCGAACCCGCCAGGATCGCGTAGTCCGCCGGGTGGATCACGGAATTGCCTACCCCGGACAGGATCGCCAGCAGCCAGATCGCCCAGATCCCGGGCGCGAAGGCCATCGCCGAAACCGACAGCGCCATCAGCAGCGTGCCGCCGACCAGCACCGAGCGCGCCCCATGCTTGTCCACCCAGAAGCCGACCGGTGTCTGCAGCAGCGCCGTGGTGCCCGACATCAGCGCCACGGCCAACCCGAGCTCGGCGAAGGAGGAGCCGAACTCCTCCCGCCAGAATAGGAACAGCGGCGGCAGCGTCAGCACATAGAAATGGGACAGGAAATGCCCTGTCCCGATCAGCGTGATGATGCGCGCATCCTGGCCGATGCCGGCGGAGGGGGGCGTTTCGGCGGACATGGTTCCACCCTGGCCTGTGAAATTCATCACAACGCTTGCGCGCAGGATGCTTTCCCGTCAACGCCTCGCCAGCCTAACATTCGTTTCATGCGAATGGCGCGCACGATCACATTGGTGCTGCTGGGCGGCGGCGTGATGCTTGGCGGCGCCGCCATGCTCATGGGGCCGGGGTCAAACCGGGAGAACCGGCAGCGGGAATGCCAGGAAGCCCGTGCCCAGAATCGCCCCGATGCCGAACAGATCTGCGCCGCGGCGCGGACCTCCTCCTCCTCCGGCTACAGGTCCGGCTATCATGGATCGTCCTGGTTCTTCGGGCGCAGCGGGCGGTCGGGAAGCACGACGGGGGGATCGGCCCTGATCGCCTCCAGCGGGTTCCGCGGCAACGCGACCACCGTCTCCTCGCGTGGCGGATTCGGGTCCAGTTCGCGCTCCTTCTCCTCCTCCGGGTCCTGAAGGGTGGAACGGCGCAGCCTCGACCCCCGGCCCGACCGGCGGGAACGCGCCCGGCGCATGGGCTTCGCCTTCGCCGACGTGGGCGGGGAGCCGTACTGGGACGAAAGCGCCTGCTACCGCTTCGCCGAGGCCGAGATCGGCACGCTCGAGGAAGCCACCGCCGAGATCGAGCGGATCAGCCGCGCCGCCGTGGACTACGCGGTGCGCCAGGGGCTGAACGATCCACTCGGCATCCCCGACGGCGCCTGGCGCATCGTCGCGCGATCCTGGGAGAGGCAGGAACCCTCGCTCTACGGCCGGCTCGACCTGCGCTGGGACGGCACCGGGCCGCCCAAGCTGCTGGAATACAATGCCGACACCCCGACCGCGTTGTTCGAGGCCGCGGTGGTGCAGTGGGAATGGCTGCAATGCCTGGAGGAGGGCCGCGGGCCGGAACTCCACGACCAGTTCAATTCCCTGCACGAACGGCTGATCGCCGCCTGGGGCGCGATGGGCCTGCCGCCCACCGTCCATTTCAGCTGCGACGCCGAGAGCATCGAGGACCGCGGCACCGTCGACTACCTCCGCGACACGGCGATCCAGGCGGGGCTCGAAGCCCCCTTCCTGGCCATGGAGGAGATCGGCTGGAACGGGCAGGTCTTCACCGACCCCGACGAGAACCCGATCGAGGCGATGTTCAAGCTCTACCCCTGGGACTGGCTGCTGCGGGAGGCGTTCGGGGCGAACATCCCGAAGGCGCCGACCCGCTGGATCGAGCCGGCCTGGCGCCTGATCCCGGCCAGCAAGGCCTTCCTCTCCCTGCTCTGGCACCTCAACCCCAACCACCCGAACCTGCTGGCGGCGCATCTGGAACCGGGCAAGACCGGCCGGCCGGAGATCGCCAAGCCGCTCTGGGGGCGGGAGGGGGCTAACATCACCGCGCCGGGGATCGAGACCGACGGCCCTTATGGCGACCAGCCACGGGTCTGGCAGGAATATGCCGAATTGCCGTGCTTCGCCGGCCGATATCCGGTGCTCGGGTCCTGGATCATCGCCGGCGAGCCCGGCGGGCTCGGCATCCGGGAGGATGCGACGCCGGTGACCCGCGATTCGAGCCGCTTCGTGCCGCATTATTTTGATTGATCCCTCAACTTTGATTGACCCCTCAAACGGCGGGCGCCGTGCATCCGCACGGCTTGCCTTCGCGCCATGCGCTGATGCGCCGGGGGCGGCTGACGGTCTGGGCGCGGTCGCGCTGTGCGCTCCCGGCCCGATGCGGCGCATCGGGCCGATGATGCCGGTTCGCCGAGGGTGGACGCCATGACCGGCCCCGACGGCGGGCGCCAAGGGGCCGGCGGCTTGGGCGCGGTCGCGCCTTACACTCCTCGCCCGACGCCGCCCATCGGGCCAATAATGTCGGTTCGCCCAAGGAGAACGCCATGACCAGCCTCGCCACCCTGCCGGGGTTCCTGACGCATTTCATCGCCGGTGTCGCGCTGGTCTGGGTCGGGGGCTGGGCCTATTGCCGCATCACCCCGCAGGACGAGGTGGCGCTGATCCGCCAGGGCAACACGGCCGCCGCGGTCGCGCTGTCCGGTGCCTTGATCGGCATGGCGATCCCGATCGGGGCATCGGTGTCGAACTCGGCCAATCTGCTGGATGCGGCGGTCTGGGGCGTGGTGGCGGTGCTTGCCCAGTTGCTGTGCTTCTTCGTGGTGGTGCGCCTGCTCGGCCCCGGCTGGCGGGCGGCGATGGAACAGCGCAACGAGGCCGCCGGAGCGATCGTGAAGGCCGGAGTGTCGATCGCGGTCGGCATCGTCAACGCCGCGGCCATGAGCAGCTGAACCGTTCCCCGGCCAGGTCGCGCCCGTCTCGGAATTGACGCTCTCCTGCGGCGCACCATACAAGAGCGCGTGAAAAGGCCGCCCCCCGGTTCGGGGATCGGGGCGGGCGGCCCACTGGAGTTACGGACCCATGTCGAAGATCACCGACGCGCGGGAGGCCGTGATGGTCGGGCGCCGGTCGGACGGCACCCTCGTCCGCCGCCCGCTGTCGCCGCATCTGCAAGCGTATGACATGCTGCAGATCACCTCGGCGCTGTCGATCACGCACCGCATCACCGGCGTGCTCTGGGCGATCGGCCTGGTGTTCCTGGTATGGTGGCTGGTCGCCGCGGCGGCCGGGGAGGCATCCTTCAACGGGGCGCAGTGGTTCTTCGGATCCTTCGTCGGCGTGATCGGGCTGATGGGGCTGACCGCGGTGGCCTGGTACCACACGCTGAACGGGCTGCGGCACCTGTACTGGGACAGCGGGCGCGGCTTCGACCTGCCGACCACCTACCTGACCGGCCGGGGGGTGCTGATCGGCACCGCGGCGCTGACCGCGCTGACCTGGCTCATCATGCTCATTACCTGGATCTGACGCCGATGGCCGCGCCGACGATACGTTCCCTCCGCTCTCCGCTTGGCCGCGTGCGCGGCCTCGGTGCCGCAAAGGGGGGCACGCACCACTGGTGGATGCAGCGCGTCACCTCGATCGCGCTGCTGCCGCTGACGATCTGGCTGGTCTTTGCGCTCGCGCGCATGCCCGACGCCACCTGGCTGGAGGCGACCAACTGGATCGCCCGGCCGTTCAACGCCGTGCTGCTGCTCGCCTTCCTGGCCGCTGCCTTCCATCACACCGCCCACGGCCTGCAGGAAGTGGTCGAGGACTACGTGCGCGGCGAGATGGCCAAGATGGGCACGCTGCTCGCGATCAAGGGTGCCTGCTTCCTGCTGTGGCTGTCGGCGACCCTCGCCGTGCTGCGGATCGCGATCTGAACAACCCCTGGCGGGGCTGCGAAGACCGCCTAGCTTGACGACAGCATCGCGGGCCGGGGTGCCATCCCCGGCGGCGCGGAACGAGTGAGACGGATGCGATGAACGCGATCAGCAAGCCTTCCAACGGCGCCTACCGCATCGTGGACCACACCTACGACGTCGTCGTGGTGGGTGCCGGCGGCGCGGGCCTGCGGGCCACCTTCGGCATGGGTGCGGCCGGCCTCAAGACCGCCTGCATCACCAAGGTCTTCCCGACGCGTTCGCACACCGTCGCGGCGCAGGGCGGCGTTGGCGCCGCGCTCGGCAACATGGGCGAGGACGATTGGCGCTGGCACATGTACGACACCGTGAAGGGGTCGGACTGGCTCGGCGACCAGGACGCCATCGAATACATGTGCCGCGAGGCGGTGCCCGCGATCATCGAGCTGGAACATTACGGCGTGCCGTTCTCCCGCACCGAGGACGGCAAGATCTACCAGCGCCCCTTCGGCGGCCACATGACGCATTACGGCAAGGAACCCGCCATGCGGGCCTGCGCGGCGGCCGACCGCACCGGCCATGCGATCCTGCACACGCTGTATCAGCAGTCGCTGAAGCATAATTGCGAGTTCTTCGTCGAGTATTTCGCCCTCGACCTCATCATGGATGAGGAAGGCGTCTGCCGCGGCGTCATGGCCTGGTGCCTGGAAGATGGGTCGATGCACCGCTTCCGCGCGCAGACCGTGGTGCTGGCGACGGGCGGCTATGGCCGCGCCTACTTCTCCTGTACCTCGGCGCATACCTGCACGGGCGATGGCGGCGGCATGGCGCTGCGCGCCGGCCTGCCGCTGCAGGACAATGAATTCGTGCAGTTCCACCCGACCGGCATCTACGGCTCGGGCTGCCTGGTGACGGAAGGCGCGCGCGGCGAAGGCGGCTACCTGACCAATTCCGAGGGCGAGCGCTTCATGGAGCGCTACGCGCCGACGGCGAAGGACCTCGCCTCGCGCGACGTCGTGTCCCGCGCCATGTCGATGGAGATCCGCGAAGGGCGTGGCGTCGGTCCGCTGAAGGACCACATCCACCTGCACCTCGAACACCTGGGTGCCGACATCCTGCACGAACGCCTCCCCGGCATTTCCGAGACGGCGAAGATCTTCGCCGGCGTGGACGTGACGAAGGAGCCGATCCCGATGCTGCCGACCGTGCACTACAACATGGGCGGCATCCCCACGAACATTCACTGCGAAGTGCTGGCCGCGACCGCCGCCGACCAGGACCGCGTCGTGCCCGGCCTGATGGCGGTGGGCGAAGCGGCCTGCGTGTCGGTGCATGGCGCCAACCGGCTCGGCACCAATTCGCTGCTCGACCTCGTGGTGTTCGGCCGCGCCGCCGCGCACCGCGCCGCCGAAACGCTCAAGCCCGGTGCCTCCCAGGCGCCGCTGCCGCCCAAGGCCGGCGAGGCCTCGCTCGATCGCTTCGATCGCGTGCGCAACGCGAAGGGCAGCACCTCGGTCTCCGAACTGCGGCTGAACATGCAGCGTACCATGCAGACCCACGCCGCGGTGTTCCGCACCTCCGAACTGCTGAAGGAGGGCGTGGAGAAGATGGACAAGGTCGCTGCCGGCTATGCCGACATCAAGATCGCCGACCGTTCCCTGGTCTGGAACAGCGACCTGATGGAGGCGCTGGAGCTGGACAACCTGATCGGCAATGCGCTGACCACCGTCCACGGTGCCGATGCCCGCAAGGAATCCCGCGGCGCCCACGCGCAGGAGGACTACCCCGAGCGCGACGACGTGAACTGGATGAAGCACACCCTCGCGCGGGTGGACGATAAGTATGCGGTGGCGCTCGACTACCGCGACGTGAAGATGCGCACGCTGACCAACGAAGTGCAGGTCTTCCCGCCGAAGCCGCGCGTGTACTGAGGAATCCCGACCGATGGCGACGTTCACGCTTCCGAAGAATTCCACGGTCGGCGAGGGCCGTACCTACTCGGCGCCTGCCGGGTCGAAGAACGTCAAGGCGTTCAAGATCTACCGCTGGGATCCGGATGGCGGCGCCAATCCGCGCACCGACACCTATGAGATCGATCTCGACCAGTGCGGCCCGATGGTCCTCGACGCACTCATCAAGATCAAGAACGAGGTGGATTCCACGCTGACCTTCCGGCGGTCCTGCCGCGAGGGCATCTGCGGCTCCTGCTCGATGAACATCGACGGGCTGAACACGCTGGCCTGCCTCAAGCCGATCGACGAGGTGAAGGGCGACTGCCGCATCTCCCCGCTGCCGCACATGCCGGTGGTGAAGGACCTCGTGCCGGACCTGTCGCAGATCTACGCGCAGCTGCGCTCGGTCGAGCCCTGGCTGAAGGCCGACACCCCCCCGCCGCCCGATGGCGAGCGCCTGCAGTCCAAGGAGGAACGGGCGAAGCTCGACGGCCTCTGGGAATGCATCCTGTGCTTCTGCTGCTCGACCGCCTGCCCGTCCTATTGGTGGAACGGCGACCGCTACCTCGGCCCGGCAGTGCTGCTGCAGGCCTATCGCTGGATCGCTGACAGCCGCGACGAGGCGACCGGCGAGCGGCTGGATGCGCTGGAAGATCCGTTCAAGCTGTATCGCTGCCACACCATCATGAACTGCACCCGGACCTGCCCGAAGGGGCTGAACCCGGCGCAGGCGATCGGCGAGATCAAGAAGCTGATGGTCGAACGCCAAGGCTGACGACCGCCTTTCGCGGTCGTCAGCCTTGGCTCCATATCTGGTCCCTCAAACGGCGGGCGGCCGGCATCCGCCGGCCTTGCCTTCGCGCCCTGCACTGTCGCGCGGGGCACGACGGTCGATCTGGGCGCGGTCGCGCCGTGCGCTCGCGGCCTGATGCCTAGCATCGGGCCGAAGGTCACAGTGCCGGCGCCGATGACCCCCTTCCCCGACGCGACGACGCTCGCCGACAGCATCGCGCGCCACGCACCCGACGCGCGCCGCCTCCTGACCGCCTGGTCCGGCCCGGCCGCCCGGCCGCTGCTCCATGCGGGGCGGCGGATCGGGGCAGATTGGGTGATGGCCATCGCCCAAGGTCCCGGCCTCCTGCAGGCACTCCGCGATTACCTGCCCGAGGATCGCCTGCTGCACCTCCGGCAACGCGCGCCGCTGCCGGACCCGGCCGCCGCCCTGCGCGAAGCGGCGCGGGAGGGACTGCGCGCCGACGCGCTGCTACTGAACCAACCGGAGGCAATCGCCGCCGCGCCGGACCTGCTCGATCCGGGCGGGCTGCTGCTTCTCACCGGCGCGGCGCGGGCCGCGGCCGACACTCTCGACCACGGCTGCGACCCGCTGGAAGCCGCGCCGAACCTGCTCGCCCTGCGTCCTCGCCGCGCTGCCGCACCGCTGCCGGCCCCGGCCGGCAAGCGGGCGATCATCGTCATGGTGGTCGGGCGGCAGGCTGAGGCGGAATGGGAGATCAGCGGCCCCAGCATCACCGCCTATGCCGCTGCCATCGGCGCGGACCTCCGGCTGCTGCACGACGCGCCGGGCCTGCCCCTGGCCTTGCTGAAGGCCGCCGCCCGCGATGTCGCGGCCGAATATGACCGCTTCATCCTGATGGATTCGGACCTCGTCATCCGCCCGCACTGTCCGGACCTCTTCGCCCTGGTGCCGCCGGGCGCGGTCGGCGCCTTCCCCGAGGGCCGGCGCATCGACCGCCAGCACCTGACCGAGCAATCCGTCGCCTTCCTCGGCGGCGCGCCCTTCCCGCCGGAAACCTACTTCAACGCCGGCGTCATGGTGCTGTCGCGCGCCCATCTACACATGCTCGACGAGCTCGGCCGCGGCGTCCTTGCCGGTACGCTGATCGAACAGAACCTGATGAATGTCGTCGCCCGCCGGGCCGGCCATCCGATCACCGAGCTCGAAGCCGGGTTCAACTACATCCCGATCGGCGTGCAGCCGCATGACTGGCGCTGCGGCTGGGTCCTGCATCTCGCGGGCTCGCCCAAGCCGGCGTTCCGCCCAGCGCCGCTGTGGGAACGGCAGGAACACGCGCGGGGCATCGCCTGGGCGCAGCGCCAGCGGCTCGGCAAGCATCTGCGCCTGCCGCACCTCGCGGCGCAGGCCGAGCGCATCACCGGCCGGGAGGTGCATGTGCTCGACCCCGAGGACATGGACTATGCCGGCCCGCATGGGATGCCGCGGCTGATGCCGGATGGCTATGCGGCGATCTGGCTGGAAGCCTTGTCGGCCGGCGGCGCGCCACGCCGCGCCTGGGGCAGCTTCGCGACGGCGGCGCCAGGCCGCTGGCGCCTGCGGTTCATGCCTCTGCCGGGGGAAGGCCTGCCGGCGATCCGCTTCGCCATCGGCGCGCCAGGCGCCCCGCCGCTGCGGCAGGGCCGGGTGGACCGCCAGCCGCAATTGTTCCTCGATATCGAGGCGGGCGCGCCACCGCTGCGCATCACCCTGTTCGCGGGCGATGCGCCAGGCGGCCTCGGCGCCCTGCTGCTGAGCAGGCCGGGCGGCTGAGGCCGCCCGTCCGGCCCGGGGGTGCTTTCCCCATCTGGTGCCTGTGCCATGATCCCGGCATCCCGCCGGGGCCACCCGTCGCGGGCCACAAGAACGGGAACGACCAATGACCAATCCTCGCCCGCGCGGCCCCGCCCGCATCGCGGCGCTGGCCGCGGCCCTGGCCGCCTGCCTCGCCCCGCCCGCCCTGGCGCAGACGCTGACGATCGGCTCCGCCTCGCCGGTCACCACCATCGACCCGCATTTCCACAATGTCGGCCCGAACAACGCGCTGACCATGCACATCTTCGACCGGCTGGTGGAACGCGACGGCCGGGCGCGCCCGCATCCGTCGCTCGCCGCGTCCTGGCGCGTCGTCTCCGACACGGTGTGGGAGTTCAAGCTGCGCGAGGGCGTGACCTGGCACGACGGTCGCCCCTTCACGGCGGACGACGTGGTCTTCACCTTCGGCCGCGTGCCGAACGTGCCGAACAGCCCGGGCGGCTTCCAGGGCTTCCTGCGCGCCATCACCCGCGTCGAGGTGGTGGACCCGCACACACTGCGCCTGCATACCGCCGCGCCGCATCCGCTGATGCCGCTCGACCTCGCATCGGTGTCCATCATCGCGCGCCACGCGGCGGAAGGTGCGAGTTCCGACGACTACAACACTGGCCGTGCCGCCGTCGGCACCGGGCCCTATCGCCTGGTGTCCTACCGCTCCGGCGACCGCATCGAGCTGGCGCGCAACGAGGCGTATTTCGGTGGCGCGGAGCCCTGGGCACGGGTGAACTACCGCATCGTCAACAATGACGCGGCGCGCACCGCGGCGTTGCTGGCCGGCGATCTCGACGTGATCGAGCAGGTGCCGACCTCCGACCTCGCCCGCCTGCGCCGCGAGCCGCGCGTCACGGTTACCGAGATCGCCAGCACGCGCACCGTCTACATGGCGCCGGACTACTCGCGCGACGGCGGCACGCCGCTGATCACCGACAATGCCGGCACGCCGCTGCCGGTGAACCCGTTCAAGGACGTGCGGGTGCGCCGCGCGCTGTCGATGGCGATCAACCGGCAGGCGCTGGTGGACCAGGTGATGGAAGGGGCTGCGACCGCGACCGCGCAATGGCTGCCCGAAGGCGCCTTCGGCTACAATGCGAATGTCCGCCCGCGCGCCTTCGACCCCGATGGCGCGCGGCGCCTGCTCGCCGAGGCAGGCTATCCGAACGGCTTCCGCGTCACCGTCCATACGCCCAATGACCGCTGGCCGAACGATGCGCGGCTGACCCAGGCCATCGCACAGATGTGGACGCGCATCGGCGTGCGCGTGCAGGTCGAGGCACTGCCCTGGACCGCCTTCGTGCCGCGCCGCGCGCGCATCGAATACGCCATGCAGATGGCCGCCTGGGGCAGTTCCACCGGCGAAGGGTCGAACTTCCTCATCAACACGCTGGCGACGAACAACCGCCAGCTGCTGACCGGCGCGAACAACAATGCGCGCTTCTCGGGTGCGGCCTTCGATGCGCTGGCCGCGCGGGGTTCCGCCACGCTCGACGACGAACGGCGCGAGGCGATCTGGCATGAGGCGGTCGCGCTCTACGCCGAGGAGGAGCCGCTGATCCAGCTGATCCAGTACGTCAACACCTGGGCGGTGCGGCGCGGGCTGACGCATGACCCGCGGATGGATGAACGCACCATCGCGATGGGGGTGCGGCAGGCGCGGTAACGGTCGCGGTCAGGGCGCGAAGGAGATCCGCCAGCCGACCGCCTGGAACGGGCGGTCGGGCCCATGGCCGGTGATCCGCCCGACCTCCCCTTGCATCGTCACCCGGACACGGTCGGCCGGATACCAGTTCAGCCCGACCGTCCAGATCGACTGCACGCCGCCGCGCGTCGGGCCGTCATCGAGGTCCGCCCGGCTGTAGCGCCCGGCCAGTTCCAGCCAGCCCCAGGCGCCGGCCGCGGGATCGAGGGTTGCTTCCTCTGGCTTCACCCACGCCGCGCGCCGCGCATCCCAGCGCCGCGGCGCGCCCAGCAACGGCCAGGACGCCGCCGCATACCAGCCGGAGAAATGCCGCGTCCCGCCGCTGTCGGCATCGACGCCGATCGCCTGGTACTCGGCGGCGAAATGCAGCGGCCCGATCATGCCCGACAGTTCAGGCCCCACCGCCCAGGCCTGCCCGGCCGGGATGCTGCGCGTGTCGAGAAAGCGATTCGGCGAGATGCGTAGTTCGGGATAGTCGCGCAGCCGCACGGCGTCCTGCCCGGCGCTGCGCGGCTGCGCCTGCAGCGCGCCGTTGACGCCGAACAGCACGCGGACGGGTCCATCGAAGGGCTGCAACGCCGCGCGGCCGACGATGCCGCGTTCTCGATCGTCACCGTCGCTGCCCTCGGCCGGCGGCGCGGTCACACCGCCGGTACCGTAGGCGCTGGCGAACCATGTCTCGCCGTGTAGTTCGACACCCGCGGCCATGCGGCTCGACCCCGAGGCCAGGCTGGCCGCGATCTGGATGATCGAGGCACGCTCCATGAACATCTGGGTGAAGGACCCGCCTGACACCTCCAGTGTGTGCAGCGGCGTGAAGACGCCCGCGCGCACCGTCACCGCCTCGGACACCCGCCAGCCGAGTTGCGCCTCGTAGAGCCGCCCGCCATCCGGCTGGGCGCCCGGCGAGCCCGGCGCGAAATCCCACAGCAGCACGTAGTCGAGGTCGTGGAGGATCTGCCCGAGCACGCCTACCTGCGCCCGCCGGACGGTGACGTTGCTCTGGAAACCGGGCCGAACCTCCTGCCCGGCGAAGGATCCGGCATCGAGGTCCAGGCGGCCGGCGGGTGCCACCGTGAAGCGGCCATCGAACAGCGCAAGGCGGGGCAGCCATGCTTCCTCGGCTGCGGCGCGCGGCGTCGCGCCGAACAGCAGCGCGGCCAGGCCGAGACCGCTACAGGAAGCCCACCGGATCGACATCCACCTGCACCCGGACGTTGCCCGGCACGCTAACCTTCCCAAGCCAATCCTGCAGCAGCGGCTGCACCGCGATGTCGCGCCGCGTCTTCAGCAGGAGCCGGCGCCGGTGCCGCCCGCGCAGGATCGCCAGCGGCGCCGGGGCGGGGCCGAGCACCTCCACCCCCTCCCCGCCCGGCGCGGCGAGGCCGAGGTCGCGGGCGGTGCGCTCGGCGGCGCGTTCGTCCTCGCTGCTGACGATCAGCGCGGCGAGACGCCCGAAGGGTGGCCAGTGGCCCGGGCGGCGGTCATCCGCCTCGGCCGCCATGAAGGCCTCGAGGTCGCCCGAGACCAGCGCCTGCATCACCGGATGCTCGGGGGCGAAGGATTGCAGCAGGACATGGCCGCGATGCTCCTCCCGCCCTGCCCGGCCGGCGACCTGGTGCAGCAGCTGGAAGGTGCGCTCGGCCGCGCGCAGGTCCCCGCCGGCCAGACCGAGATCGGCATCGACCACGCCCACCAGCGTCAGGTGCGGGAAGTGCCAGCCCTTGGCGACGATCTGCGTGCCGATGATGAGATCGACCTCCCGCCGCTGGATCGACTGCGCGGCGGCGGCCGCGGCGGCCGGGCCGGGGATGGTGTCGGATGCCATCACCAGTCGCCGAGCCTCGGGCCACAGGGCGCTTGCTTCCTCCAGCACGCGTTCGACGCCCGGGCCGATCGGCACGGTGGAATGCGCCGCGCCGCATTGCGGGCAGGCCTCGGGCGGCGCTTCGACATGGCCGCAATGGTGGCATTGCAGGCGGCGCTGCGCGCGGTGCTCGACCAGCCAGGCGGTGCAGTTCGGGCAGCGCATCCGGTGCCCGCAGGCGCGGCACAGCGTCATCGGCGCATAGCCGCGCCGGTTCAGGAACAGCATGGCCTGTTCCCCGCGCGCGAGCGTCGCCGTCACCGCCTCGACCAGCGGCGGGGACAGGAAGCGGCCGCGCTCCGGCGGCGTGCGGCGCAGATCGACCAGCCCGACGTCGGGCAAATCCGCGCCACCGTGCCGCGCCGGCAGGTGCACGGCAGCGTAGCGTCCCGTCTCGGCGTTGATGGTGCTTTCGAGCGACGGCGTCGCACTCGCCAGCACGCAGGCCGCAGAGGACAGCCGCGCCCGCACCACCGCCATGTCGCGCGCGTGGTAGACGACACCTTCCTCCTGCTTGAAGGCCGTCTCGTGTTCCTCATCGACCACGATCAGGCCGAGATCCGGGAAGGGCAGGAACAGCGCCGATCGTGCCCCGACCAGCACCCGCACCTCGCCTTCCGCCACCGCGCGCCAGGTCTCGCGCCGGGTGCGGGAGGTCAGTTCGGAATGCCACAGCGCCGGGGCCGCACCGAAGCGCGCTCGGAAGCGGTCGAGCCATTGCGCCGAGAGCGCGATCTCCGGCAGCAGCACCAGCGCCTGGCGGCCCTGCGCGATGCAGGCGGCGACCGCCTCGAAATACACCTCGGTCTTGCCCGAGCCGGTCACGCCGGTCAGCAACGTGGTCGAGAAGGCGCGCCGGTCCACCGCTTCGCGCAGCGCGCGCGCCGCGGCGTCCTGCTCGGCACCCAGGACCGGGCCGGGATGCGACGGGTCCGGCGCGGCGAAGACCGGGCGGCGCGGCAGCAAGGCGGGCTGGATCAGCCCCGCATCGGCCATGCCACGCAGGATGGCCGGGGCGACGCCGGCGGCTTCGGCGATCTCCCCCCCCGCGCGTGCGCCGCCATCGGCCAGCAGGTCCAGCACGCGGCGACGCGGCGGGGTGATGCGTGCGCCCTCGGGCGGTCGGGATGCGCGGCGCCAGCCGGCCTGCGGCGCGCGCGGTTCCAGCGCCGAGGGCGCGCTCATCGCCATGCGCAGCACCGCGCCGGGGGGGCTCAAGGTGTAGGCGGCGACCCAGTCGACAAAGCGGCGCAGCGTCGCGGTCATCGGTGGGACATCGAGCAACTGCTCGACGTCACGAAGACGTGATTCCGGCAGGTTGGGGTCGGGCGCGCCGTCCCACACCACGCCGATCGCCTGGCGCCGGCCAAGCGGGACGACGACGAAGGCGCCGGGGGCGACCGGCACGCCCGCCGGAGCTCGATAGTCGTAAGCATCGGCCAGCGGCAAAGGCAGCAGCACGCGCAGCCGTGCCGCGCGCGGAACAAGAGACGACGTGTCCTCCGTCCGCTCCAAATTTGCATGCACCATGGGTTACACTGTGATCCCGCGCACGGCTTTCGTTCCGAACACGCCGCAATCTGCCCCTGGAAGGTCTCTCAGCATGAAGTTCTTCGTCGATACCGCCGAGGTTGCCGACATACGGTCCCTTGCCGAGGCCGGCCTCGTCGATGGTGTCACCACCAATCCGTCGCTCATCGCCAAATCCGGCCGCGACATGAAGACCGTGATTGCGGAGATCTGTGCCATCACCCCGGGTCCCGTCAGCGCCGAAGTGACCGCGACGGACGCGGCCGGCATGCTGGCGGAAGGCCGCGTGCTGCGCGCCATCGCGCCCAATGTCTGCGTGAAGGTGCCGCTGACCGAAGCGGGCCTCGTCGCCTGCCGCACGCTGGCCGGCGAAGGCGCAATGGTCAACGTCACGCTCTGCTTCACCGCCGCGCAGGCGCTGCTGGCCGCCAAGGCGGGTGCCACCTTCATCTCTCCCTTCGTCGGCCGGCTGGATGACATCTCGACCGACGGGATGCGGCTGATCGCGGACATCGTCCAGATCTACCGCAACTACCCCGCCCTGAAGACCGAGGTTCTGGTCGCCTCGGTCCGCAACCCGATCCATCTGATCGAATCAGCGAAGCTCGGTGCCCATGTCGCAACCCTTCCGCCATCCGTCATCCGTATGCTGCTGAAGCATCCGCTGACCGATCGCGGCCTGGAGGCCTTCCTGGCCGACTGGAACAAGACGGGACAATCCATCCTATGACCGCGCCCCTCCCCGCCCAGGCTGTCCCGTCAACGGATCTCCAGGCGGAGGAGGTCGAGGCCTTCCTGCGTATGCATCCGGGCTTCCTGTCCGAACGTCCGGACATCTATCGCGTGCTGGTGCCGCCGCGGCGCCTGCATGGGGAGAACCTCGCCGACCACATGGCGGCGATGCTCGTTGCGGAACGCGGCCGCGCCCGCGCCATGGAATCGGAAGTGCATGCTGCGCTGGAGGCCGGGCGCGCCGGCGCGGCCCTGTCGGTGCGGGTGCGCCTCGCCGTGCTGGCGCTGATGCGGACCCAGGACGTGATGGAAGCCGTGACGCAGGAAATCCCCGCGCTGCTCGGCGTCGAGACCTGCACCCTTGCGGCCGAGCCCGGCTTCGGTCCCGGCGCCCTGCCCGCCGCCATGATCCGCCTGCCGCGCGGCGCGGTGACGCGCCTGGTCGGCCATGGCCGCGACGCGGTGGTGCGCACCATGCCGACCGATGTCGATCTGCTGCATGCCGAGGCGGCGCCGCTGGTGGTGCGCGACGCATTGGCGCGCGTGCCGCTACCGGTGGGTCCGCCGGCGCTGATCGCGGTGGGCGCGCGCGACCCGGCCGCGCTGCCGATGCGCCAGACCGTGGCGATCCTCGCCTTCCTCGGCCGCGCCGTCTCGGCGGCGCTGTCGCGTCAATGATGACGGGCAGCACCAGCCCACACCCCCACCCGGTCACCCAACGACAATATCCTGGACTGGGTGGCCGGGTGGGGGTGCGGGCCGGTGCCGATCCCTCGCCCGCCCCGCTGTGCGCGGGCCGAACCCGATGACGGGCGATCAGGCACGCACAGCCTGGCTGGACTGGCTGGCCCGCGAACGTCGCGCGAGCGCCAATACGCTTGAAGCCTATGGCCATGACGCCGCCGAATTCCTCGGTTTCCTGACACGTCACCTGGGCGGCGAGGCGGACCTGGCGGCGCTCGGCGCGCTGCGCCCGCCGGATCTGCGCGCCTTCCTCGCGGAACGGGCGATGGAGGGCGATTCCACGGCGACGCGGGCGCGACGGCTCGCGGCGATCCGGGGCTTCCTGCGCTACCTGACGCGCCATCATGGCATGGCCGCACTGCCGCTCGGCGCGCTGCGCGGCCCGCGGCCGAAGCCGCCCATCCCGCGCGCGCTCACACCCGACCAGGCCCGCGCCGTCGCGCGGGAGGTCGGCGAGGTCCATTCGCTCGGCCGGCATGAGCGGCCGGAGATGCAGGCGGCGCGCGACACTGCGCTGTTCGCGCTGCTGTACGGCGCGGGGCTGCGCATCGCGGAGGCGCTGTCGCTCGACCTGCGCGACGCGCCGCTGCTGGGGCAGGACGCGGCGCTGCGCGTCATCGGCAAAGGTTCGAAGGAAAGGCTGGTGCCGGTGCTGCCGACGGTGCGCGCGGCGGTCGCGGAGTATCTGCGCCATCGTGGGCCGGGCGCGCCGGACGAAGCGTTGTTCCTCGGCGCGCGCGGCAAGCGGCTGGATGCGGCGGTGGCGCAGAAGTCATTGCGGGAGTTCCGCCGCTTGGCCGGGCTGCCGGAGCACGCCACGCCGCACGCGCTGCGCCATTCCTTCGCGACGCATCTGCTGGGTGCCGGGGCGGATCTACGCGCCATCCAGGAACTGCTCGGCCATGCGAGCCTGTCCACCACGCAGCGATACACGGCGGTGGATGCCGCGGGGCTGCTCGCGACCTGGAAGAAAGCGCATCCGCGCGCGGGGTGAAGGCCGCGCTATGGCGCCGCAGGCGCTTCATGCACCATGATGGATCAGTGCAGCGTCGGCAGGACGACACGCCATGTTCGAAGCGGCCGAACTCGATCACCAGGTGGCCAAGGCGGACTACAAGCGGGAGGAGGCGGAACTCCGCCGCGCCTTGCTGGAGGTGCAGCGCGCTTTGGGCGAACAGCGCCGCTTCCCCGTGCTGATCCTGATCGCCGGCGTCGAGGGCGCGGGCAAGAGCGAGACGGTCCACCTGCTGAGCGAGTGGATGGACCCCCGCTTCATCGAGGTCACCGGCTTCGCGCTGCCAACCGAGGAGGAAGCCGCGCATCCACCGATGTGGCGCTTCTGGAAGGCGCTGCCGCCCAAGGGACGCATCGGCGTGTTCTTCGGCGCCTGGCAGACCGTGCCAATCCTCGAACGCGTGCTGGGCAAGCTCGGCGCGGGCGGCTTCGCCGGACGGATCGAGGAGATCCTGCGCCTCGAACGCATGCTCGCCGCCGAGGGCGTGCTGCTGATCAAATACTGGTTCCATCTGTCCAAGACGCAGCAGAAGAAGCGCATCAAGGCGCTGGAGAAGGACAAGGAGACGTCCTGGAAGGTCAGCCGCTACGACCACGCGCTGTTCGAGCGCTACGACGACTTCATCGAGGTCTGCGAGCCCTTCCTTCGGGCAACCTCGACCGGCGATGCACCCTGGACCGTGGTGCCGGCGGCGGATGACCGGTATCGCGCGCTGTTCGTCGGGCGGCATCTGCTGGGCGCGCTGCGGGCGCGGCTCGATGCACCGAAGCCGGCATCCGCGGCGCCGGCCGTCGCGCCCGCTCCGTTGCCGGACAAGGTCAACGTCATCCGCGCGCTGACGCTGAAGCAGGAGATGTCGCGGGAGGATTACGAGACGGCGCTGGCGGAGGCGCAGGGGCGGCTCGCCCGCGCGACGCGCCACAAGCGCTACGGCAAGATCAGCGTCATCGCGGTGTTCGAGGGCAATGACGCCGCCGGCAAGGGCGGCGCGATCCGGCGGCTCGGCGCAGCGCTCGACCCGCGCGCCTATCGCATCGTCCCGGTCGCGGCGCCGACCGAGGAGGAGCGCGCGCAGCCCTATCTCTGGCGCTTCTGGCGTCATGTGCCGCAGCCCGGACGGTTGGTGGTGTTCGACCGGTCCTGGTACGGGCGCGTCCTCGTGGAGCGCGTCGAGGGCTTCGCCGCCGAGCATGACTGGCGCCGCGCCTATGCCGAGATCAACGATTTCGAGGAGCAGCTCGCCGACCATGGCGCGGTGGTCGTGAAGTTCTGGCTGGCGACCAGCAAGGACGAGCAGCATCGCCGCTTCAAGGACCGTGAGGCCACACCCTTCAAGCAGCACAAGATCACCGCCGAGGATTGGCGCAACCGGGAGAAGTGGGACGCCTATGAGGAGGCGGTCTGCGAGATGGTGGAACGCACCTCGACCGGCATCGCGCCGTGGACGCTGGTCGAGGCGGACAACAAGCTGCACGCGCGGGTGAAGGTGATCGCGACGCTGGCGGACAGGGTGGAGGACGCGCTGAAGCGATGAGCGACCGGAGGGGCTTTGCCCCTCCGGACCTCCCCACCAAATGCCAGTGACATTTGGCAAGCCGGGACTTGGCACCGGGCGGAACAGGCGCGCCGCATCGCCGCACGGCGCGGCAGCGCGCTTCGGTGCCCATCCTGACAGCGCCGCCCAGCGCCAATGGATGGCATTCCAAAGGGCACTGCCCTTTGGCGGGGTGGCCTGGAGGGGCAGCGCCCCTCCAGTCTCCTACTCCACCCGGATATTCGCCGTCCGGATCACCTCGCCCCAGCGCGCGACCTCGGCATTCAGGAACGCCCCGGTCGCCGCCGGTGGGCGCCCTTCCACGACGAAACCGAGATCCTGCAGGCGTCGCGTCATCGCCGGCTCGCGCACGATGGCGTGCACTTCCCGCGCGATGCGTTCGGTGACCGCATCCGGCGTGCGGGCGGGGGCGAGCAGCATGCACCAGGAGCTCGCGGCGAAGTCGGGCAACCCGGCTTCGATGATGGTGGGCAGCTCCGGCGCGAAGTCGGGGCGCGTCAGCGTGGCGATGCCGAGCGGACGGACGTTGCCGGCCTCGAATTGCGGCTTCAGCGTGGAGTAGGTGTCGAACATCAGGCCGATATTGCCGGCCATCAGGTCCTGCAGCGCGGGCTGCGTGCCGCGATAGGGCACGTGCTCCATGGTCAGGCCGAGGCGTAGGCGCATCTGCTCCATGGCGAGATGCGCGGTGGCGCCGATGCCGCTCGACCCGTAGTTCACGCGACCGGGGCGGGCGCGGATGTATTCGACGAAGCCGCGGAAATCCTCGGCCGGGATGTGCTTGCTGCCGGCGAGCACCAGCGGCGCCTGCACCACCAGGCTGACCGGCGTGAAGGAGGTGATCGCATCGAACGGCATCTTGCCGGCCTGCAGCGTGGCATTGGCGGCATGGGCGGGCAGCACCATCACCAGCGTGGTGCCGTCCGGTGCAGCGGTGGCGGCCGCGGCGGCGCCGACGATGCTGTTCGCGCCGGGACGGTTCTCCACGACCACCGGCTGGCCGATCACGCGCGACAGCGGCTCGGCGACCAGGCGCGTGGCGATGTCGGTGGTCCCACCGGGCGTGTAGGGCACGATGATGCGCACGGGGCGGGCAGGCAGGTCCTGCGCCGCGGCGCCGCGAGCCACCAGCGGCAGGCCGGCGCCAAGGGCGAGTGCCGCGCGGCGGGACAAGGCGCGGCGAGGCGCGTCATTCTGTGTCATGGGCGTTTCCCGGAACGATCTTCGTTGATGTGACGGCGACCAGTTAAGGCGGCTCGTCATCGGCGGGCAAGCCACGCCGCGCCGCATTGGCCGCATCATGCGCGGCGCGGATCGGCGCGGGCAGGCGCCGCCCGCGCGTCGCCGCCAGCACGATGGCGACGGCGGTCGCGAGCGACACGCGATGCCCGATCGAGACATAGACCGGCTTCGCCCCGCGCCGCGTGCGCAGCGCAGTGCCGATGTGCGTGCCCTTCCACAGTAGCGGCGCGGTGTCGCCAGGTTCGGGGCCGGGCTCGCCGGCGCCGACCAGCAGCGACTTCGCCACGCCGATCGTCGGCACGCCGAGCACCAGCCCGAGATGGCAGGCAAGGCCGAGGCCGCGCGGATGCGCCATGCCCTGCCCGTCCACCAGGATCAGATCCGGCTTCACGCGCAGCCGCACCCAGGCGGCGGCGAGCGCAGGCACCTCCCGGAAGCCGAGATAGCCGGGGACATAGGGGAAATCGGCGATGCGCGTTTCCGTCGCGCAGGCAATGGGCGCGTCCGTCGCGGCATCACGCGTCACCAGCGCGGCATGGACGCGCTTCGCCGGATCGAAGCGCGTGTTCGACACATCCGCGCCGCCGATGCGCAGGATGCGCGCCGGCACATCGTCCGTGGTCACGAGGCGCGCAGCCATCTCGGCCTGCGCCTCGCGCGCCTGCGCGATGTCGCGCGGATGCAGCCAATGCGACGGTGTCTCCGGCCTCATGGCCGGAGCATGCCCTCAGAAGCCGCTGGTGTAACGCAGCCGCACGAGGATGGAGTGCGAGGTGCCGCGGCTGCCGTTCTCCTCATCGACATAGCGCGCATATTGATAGCCGAGATCGAGGCCGAAGCCGGAACCGAGTTCTCGCCCGACAGAGGCCTCGTACCAGTTCTCCGCCGGCACCGGGTCGATGCTGCGCTTGCGACGAAGCTGCTGCCAGGCGGCGGTGGCGCGCCAGCGCCCGATGCGATGCTGGATGCCGAGCGTGGTGAAGGTGACGCGGTCGCTCAGCGTCGTCTCCGCCGTGCCGGAAATGTCCTCCCCGGTATCGGCATCGATCGAGGTGGTCTCGACCTCGACGCGCGGGCGGCCGCCGGCGTCGCGGAACTGGACGCCTTCGGCGAAGACCAGCGTCGCCTGGTCGCTGTCCCAGCGGTGTTCGTAACGCAGCCCGGCGGCATAGCCCCATTCGCGCGCCGTGCCGTCCGACCCTGGCGCGAGCGACATCACGGCGAGATGGTAGGAAAAGCCCGGCAGAAACGGGATGCGGTCGCCGTCCAGCGCGACGACACCGTTGTTGAAGGTGCCGTTGTTGCCTGGCCCGCCCTGCGCCGCCGTGTTGCGGTTGTAGCGTTCGTAGCGTTCCGAGCAGCAGCGGCGCGACGTGACATAGGTGCCGGTCAGGAAGGTGCGGTCGAGCGTGAAGACCGCGGCCGAGATGTCATGCTCGCCGAAGCGCGGATTGGAAAGATATGTCCAGGTGCCGGCCGCGCCCAGCGACTGGTCCACCAGATACACCTCATGCGCGCGGATCGCGGTCAGGATGCCGGGAAAGTCGTGATAGCCGCGGCCGAAGGGTGCGACGAGGATGCCGCCCTGCAGGGTCAGCGTGTCAGCGGGCTTCCATTCGGCATAGAACTGTTCGAGGAAAACCGCCTGGCGCCGGAAGCCGATCACGCCGCCATCGGGGAACCCGCCGGTGGAATCCCCCTCGCCCACCGGCTCCGTCGCGAGCACGCCCTGGAGGGAGACGTTCTCCGTCAGCGCGAGGCCCATCGCCACCTCGCCGAACAGGAAGACGGAGGTGCCGGTGCGCGCGCGATCGGTCGCGGCGGTGGTGCCGACGCCGATCATGCTCATGTCGATCTCGGCGCTGAATTGCGGGAAGCGCACGGTGGACGCATCCTGCGCCGCGGCCGGCACGGCGAGGGCCAGAAGCCCCGCCACCAATGCCCGCATCAGCCCGCTTCGCCCCGCATCGCCGGCACCAGCAGCCCGACATTGTGGCGGAACATCGCCTCATAGGTCGGGGCCGGGCCATCGGGGGCGGACAGCGCATCCGCATAGAGCCGCCCGCCGACCTGCACCCGCGCCTCGGCCGCGACGCGGCGGATGGTCGCGGGGTTCGCCATGTTCTCGAGGAAGACAGCGGTGATGCGCTGCTCGCGGATCTGGCGGATCAGCCGGGCGACGTCGGCGGCCGAGGGCTCGGCTTCCGTCGAGACGCCCTGCGGCGCGAGGAACTCGATGCCATAGGCTGCGGCGAAATAGCCGAAGGCGTCATGGCTGGTGACAACGCGGCGGCGATCCTGCGGCACCGTGCCGACCTGCGCGCGCACCCAGGTGTCGAGCGCCGTGAGGCGGGCGGCATAGCCCTCCGCATTGCGGCGATAGGCCGCTTCCCCCGGCGGATCAGCGGCAATCAGCCCGGCTGCGATGTTGCGCAGATAGACCTGGCCGAGGCGCAGATCCTGCCAAGCATGCGGGTCGGGCACGCTGCGCGGGCCGACGCTGTGGGACTGCCGCCGCCCGGCGCCGCCATGGTCATGCGCATGGCCGGCCATGGCGCGCGGCGTGATGCCCTCGGTCGCCGTTACCACCGGGCCGCGGAAGCCGGCGGCTGCCACCAGCCGATCCATCCAGGCATCGAAGCCAAGGCCGTTGCGCAGCACCAGCCGCGCCTGACGCAGCGCGGCGACGTCGGAAGGCCGCGGCTGGAAGCCATGCGCATCGACATCGGGACCGGCGATGACTCGCAGGGCGATGCGATCGCCGCCGATCTGCGCCGCCATGTCGCCGAGGATCGAGAAGGAGGCCACGACCGGAAGCCGGTCGGCCTGCGCCGCGGCGGGACAGGCGGCGAGCAGCGCAGGCAGGGCGAGCAGGGATCGACGGTTCACGGCGGGCAGCACCTGAGATGTTATACCATAACATATCCATCCAAACGAATGTGACGCAAGGCCCGCCGCCTCTGTCAGTCAGTCCTTACGGAACAGCCGCTTCAACCAGCCGAACAGGCCGCCCGCCCCCGGATCCCGCCGCCGGTGTGTCGCATGTGGCCGGCGTGCCGGTGGCGGCAGGGCACTCGCGACGGTGTGGCGCCCGGCGTCCTTTGCCGTGACCAGGCGACGTTCCAGCGCGATGACATGGCCGACCGCCTCGGGCGGGGCGAGCATGGCGAGTTCGCCCGCCGTTGCCTCCGCATCCTCCCAGGCCTCCGACCGGCGCAGCGCATCGATCACGCGCACGGTCTGCTCGGCATCGAGCGGCGGGCCGGAGCGCCACAGCGCCACCGCTTCCTGCCGCCAGGCGCGGGAGAGGTCGGGCCGCGCGGCGTCGTCCGCCACCCAGGCGGCTTGGAGCGTCGCCTCCGCCGCGGCGTGCAGCGCGCCGGTTTCCTCCAGCACATGGGCCCAGGCGAGGAAGCGCCGCGCCAGCGCCGGATGGCCGGCATCCTGGATCAGCGCCCGGAACGGGGCGGCCGAGACCGCTGCCGCAGCACCCGGATGCGCCTTGGCGATGGCCGGCGCGGCATAGTGGCAATGCGGGCATTGCTGCAGCCAGCGCGTCATGGTCGAGCGCACCGGCTCGCCCGGCCGCAGGTCGAGGTCGGGCGCCTGTTCCGGCGCTGGCGGGCGGAACGGCGGTTGGCGGCTTTCGCGTCCGCAGACGCCGCAGGCGACCTGGCCAGCGGTGGCGGAACGCGGCGGGGCGGAGGGCGTCTCGGCCATGGAAGCGTCATGTTAGACCGGAATGGCCGCGCCCGTTAACCGGTCGCGTGCGGTGGTGCCCCGTGATCCCGGCGACCGTTCCACCATTGCAGTGCGGCGCAGGCTTGGGCACATGGTGCCTATGCCCCGCGGCGACCTTTTTCCCGATATCGCGCCTTACGAAACCGGCCTGCTGCCGCTGTCCGGCGGGCATGTCATGTATTGGGAACAGGTGGGCAATCCGCGCGGCCAGCCGGTGCTGTTCCTGCATGGCGGGCCGGGTGCCGGGGCTGGCGCGGTGCATCGCCGCTTCTTCGACCCCGGCCATTGGCGCGTCATCATCTTCGACCAGCGCGGCGCCGGCCGGTCCCGCCCCTTGGGCGAGCTGCGCGACAACACCACGCCGCATCTCGTCTCCGACATCGAGATGCTGCGCCGTTTCCTCGGCATCGACCGCTGGCTGCTGTTCGGCGGATCCTGGGGATCGACGCTCGCACTCGCCTATGCGCAGGAACATCCGGAGCGCGTGATGGGCTGCGTGTTGCGCGGCGTCTTCCTCGGCCGCAAGGCAGAGGTGGAATGGTTCCTGACCGGGCTGCGGCGCGTCTTCCCCGATGCCTGGGCCGCCTTCGCCGAGCATCTGCCGGAAGCCGAGCGCGACGACCTGCTGGCATCCTATCTGAAGCGGCTTTGCCACCCGGACCCGGCGGTGCACCTGCCCGCGGCGCGGGCCTGGAGCCAGTATGAGGGATCGTGCTCGACCCTGCTGCCGTCACCCGACACGGTGGCGAGCTTCGCGCAGGACCGCACGGCGCTGGGGCTGGCGCGGATCGAGGCGCATTACTTCGCCCATGACCTGTTTCTGCCGCCCGAGGGGCTGCTCGGCCGGATCAATCGGATCGCGAACATCCCTGCCGAGATCGTGCAGGGGCGCTACGACATGGTTTGCCCGCCCGAGACGGCCTTCGAGCTGGCCGCCGCCTGGCCCGGTGCGCGGCTGACGGTGGTGCCGGATGCCGGGCATTCGGCGCTGGAACCGGGCGTGCGGACGGCGCTGGTCGGCGCGGTGGAGCGGTTCCGGCGGCGTTGAGGCCGTGGTATGGGTGGCCAAGTGGGTCCCCGTAGCTCAGCAGGATAGAGCATCAGATTCCTAATCTGAGGGCCGTGAGTTCGAATCTCGCCGGGGACACCACTGACACACCCCGCAAGCTGTCTGATTGATGATCGCCCCTTGGGGCGCCGCTTGGCCGCGGTTCTCTCACGCCTGCGTATTGTTGCGATTTAGCAGCAAACAGTAAGCCGGGCGACCACCACGCCCCCCCGCGAAGCGCCCGATCCCGGGGTTTTCACTACCCGCTGAAAGCAGGTGGAGAGTACCGTCCCGCGCCCGGAGTTCGGCCGCTCGGCCAACAACGACATGGCGGACGAACAAGCCGTGCACCGGGCAAATGTCGGCAAAGAAAATTGGGAGGGAGCAACCTTGGAACGACGTCTGCGCTTCGCAGTGCCCGGCGTGATCCTGGCCGCTGCAACCCTATTCGTTCCGGCACTGGTCGAGAGCCAGACCGCCGGGCCCAGCCTGACCAGCACCACCGTGGTGTCTGGCCGGGAATTGACCTGGGACATGGCCTTCCTGCCCGACGGCACGATGTTCTTCACCGAGAAATGCCGCGGCCTCTCGGTGCGGCTGCCGTCCGGCACCATCAACCCGCTGCTGGGCATGAAGGATGCCCGGGGGTACCCCGAGACCGCAGCCGACCTCTTCTGCAGCGGTCAGGCAGGCATGAGCGGTGTGGCGATTGATCCCGAATTCGCCTCGAACCGCTTCATCTACGTCTACTCGGCATCAAGCCTGACGGCGCCGGGGACGAACCGCGTGCTCCGGCTGACGGTCAACGCCGATCTGACGCGGACGGCCAACCGCACCGACATCGTCACCGACATCCCCTACAAGGCCGCCGCCAGCAACCACCCCTTCGGCGATGCCGGCGCGCATAATGGCGGGCGCCTTCGCTTCGGCCCGGCCGATGGCTTCCTCTACGTGACCACCGGCGACACCCACAATGGCGTGGTGCCCCAGAGCCCGACCCTCGTTGGCGGGAAGGTGCTGCGCATTGATCGGGACGGGCGACCCGCCGCCGGCAACAACGCCCCGCAGGGCTTCGATCCGCGGATCTTCACCTACGGGCATCGCAACCCGCAGGGCATCTGCTTCCGTCCGGGCAATAACCAAGCCTATACGGCCGAGAACGGCCCCTGGCACAGCGACGAGGTGACGCTGCTCGCCGCCGGCGGCAACAGCGGCTGGGATCCGCGGCCGAACGTCAATGGTCGCGGCGATTGCCCCGACGGATACTGCGGCTACATGCCGAACCAGATGGGCGCAGTCCCTCCGGCGGAGCGGGCCGCGTACATGCCGATGACCGACACCAGGGCCTACCCCCAAGCGATGAGGCCCGCCTGGAACAATGAAGGCCTGTCCCAGGGCATGTCGTCCTGCGCGTTCCTGAACGGTCCGCAGTGGCGGGACTGGAACGGCCGCATGGTGGTGTCCTTGATGGGCATCGGCATCCACGGAACGCCGGTCGGGAACCGGCTCGACGTTCTGGACATCGCGGCAGACGGCACGTCCGCCACCCGGACCACGGTGCCGCTGCCAATTCCGGCCGGCCGCTTCCGCTCCGTCGTGCAAGGGCCGGACGGCAATCTGTATGTCGCCATTGACCAGGGCGAGATCTACCAGTTCAGGCCCAACTGAGCCTGATCGGCAGCGGCTGCACGGCCCTGCTGGCGGTGCAGCCGACTGCGACGCCTTATCGTTCGCGTGTCGGGGTCGGGCCGCCTGTTGCCGGCCCTTCTCCTCACCCTGACCACTCCGCTGCGATGCCGTCCGGTCCGGATGGCGCAGGATGAAAGCCGTGCCAATGCCCGACCTTCGCCATCTCGCCATCCTTCTCGTCGCGCTCCTCGTGTCTCCGGGCGCCTACGCAAGTCCCGAACTCGCGAGGAGCAAGAACTGCGTGGCTTGCCATTCCGCCGAACGCAGGATGATCGGCCCTCCCTACACGGCGATCGCCTCGCGATACGCCAATGACACCACGGCGGTCGCGACGCTGAGCCAAAGGGTCCTGGCCGGCACCAGTGGAATTTGGGGCCAGATGCCGATGCCCCCGCAAGCGAATCTCACGCAGGAGGAGGCCGAAGCGCTGGTCAGGTGGATCCTGTCCCACCAGTAGGCGCGGCCCGATGCACAGAAGCTGCGGGCATTGGACAGTGGCCGGCGCCGATGCCCGCCAGGTGAAGCGCAGGGCAGACTGGCCGCGAAGCCTCGAACCGCCGCCCGCGTCACCGCAACGCCCGTCCGCGCGGACACCCCGGTTGCCAGATCAGCGGAAAATTTCTGCTCGCGGCGCTTCCTCCCCTCTTGAGTCCCGCGCAGGCTCACAAAAGATGGCGGCGCAACAAGCCGCCGATGGCGCGCTCGGCTGGCTCGGGAGGGGCATGCGATGGAAAAGATCGACGCGAAGCTGCTGGGCATGGTGTCCGTGACGTTGCTGACACGGCTGACGGCGCATCTGGAGCGCACCGGCGCCCTGCCGCTCGGCTGGACCGCCCAGGAACTGCGCCAGGCCGCCGTGCAGGCCGACAACAACATCCTCAATGGCGCGGACCCCGAGTTGCACTACGCCTTCGCGAAGGCGCTGCGACGGGTGGCGGATCTCAGCCTGCAGGCCCCGCAGGAGCCGCCCGAGGCCTGAACCGGGATTTTCGTGCCGTGCGTTCCTGTACGCGATCCGTGATGCAACGCGATCGCGTTCCGCGTGTTGACACCGCAGGAACCTGGTCTGAACGGATGATGTCGAGGCAGCCGAACGACGCCCGGACGGCGAAAACCGAATCCTTCCCCTCGAGCCCACCAAGGCGCCGCCCGCCTATCCACGAAGCGGCGCTGAACCTTTGGTTCCGGGACGCGCTTCGCGCTTCCTACGCACGCGTGGCGGAGGAACCGGTCCCGGAGGAACTCCGCGACCTCGTTCTCGCCATCCCCGGCAGACGGGGTTCGACGCCGGCGCCTGACGCGGGACGCGCCGATCCGTCCGATTGTGCACGCAAGCCCGTGGATCACGCCGGCCATGCCACATCGACGAGCGTGAAGCCGGCGATCTTGAAATAGTCGGCGAAGACATCGCCGCCGCTGATGCCGTCGAGCAGCTTGAAGAACGTCGCAGCCCGCTTCGGTACGTCCAGGGTGTCGGCGATCGGCAGCGGCAGCGTCGCCCGGCCGCCATCGACTGCGACGCCGATCAGGCGATAGATCGGGCGGCCGCACCAGAGCAGGTCGATGAAGTGGCTCCGCGCCTTGGTGTCGGGAAAGCCCTTCACCCAGGCGTCGGTGACGTCCTCCCGATGCGGCAGGCCAACGGCGATCGCGATCGAGAGGTTGGGCTTGAGGGTATAGAGCGAATGGTGCCCCGCGACCTCCACCCAATGTCCGCTGGGGCCGGACATTTCCTGGCAGTCCTGAAGGAAAACGGGCCGCGAGACGCACAGCCATTCTCCCTCATCGGAGGCGATGATGGCGTCCATGTATGCAGAAAAGTCCATTGCTCCCTCCCACGGTGGTGCTCCATCTCCGCCAATGCGGTCGCGCCCGGCGCAGGCGCGACCCCTCCACGTCAAGGGTCGCGGTCCCCCTCGGGACATGAACGCAGGGTTGCCGGTTTGGTTGATGTCGCGGCGGGACTTGTCGAACTCGTGAGCCCTCGTAAGGGCGAACGGCTTTCGTCGCAGCCGGGTGGCGTCAGGACACCAGGCGCGGCAGGCCCAGCAGCAGCTTCGCGAGCCCCGGCTCGGATACCAGCGCCGCCGCCTCCTCCAGCAGGACCCAGCGCTTGCGCCGCTGGCCACGCTCGGGCCAGGTCTCAGCCCGCGCCTCGACCTTCAGGGTGAAGACCTCCACCTCGCAGGGGGCGACCCGCCCATCGGGAAAGCGCTTCAGATAGGAATAGGCGCCGACGGGCTCGGCCGCCGCCAGGCCCAGCAGGCCCGCTTCCTCGAAGGCCTCCCGCGCGGCGAGGTCGTGCGGCGCCACGCCCTTCTCCGCCCAGCCCTTCGGGATCACCCAACGGCCACTTCCCCGTGTGGTGATGAGCAGGACGTGGAGCGCTCCGTCGCGCTCACGGATCGGCAGCGCCGCGCACTGGCGGCGCCTGCGGCGTCCCCACGCCGGGCCCTTGTCACGTGACACGCGGAACCCCCCTTCCAGCGGTCGCGAATCGGCAGCATTCGGAGACTCGCAGGTTTGCGACTCTGCCGTCCACCGTGGCGAGGGTTCCCGTGACGTGCAGCCCCCTGAACGTCGGCGCAGGGACGCCACCCCTGCCCGCTTCAGCCTGCTTCGGGCTTGCGCACCGACACCGCGAAGCGCGTCGGCGCCAGCAGGCGCAGCCGCTCCGCCAACGACGCCCCATGCAGCCCGCGCAGGTAGATCCCGCTCACCCCATGCGGCCGGGGATCGGCGAAGCCCGCGCGCAGCAGGTCCTCGATCAGCCGGTCCCGCGTCAGCCCGTCATGGTAGGGCACGCGCGACAGGATCTGCCGATGCACCGCGCCATCGGCCGCCGCCGACGCCGTGCCGCCCAGCGCCGCGGCGATCCGCCGCAGCAGCCTCGCGCGCAGCCCTTCCCGCACCCAGTCACCATCCACCACCAGCAGCCGCGCGCCGGGTTTCAGCACGCGGAACCAGGCCGCGAAGGCTGACGCTGGCTCCGTCAGCGTCCACACCAGGTGTCGCGTGATAGCACCGTCGAAGGTGGCATCGGCCAGGCCGGCCAGCGTCTCGGCATCGGCGAGCCGCCCCCGCCAAAGCTGCCCCGCGAGCTTCGCCCGCGCCCGCCCGAGCATGGCCTCGGAGAAATCCACGCCCGTCACCTGCGCGCCGAGGCCGAGCAGCGCGCGGCTCACCTCCCCCGTGCCGCAGGCGAGGTCGAGCACCGTGCGCCCGGCCAGTGGCCCGAGCCCCGCCCCAATCAGCCGCTGCCAGGCCGCCATGTCCGCATCGTCGATCCGGTGCCCGGGCGCTGCGTCAAACCCTGCCGCGCGGCCGGACCAGTAGTCGCGGATCTCCTCCTTGAGGTCGAAATTGCCCGTCGCGCTCATGGCAGTGCCGCATCGATCATCAGCGTGCCGCGTCGGGAGGTCTCCGCGACGAGGTCCACGCCATAGGTGCGCCCGCAGACCGGATCGGAGAAGACCTCGGCCGGCGAGCCATCCGCGACCACCGTGCCCTGCCCCATCAGCAGCACGCGATCGGCATGCCGTGCCGCGAGCGACAAATCGTGCAGCGCCACCACCGCGACATGGCCATCGGCCAGCGCAACCGACCGCAGCAGAGCCAGCGCCTCCAACTGGTGGCGCAGGTCGAGCGCGCTGGTCGGCTCATCCAACAGCAGCACCGGCGCCGGCTGCACCAGGCCCTGCGCCAGCGCCACCAATTGCTGCTGCCCGCCGCTCAGGTCGCAGATCAGCCGATGCGCCAGATGCTCGATGCGCGTGCGGGCGAGGATCGCTTCGACCCGCCCCGCGACCGCCGTCCCGCCGCCGTCGGCCCCAGCTGTCCGTGCGGCGACCAGCACGGCGTCGAACACGGTCAGCCGGGCCGCGGCGGCATAGACCTGCGGCACATAGCGGACGAGGCGTGTGCGCTCGGCAAGGCGCATGCCCTCGATCGGCTTGCCATCCAACAGGATACGCCCGGCCGTCGGGCGCTTCAGCCCGGCGATGCTGCGCAGCAAGGTCGATTTGCCGGAGGCGTTCGGCCCCAGCAGGGCGGTGACGGTCCCGGGCAGCAGCGCCGGCACGGTGACGTCGCGCAGCACGGCACGGCGGCCATAGGCGACGGACAGGTCCTCGATGGCGAGCTTCGTCATCGCGCGGGGCTCCGGCGCGTCATCACCAGCGACAGGAAGAAGGGCACGCCGACCAGCGCGGTGATGATGCCGATCGGGTAGATGATGCCCGGCGACAGTGCCTTCGACACGATCGAGGTCGCCGAGAGCATCGCCGCCCCCGACAGCATCGACAGCGGCGCGAACCAGCGCTGGTCCTCGCCGACCAGCAGCCGCGCGACATGCGGCCCGACCAGCCCGACGAAGCCCACCACGCCGACGAAGGACACCGCGGTGGCCGACAGCAGCGCCACGATCACCAGCACCTCCAGCCGCAGCCGCCGCGGATCGACGCCGAGGCTCGCCGCGCGATCGTCGCCGAAGCGCATCGCCGTCAGCGCCCAGCGGCGACGCCACAGCAGCAGCGCGGCAATGCCGAGCACGCCGGCGGCGATGCCGATCTTCTCGAGGCTCGCGCGCTGCAGCGATCCCATCATCCAGAAGACGATCTGCACGAGCTGCGTTTCCGACGCGCGGTATTGCAGCAGCGCGAGCAGCGCGTTGAAGGTGAACATCAGCGCGATGCCGAACAGGATCATCGTCTCGGACGTCGCACCGCGCGCCAGGGTGAAAACATGCACCAGCATCGCGGCGCCGAAGGCGAAGGCGAAGGCGTTCACCGTCACGAGCGTCGGCCCCGCCGTGGGCAGCACTGACATCCCCGTCACGATCGCGACCGACGCGCCGACGCCCGCCGCGGAGGACAGCCCGAGCGTGAAGGGATCGGCCAGCGGATTGTCGAGGATGGTCTGCATCTCCGCCCCCGCCAGGCCGAGCATGCCGCCCACCACGACAGCGAGCAGCGCGACCGGCAGGCGGATGTCCCACACGATGACGGCGAGGCGCGCCGAGGCGGCCTCGGGATGCAGCAGCGCGCCGAAGATGTCGCCATAGGACAGCGCGCCCGGGCCGGTGCCGAGATCCACCATGAACAGCAGCGCGACGGCGACCACGCCCGCGACGAGCAGCGCGCTCCGCCGCAGCGCGATCCGGCCCGCCCCGCGGCTTGCCTCGCCGGCCGCGGGCATGGCAGGCGAGGCGGCACTCATGCGAGTTGGGCCCAGAACACGCCGGACAGCGGGATCGGCGAGAAACGTTCGTGATAGACGCGCCAGGTCGCGTCCGGATCAAGCCCTTCGAAGGTCTGCGGATAGAGCCACTTCGCGAAGACCTGCAGCGCCACGAGATGCGCTGGCGACGTGTAGAACTGGTGGTAGATCGAATAGAAGCGCTTCGACTTCACGGCGCGCAGCGACGGCCAACCCGGCCGTTCGGCCAGGGCGCGGATCGCCGCCTGAACGCGCTCGGGCGTCGCTTCGTAGCCGAAGGGCACGCCGCGCGATCCCTGCACACTCTCCGACCAGTCCGCGCCGGTGCCGATGATCACCTCGGGGTCGTCAGTGAAGATCGTCTCGGGATTCACCGTGCCGCCCAGGCCCGGGAAGCGCCCTGCACCCCAGTTGATGCCACCGGCCTCCTGCAGGGTCACGCCGAGATTGGCATTGCCGAAGGTCTGGCAGCAGCTGTTGGGATCGTAGCCCGCCGCGCGTTCCATGAGCACGGTGGTGCGGCGGTTGGGCGGCAGGTTCCACACGCGGGAGGAGACGCGCCGCGTCTCGCGCAGGAAGTAGTCGTTGAAGGCGCGTGCCTCGGCATCGAGGCCCATCAGCCGGCCAAGCACCTCGATGCTCGGCGTCGTGTTCTGCGACGGCTGCTCCCGGAAATCGACCACGGCCGTCGCGATGCCGGCGCGGGCGAGCTTGTCGTAGGTGTTCGTCGCCTCCATGCGCTGATGCGCGGACAGCGGGAACAGCACCAGGTCGGGGTCGAGCGCGATCGCCTGCTCGGTGCTGAAATCGGCATTCACCGCGTTGGAGAAGCGCGGCAGACGCTCCGCCTGCGGGAAGGCTGCGCGGTATTTCCGCCAGGTGCCGGGATCGTAGAGGATCATGTCGTCGGCCCAGCCGGCGATGCGCTCGAAGGGCGCGCGCGGCACCAGGGTGCTGAAGCCATACATCAGCCGCCCCTCGCCCAGGATCACCTTCCGCGCCGGGGCGCGCAGCGTCACGGTGCGGCCGGCGAGGTCCGTCACGGTGATGGCATCCGCGCCGCGCGAGGGCCGCGGCAGGGCAAGAAGGCCCGTCGCGACAAGGCCGGACAGGAGCATGCGCCGCCGGGACGGCAGGGCGCTGGGCTGCGACGACATGCGAGGACCTCTCGAGCGGGCGACTTCAGTTCCGACGCTATATTGCAAGCGAGTCGCAGTATCAATCGCAGTTGGCGCATGATTCGGCATGCAGCCGGGAGGGTGGCCGGCGCTTTCCTGGCCGGGCGGACGGGTTTCCGCATGACGCGGTCATGGCAAGCCGGCCCCCTTCGCGTCCCGTTGCACCACGCGCATAGTGCCCCCGGCAGCGGCAACAAGCCGCGCCGAGGGGGAAATCGTCCATGGCTGCCGGGTTCGCCGGGTGACCACCGTTCCGCGCGGCTCCGCGCTGGCGCCGTTCCGCCTGCGCTCCTTCCGCTTCCAATGGCCGGCCGATCTCGCCACATCCTGGGCCTTCGAGATGGAGACCCTGATCCTCTCCTGGTTCGTGCTGGCCGCCACCGGTTCGGTTGTCTGGCTGACGGCCTTCGCGGCGCTGCAATTCGTCGGCACGCTGATCTCCCCGGTCTATGGCGTGATGGGCGACCGGATCGGCCATCGCCGGCTGCTGATCATGATGCGCGTGTCCTATGCGGTGCTGGCGGGCGTGCTGGCGGCGCTGGCGCTGACCGGGACGCTGACCATCGTCGCGGTCTTCGCGGTGGCCTTCGTCTCCGGCCTGGTGCGGCCATCCGACTACGGCATGCGCAACGCGCTGATCGGGGCGACCATGCCCGCGCCCTGGCTGATGGGCGCGCTCGGCGTCGAGCGCAGCAGCGCCGATGCGGCGCGCGTCATCGGCGCGCTGACCGGGGCGGCGCTGGTGGCCTGGATCGGCATCGGCCTCGCCTATGTCGCGGTGTGCGGCTTCTACCTGCTCAGCGTGCTGCTGATGTTCGGCGTCGACGAATCACGACCCAATGGCGGCGCGCGGTCCGTCCGCGCGGTTTGGGAGGAACTCGGCGAAGGCATCGCCCATGTGCGGGCGACACCGCCGCTGCTGGCAGCGATGTGGCTCGCCTTCCTTGCCAACGCACTCGCCTATCCGCTGACGGGCGGGTTGCTCGCCTATGTGGCGCACGACATCTACGACATCGGGCGGACGGGGCTCGGTTCTCTGGTGGCCTGCTTCGCGGCCGGGGCGCTCGCCGGGTCCGTCATCCTCAGCGCGCGCGGCGGGCACATGCATCCGGCGCGCACCATGCTGGCCGGCGCCCTGCTGTGGTTCGCGCTGCTGCTGGTCTTCGCCGTGGTGCGCAGCCCCGCGACGGGCATGGTGCTGCTGGCCGTCGCAGGCTTCGTGCAATCCTTCTGCATGGTGCCGATGGCGGTGGTGATCCTGCGCGTCGCGCAGGACCGCATGCGCGGGCGGGTGATGGGGCTGCGGATGCTCGCGGTCTATGGGTTGCCGCTCGGGTTGCTCGCCTCCGGGCCGCTGATCGCCTGGTTCGGCTTCGCGGCGACAGGGCTGGCCTATGCCGGGCTGGCGATCGCCTGCACGGGCGCGATCATGCTGCGCTGGCGGGCGTATCTGCTGCCGCTTGATGCCCCCGCCAATGCGCTGCAGCGTTGATCATTCGGCCACGAGGTTGAGCCGCCGGATCAGCGGCGACCAGCGTTCGCCATCGCGCTTCGCACGTTCCGCGAAGACCTCCGGCGGATGCGGGTCGGCCGGGTCGGCACCGACGCGGGCATAGGCGGCGCGCACCTCCGGGTCGCGCAGCGCGGCCTGCAGCGCCTCGTTCAGCCGCGCCACGATCGCCGGCGGCGTGCGCGACGGCACGGCGAGGCCGAAATAGGTCGAGGCCTCGAATCCCGGTATCATCTCCGCCACCGTGCCGACGCCGGGCCATTCGGGGCGCGGCAGCGGCGTGGTGACGGCGATCGGCCGCACGCTGGTCACGGAACGCAACGGCTCGCCTTCCGGCAGGCCAAGGCAGCGCGCGTGCACGCGCCCGGCCATCAGATCGGTCATCGCATTGGTCGTCTGGCGATACGGCACATGCACCATGTCGAGGTTCAGGCGCGAGCCGATATCCTCCATGATGATGTGGGTGATCGCACCGACACCGGCCGAGGCGTAGTTGAACTTGCCCGGGTTGGCGCGGATCCAGGCGACCACCTCGGCGAAGTTCGCACCTGGGATGGAGTTGTGCACGATCAGCAGGTTGGAGGTGGTGCAGAACATGCCCACCCCGGTGAAATCGCGCGCCGCATCATAGCCGACCGAGCGATACATCAGCGCGTTCAGCCCGCTGTTGGTGCCCATGGTGGCGACCAGCATGGTGTAGCCATCTGGCGCGGCGCGGGCGACCGCCTCCGCCGCCGTGTTGCCGGCGCCGCCGGGGCGGTTGTCGGCGACGACAGGCTGCCCGAGCCGCTGGGACATCGCCTCGGCCGTGACGCGGGAGACGATGTCGGTCTGTCCGCCGCCGCCATAGGGCACCACCAGGCGGATCGGCCTGTCGGGGTAACCCTGCTGCGCGAGCGCAGGCGCTGCGAGCAGCGCGCCTGCCGCACCGAGCATGACGTCGCGGCGCGATGCGCCGCTGCCTTCCTTGGCCATGGCTTCCTCCTGATCGTTGAGGGAAGCCTAGGGCAGAGCATTCAGGTCAGGAAGGCGCCGCCATTCACATGGATGGTCTGGCCGGTGATGTAGCCGCCCTCCGGCCCCGACAGCAGGCGCACCACATCGGCGATCTCCTGCACGCTCGCCTTGCGGCGCTGCGGGATGGAATCGTCGCGGCCGAGGGCGTTCGGCATGGCGCCGGCGCTCGCACCGCGCGTCGTGTCCACCGCGCCGGGGGCGACGCAGTTCGCGCGGATGCCCTGCGGGCCGAACTCCACGGCGAGGGCGCGAATCAGTCCTTCCAGCCCCGACTTCGACGCCGAGACATGCGCGCGGTTCGGCGTGCCGACATGCGTCGAGATGCCCGACAGCGCGATCACCGACCCGCCGCCGCGCGCGATCATCTGCGGCAGGAAGGCGCGGGAGAGGATGAAGGCGCCGTCAAGCGCGACCGACAGGATCTCCCGCCACTCCGCCAGCGACATGTCGAGAAAGGCGGTCTGCCGCCGCAGCCCGGCATTGCAGACCAGGATATCGACGCCGCCCGCTTGCCGCGCAACCTCGGCAGCCATCCCGGCAACCGCGGCTTCATCCGACACATCGGCCAGCGATGCGATGGCCTTGCCGCCGGCAGCGGTGATCTCTGCCGCCACTGCCTCAATCGCAGCGGCGTCGGACCGCCCATTCACCACCACCGTCGCGCCATCCCGCGCCAGCGTCAGCGCGATGGCGCGCCCGATATTCTTCCCCGCGCCCGTCACCAGCGCGACCTTGCCTGCGAGTGCTGCGGCCATGCGTTCCTCCTGATCCGACAGGCGCGATAGCACGCGCCACGGTCAGGCGGCAGGGACGGCCAGGCAATCCGCAAGCGTCGCCGCGTCCAGCGTCGCGAGGAATGACTCCCGCGCCCGCCACAGCACGCCGCGCAGTCGGCAATCAGGCGACAGGCAGCAGGCGCCGCCATCGGGGCGGAAGCATTCGACCAGCGCCTGGCCGGTTTCGAAGCGGCGCACCACGTCACCGAGGCGGATCGTCTCCGCCGCCATCGCCAGTTCCACGCCGCCGCCCGCGCCGCGCCAGGTGCGCACCAGCCCGGCCTCGGCAAGGTCCTGGATGATCTTGTGGACGTGGTTGCGCGGCACGCCGACCGACTGCGCGAGATCCTCGGCGCTGCGGCGGCGCGCCGGTTCCGCGCCGAGGCGCATCAGCACGCGCAGCGCGACATCGGTGGCGGCGAGAAGGCGCACTTGGGTGGCTCCGCTGAATTGGTATTGACGATACCACAATACGCGAGATAGGTAATTGGCATTGGAGATACCACATTGCAGCCCTCCCCGCCCATCCCCGAAGGCCCCGAGCGCCGCGCCGCCCTGACCGCCGAGATCATGGCGCGCACCAGCCTCGACCCGGGCGGCATCGAGCGCTTCCTGCGCGCCTTCTACGGCGCCGCGCGCACCGATGCGCTGCTCGGTCCCGCCTTTGATGGCGTGGCAAATTGGGAGGCGCATATCGCCACCATCGCGCGCTTCTGGTCCTCGGTCGCGCTGATGACCGGCGGGTATCACGGCCAGCCGATGCAGGCACACGCGCATCTCAAGCTGACGCCGGCGCATTTCGCCCGTTGGCTCGCGCTGTTCGAGGAGATCGCGCGCGCGCATTTCACCGCCGAAGGTGCGACGCACATGATCGAGCGTGCGCAGCGCATCGCCCGCAGCCTGGAGATGGGCCTGATCCCTTTCAAGCTGCCGCCCACCGCGCGCGCGAGCGCGCTTCAAGGAGCCCTGTCATGAGCGCCAGCTTCGCAGACCGCAACATCGGCGAGATCGCCGCCACGCTGCCCGGCGCGACCGCGATCTTCCGCCGCCACAAGCTCGATTTCTGCTGCGGCGGCGGCGTGCCACTGGCCGAGGCCGCGGCGAAGCGCGCCGCGCCGCTCAGTGAGATCGAGGCGGATCTTGCGGCCCTCACGCCGTCCGACGCTGCCCTGCCACAATCCACCGCCGCGTTGGTCGATCTGATCGAGCAACGCTACCACGCGACGCATCGCCGCGAATTGCCGGAGCTGATCAGCCTCGCACGACGCGTCGAGCGTGTGCATGCCGGAAACCCGGATGTGCCGGCCGGACTCGCCGACCTGCTGACCACCATGGCCGAGGAGCTCGGCGACCACATGGCGAAGGAGGAGAACGTCCTGTTCCCCATGATGCGCCGCGGCGGCCATCCGATGATCGCCCAGCCCATCGCCATGATGCGCGACGAGCATGACGACCATGGCGAGCATCTGGAGACGATGGACCGCCTGACCCATGGCGGCGTGCCGCCTGAAGGTGCCTGCAACACCTGGCGCGCGCTCTATGCCGGCACGCGCAAATTCGCCGAGGACCTGGTCGAGCACGTCCACATCGAGAACAACATCCTGTTCCCGCGCTTCGTCGGCTGACCATGACAGCGGCCGCGATCGGCATCCTCACGATCTCGGACCGCGCGAGCCGCGGGGAATATGAGGACAAGGGCGGGCCGGCCATCACGGCCGAGCTCGCCCGCATCCTCGCTTCACCCTGGCACGCGGTGCCGCGCCTGGTGCCGGACGAGCAGCCCTTGATCGAGGAGGCGCTGCGCGACCTCGCCGACCGGCAGGGCTGCTGCCTGGTGGTGACGACCGGCGGCACCGGCCCTGCTCCGCGCGACGTGACGCCCGAGGCGACCGAAGCGGTCTGCGAGCGCATGCTGCCGGGCTTCGGGGAGTTGATGCGCGCGGTATCGCTGATGGCCGTGCCGACGGCGATCCTATCGCGACAGACGGCGGGCACGCGCGGGTCCTGCCTGATCGTCAACCTGCCGGGCAAGCCCTCGGCCATCGCGGAATGCCTCAGTGCGGTCTTCCCGGCGATCCCCTATTGCATCGACCTGATCGGCGGGCCGCGGCTGGAGACCAACCCGGACATCTGCCGCGCCTTCCGCCCGGCAGGCGCCTGATCAGCCGCGCAGCGGGATCACGCGCTCCATGCCGCAGGTGACGGCAGCACCCTCCGCCCAGGCCGGCGCTGCGGCGGGGGTGACGACGAACAGCATCCCGGCGGCGGTGTCGATCTCGTATTCGCGGGTCTGGCCAAGGAAGGCGGCGCGCTGCACGCGGCCGGGCAGCCCGGCCTCGCCGGCTGCGGCCAGGCGGATCGATTCCGGCCTGACGGCAAGCGTGGCCGCGCCGGGCGGATGGTCGCGCATCACCGTCTCCAGCACCACGCCGCCCACCGAGATGCGGCCTGGGCCGAGTACCTCGCCTTCCAGCACATTCGCCTCCCCCATGAAGTCGGCTATGAAGGCGTCGGCGGGGTCCTCGTAGAGTTCGGTCGGCGTACCCTTCTGCGCGATGCGCCCGTCACGCATCACCACCACCAGGTCCGAGACCGCCAGCGCCTCCTGCTGGTCATGCGTGACATAGACAACCGACAGGCCGAGCCGCTTCTGCAGGTCGCGGATATCCTCCCGCACCCGGCGGCGCAGCCGGGCGTCCAGGTTGGACAGCGGCTCATCGAACAGCAGCACCTGCGGGCGCAGCACCAGCGCGCGCGCCACCGCGACGCGCTGCTGCTGCCCACCGGAGAGTTCCGCCGGCAGCCGCGCCCCGAGCCCTTCAAGGCCGAGCGTCTTCAGCATGGCATTTGCCTCGGTCTCCGCCGCTTGGCGCCGCGCGCCGTTCACGACAAGGCCGTAGGAGACGTTCTCCAGCACGTTCATGTGCGGGAACAGCGCATAGGACTGGAACACCATCGCGATGCGGCGTTCCGCGGCGGCGAGACGCGTGACGTCGCGCCCTTCGATTTCGATGCGTCCCTCGGTCGGCAGTTCGAGGCCCGCCACCAGCCGCAGCGTCGTCGTCTTGCCGCAGCCCGATGGGCCGAGCAGCGTCACCAACGCACCCTGCGGCAGGTCGAAGGAGATGTCGTCCACCGCCCGCACCAGGCCAAAGGCCTTGGTGACATCGGTGAAGCGGATCGCCGCGTCGGTCATTGCATCAAGCCCCTGCCCGCATCGGTGTGGCGGGCACCGGCGTCGCCGCGCGGCGCCCGATCTGCGCGCGCCCGACGATCTTCTCGATGCCCAGCACCACGCCCAGCATCACCACGATCAGCACGGTGGAATAGGCGATGGCGAGGGCCATCTCGCCCGCTTCCACCCGTCCGACGATATAGACCGTGGCGAGGTTGTGTCGCGCCGACACCAGGAAGATCACCGCCGAGACGGCCGTCATCGCATGCACGAAGCTGAAGGCGAGTGCCGCGACGATCGCCGGCCGCAGCAGCGGCAGCACCACGCGGCGCAGCGTCTGCAAGGCACCGCCGCCCATCGTCGCCGATGCCTCGTCGAGCGACTTGTCGATCTGCGCCAGGGCCGCGATGCCGCCGCGCACGCCGACCGGCAGATTGCGGAAGACGAAGCAGATGATGAGGATCAGCGCCGTCCCCGTCAGTTCCACCGGTGGCTCGTTGAAGGCCATGATGTAGGACACGCCGACCACGGTCCCCGGAATGGCGAAGGACAGCATGGTCATGAATTCCAGCGTCCGACGCCCCGGAAAGGCCTGACGCGCCAGCAGCCAGGCGAGCAGGATGCCGAGCCCGGCGGTGAGCGGCGCCGAGATCGCCGCGACCTCGATGGTGGTGAACAGGCTGTCCCAGGCGGAACCGCGGAAGGCCGGGCCGTCCAGCCATTCCACCTCGAACCCCGTAAGGAAGTGCCGCCAGGTGAAGGACATGTCGCCGCGCCCGATGTCGCGCACGAAGCCGCCGACCAGGATGATGCCATAGACTGCGACGGTGAAGGCCATCCATGGCCACGCCAGCGCCCCGCAGGCGAGCTTCAGCCCGCGCGGCAGCGGCGCCGGCACGCCGGAATCGCCCTTGCCCGTCACCGTCGTGTAGCGCCGCCGCCCGAGCCACAACGCTTGCAGTGCGAAGGCCCCGAAGGTCAGCGCCAGCAGCAGCAGCGCAAGCGCGGCTGCCCGCCCCGGATCGTGCCGCGCACCCGCGATGGCGAAGAAGATGCGTGTGGACAGCACGTCGAAATCGCCGCCCAGCACCAGCGGATTGCCGAAATCGGCGAGGCTCTCGACGAAGGCGAGCAGCAGGCACGCCGCAACCGCCGGGCGCAGCAGCGGCCAAGTTACAGTGCGGAAGACGGTGAAGCGCCGCGCGCCCATGGTGGACGCGGCTTCCTCCAGCGACGGGCCGATCGCCCGCACCGCACCTTCCAACAGCACGAAGGCAATCGGCGCCTGGGCCAGCACCTGCGCCAGCAGCACGCCTGGCAGGCCATAGATCCAGCGGCTGCGCGGAATGCCGAACCACTCCCACAGCGCCGTCGTCACCAGCCCGGTGCGGCCGAACAGCACGATCAGCGCAAGCGAGACCACGAAGGGTGGCGTGATCAGCGGCAGGATCGTCATCGCCCGGAAGGCCGGCTGAGCCCGCACGTTGCCGCGCGCGGCGAGCAGCGCGAAGGCGAGGCCGAGCAGCGTCGAGATCACCGCGGTCAGGCAGGCCAGCGCGAGCGTGTTCCACACCACGCCGCAGCCCTGGTGGGAGGTGATGCAGGCCGTGCTCCAGGCCTCCGGCGCCGACAGCCGCTGCGCCAGCGCGCCGGGCGAGAAATGCCCGTCCTCCATCACCGCCGCGGTGAGGATTGTCGCCAGCGGCAGGAAGACGAACAACAGCAGCAGCCCCGCGCTGCCCGTCACCAGGAAGGCGATGAAGGCATCGCCGCCGAAACGCCCCTGCGCCGCCAGCCCCGCTGACAGCAAGCCCACGGCGCCGGCGAGGAACAACGCCCCGCCCCAGCCAAGCGCGGCCTGCGGCGCGATGGCGCCGAACAGCGGCAACTCGCCGCCGCGCAGTCCGATCGCGTAGCCCTGGATGAAGACCAACGCGACGGCCGCCGCGCCACACCACGCCAGCAGCCGCGCCGAAACGCGCCCGGCCAGCAACGCCGGCGCAGGTACGAGCGCCAGCAGAACGGCGGGCCACAACCACCATCGGTCGCCGCCGAACAGCAGCGCGACCAGCGGCGCCGCCACACCCGACGGCCAGACGGCAAGGTCCGCGGTTCCGTTCTCCAGCCCGTGCCAGGGTGCGAGCAGCACCCCGGCGAGGATGGCGAGGAGCGCGGCGCGCCCGAGCGTCAGCGCCCCCATCGCGGGTCAGCGCGCGCCGGCGCGCACCTCGCGTTCCCAGCGCTGCAGCAGGCGGGTGCGTTCCTCGCTGCTGCCCCAGCGGGCGAAGTCGTAGTCGATCAGGCGCACATCCTCGAAGCGCGGCGCCTGCGGCGGGATCGGTGCGTTGCGGTTGGACGGCAGCTGGAAGGAATTGGCCTGGGCGCCGATCGCCTGCGCCTCCGCACTCAGGGCCCAGTCGTAGAAGCGGCGCGCATTGTCCATGTTCCGCGCGCCGCGGATGATGGACATGGAGCCGATCTCGTAGCCCGTGCCCTCGCAGGGAGCGACGATCTCGACGGGCGCGCCGCCGACCTTCTGCGTCACCGCATCATGGAGGAAGGTGATGCCGACCAGCGTCTCCCCGGTCGCCGCAGCACGTGCTGGTGCGGCGCCGGACCGCGTGTACTGGTTCACGTTGCGATGCAGTGCGCGGAGATAGGCAAAGGCCGGTTCCTCCCCCATCAGCTGCACCAGCGTCGCGAGCATGGTGTAGGAGGTGCCGGAGGTATTGGGATCGGCCACCTGCACCTCCCCGCGGAATTCCGTCTTGGCGAGGTCTGCCCAGCAGCGTGGTGCCGCGATGCGGCGCCGGGCGAGTTCCGGCGCGTTGTAGGAATACCCCAGCGCGCCGGCATAGATGCCGACGGTGCGGAACTGCGCCTGCTCCGCCTGTCGCACCGCCCATGGCTGCAATTCCGCGAGGCGCGGGGAACGATACTCGGCGAGCAGGTTCTCCTGCGCCGCCTGCATGTGCGGGTCGCCCGTGCCGCCCCACCAGACGTCGCCGCGCGGGTTGGATGCCTCGGCGCGCACCTGCGTCATGGTCTCGCCGGAGGATTTGCGCGTCATCGCCACGCGCACGCCCGTGGCGCGCTCGAAGGCCGCCATCATCGGGCGGCACCATTCCTCCTGAACCGAGCAGTACACTGTCAGGTTGCCCTGCGCCTGCGCCGCCCCCGGCAGCAGGGCGGAGAATGCGACGGCAGCGAGGATGAGCGAGCGGCGAATCGCCATGACGTCTGGACCTCCCACGGCCGGGCTTGCTGCCGCGGTCCGGTTGTGTGCCAGCGATTACGCCCTGTCCCCGCGCCGCGTTCAAGCCTTGAGGAGGGCGGCGAGCGTCGAGCCCAGCGCCGGCGCGCCGACGCCGATGGGGTTGCCCGAGGCCAGCCAGTCACCGCTGTCGAAATCATTCGTCCAGCAGCCGGCTTCCCGCGCGATCACGATGGCCGCCGTCGCATCCCAGGAATTGATGTGCAGTTCGAGGTAGGCGTCGAGCCGTCCGGCCGCGCTGTCCACCAGCCCGAGCGCACCCGACCCGCCGGAGCGCAGCCCGGCGCCCAGCGCCGTGACCCCGGCGGCCAGGCGATGGAAATCCCCGATCGGCCGGCGCAGCGACCAGCCGCATTCGATGATGGCGCGGCCGATATCCGTGGTCGGCGCGGCGCGCATCCGACTGCCGTTCAGCGTCGCGCCCTGCCCTTCGGCGGCGGCGAAGATCTCGGCGGGCGCATGGCGGGCAATGGCACCGGCCACGGCGCGGCCGTTCATCACCAACCCGATCGAGACGCACCAGCGATCCCCACCGCGCGAGAAATTGGAGGTGCCGTCGATCGGGTCGAGCACCCAGAGCGGGCCGGTGCCATCCACCGTGCCGCCCATCTCCTCGCCGAGGATCGCCTCGCCCGGGAAATCCTGTTCCAGCTTGGCGCGGATGAAGCGCTCGGTGGCGCCATCGGCCTCGGTGATGAAATCCTGCGCGCCCTTCAGGCTGGCGACGCCACCGCCTTCCGCGCGCAGCCGCGCGGCCAGCGCGGCCGCGTCGATGGCGATGGCGGCGGCCGCGTCGCGGCGGCGGGCAAGGTCGTTCATCCGTAGGCTCCCATCACATTCTGGTCGAAGTCGATCAGCGCGCCGGTCATCATCACCGCGGCATCCGACAGCAGGTAGACCGCAAGCCCGGCCACGTCGCGTGGTTCGATCAGCCGGCCGAAGGGCTGGCCGGGTGCTGCGCGGTCGAGCCAGTCCGGCGGATTGCCGTCGCGCGCCTGGATGGCGTGCTCGCCCGGCGTATCGGCCCAACCAAGATTGATCCCGTTCACCCGGATGCGGTCGGCGCGCAGCCCATGCGCGGTGTTCTTGGTCAGCGTCGCCAGCGCGCCCTTCGACGCCGCATAGGCGGTCAGGAACGGCTGGCCGCCATGGCTCGACATGGTGATGACGTTGACGATGGCGCCGGGCCGGCCGAGCGCCTTCAGCCGCCGCGCGACGGCCTGGGTCAGGATGAAGGGCGCGCGGGCATTCACCGCGAACAGCCGGTCCCAGAGCTCGACCGGCGTATCCGTGATGGTGCCGCGATCCGTCAGCCCTGCCGCGTTCACCAGCGCATCGACTGGGCCGAGGGCGGCTTCCGCCTGGTCGACGATTCGCACCGTCGCAGCGGCATCGGCAAGGTCCGCTGCGATGAAGCGGGCGGGCACGCCGAGCGAGTCCGCGACCCGTGCTCCGCGCTCGGCGTTGCGCCCGGTGATGCAGATGCCCGCAGCACCCGCCTCGGCCGCGGCGCGGGCGATGCCTTCCCCGATGCCCTGGGTGCCGCCGGTGACCAGCACCACGCGGCCCGCCAGCGAGACCGTCGGCAGCGCGGTCATGCCACGCGCACCGGGCGGTTCTCGCGCAGCGATTGCAGCGCCGCCTCGGCGAGGACCAAGGCCTGCCGCCCATCCTGCGGGCCGACCGGCATGGGCGCGCCCTTCGCCACCGCGTCGATGAAGGCGGCCAGTTCGATGCGGTAGGCCTCGGCATAGCGTTCGAGGAAGAAATGCAGCGGCTTCTCGCTGCTGACCGATTGCGCATCGGCCTGCTCGACAGTCGTCGCCACGCGGTTGCCAGCCATCAGCCGCCCGAGGCTGCCATGCACCTCGACGCGCTGGTCGTAGCCGTAGGAAGCCCGGCGGGAATTGTTGATATGCGCCATGCGGCCCGAGGCAGTACGCAGCAGCACCATGCAGGAATCGATGTCGCCCACCGCGGCCACCGCCGGATCGACCAGGGCGGCGCCATAGGCGAAAACCTCGACCGGTTCCTCCCCCAGCATCCAGCGCGCCATGTCGAAATCGTGGATGGTCATGTCGCGGAACTGCCCGCCGGAGACCTTCAGGTATTCGACCGGCGGCAGGCCAGGGTCGCGGCTGGTGATGATCACCTGCTCCACCTCCCCGACCGCGCCGGTGCGGATGCGGCGGTGCAACTCCGCGAAACTCGGATCGAAGCGCCGGTTGAAGCCGACCAGCATCGGCACGCCGGCCGCCTTCACCGCGGCGAGCGCCTGGTCCACCCGCGCCAGCGACAGGTCGATCGGCTTCTCGCAGAAGATCGCCTTGCCGGCCTTGGCGGCGGCGATCACCAGGTCCGCATGGGTGTCGGTGGACGACGCGATGATGACCGCGCCCACCTTGGGATCCCGCAGCGCCATCACCGGATCGGAGGCCTCGGCGCCATGCCGGGCGGCGAGGGAGGCGGCGGCCGCCTCATGCACGTCGACCACATGGGCCAGGCGCGCCCGGCCGCTGGCAGCCAGGTTGGCGGCGTGGATGGCCCCGATCCGGCCGGCACCGAATTGCGCGAAGGTGAGCATGGCGTTTCCTCGAGGGCCCGCTTGTGGCCCCCACCATCCATCCGTAACACTGCTGCGCCGTCAAATCCTCGGGGGAAACGTCATGGCGACCATCCGCCTCACCGCGGCCGAGGCGACTGTCCGATTCCTGGCGGCGCAGGAGACGGAGATCGACGGCAGGCGCTTGCCCCTGTTCGGCGGCGTCTTCGCCATCTTCGGCCACGGCAACGTGGCGGGACTCGGCCCGGCCTTGCAGGCGGCGGGCAAGCGCCTGCCGACCTTCCGCGCGCATAATGAGCAGGCGATGGCCCATGCCGCGGTCGCCTATGCCAAGGCGCATGCGCGGCGGCGGATGATGGCCTGCACCAGTTCGGTCGGGCCGGGTGCCACCAACATGGTCACGGCCGCGGCGGTCGCGCATGTGAACCGGCTGCCGGTGCTGTTCCTGCCCGGCGACGTCTTCGCCGACCGGCGGCCCGACCCGGTGTTGCAGCAGGTCGAGGATTTCGGCGATCCGACGATCAGCGCCAATGACTGCTTCCGTCCGGTCTCGCGCTTCTTCGACCGGATCACTCGGCCGGAGCAATTGCTCGCGAGCCTGCCCACCGCGCTGCGCGTGCTGACCGACCCGACGGAATGCGGCCCAGCGACCATCGCCTTCCCGCAGGATGTGCAGGCGGAGGCGATCGACTGGCCGGAGGACTTCTTCCGCCCCCGCCTGCACCGGCCGCGCGCCCCGGAACCCGACACGCGCGACCTTGCCGATGCCGCGGAGGCGATCGGCCGCGCGAAACGCCCGCTGATCATCGCCGGCGGTGGGGTGAAGTACGCCGGCGCGGAAGCGGCCCTGGCGCGTTTCGCTGAGGCGCATGGCATCCCCGTCGCCGAGACCCAGGCCGGCAAGGGGTCCCTGCCCTGGGACCACGCACGCAACACCGGCGCGATCGGCGTGACCGGCTCGGCGGCAGCGAATGAGCTGGCGGCCAAGGCGGATCTGGTGCTCGCGATCGGCACGCGCCTGCAAGACTTCACCACCGGATCGCGCGCGCTGTTCGGGCAGGCGCGGCTGATCGGGCTGAACGTCGCGGGCTTCGATGCCGCGAAGCACGACGCGCTGCCGCTGGTCGCGGATGCCGGGCGCGGGCTGGCCGCGCTGGACGCTGCCTTGGAAGGCTGGACGGCGCCCGAAGCCTGGACACGGCGTGCCAGCACCGCCACCGCGCGCTGGAACGACGCGGTCGATCGCATCACCGCAGCACCCAAGGCCGGCGCGCTGCCGACGGACGCGCAGGTGCTCGGCGCGGTGAACCGCGCCATGCCGCGCGACGGCGTGGTGGTCTGCGCCGCGGGCGGATTGCCGGGGGAATTGCACAAGCTGTGGCGCGCGACGGATGCGGCGTCCTACCACCTCGAATACGGTTTCTCCTGCATGGGCTACGAGATCGCGGGCGGCCTCGGCGCCAAGCTCGCCGTGCCGAAGCGGGAGGTCGTGGTGCTGGTCGGCGACGGCTCCTACCTGATGATGAACAGCGAGATCGCGACCTCGGTGGCGCTGGGGGCGAAGCTGACCATCGTGCTGCTCGACAACCGCGGCTTCGGCTGCATCAACCGGCTGCAGCGCGGCACTGGCGGTGCGCCTTTCAACAACCTGCTGGCGGATGCCGCGCCGCCGGTCGATTTCGCTGCGCATGCCGCAAGCCTTGGCGCCGATGCCGTCGCGGTGGCGGGCATCGCGGGGTTGGAAGCCGCCCTGCCCGGCGCCCTGCGTGCGAAGCGCACCACCGTGCTGGTGGTGGCGACCGACCCGCAGACCTCCACGGCCGAAGGCGGCGCCTGGTGGGATGTGCCGGTCACCGCCGCCCCGCGCGATGACGCCCAAAAGCGTGCCCGCGCTGAATACGAGACGAACCGCGCGCGCCAGCACCTCGGAGCCTGACATGTCCATCCGCCTCGCCATCAATCCGCTGACCTGGACCAACGACGACATGCCCGAGCTCGGCGCGGAGACGCCGCTCGAAACCTGCCTGTCGGAAGCGAAGCAGGCCGGTTTCGCTGGTGTGGAACTCGGCAACAAGTTCCCGCGCGACGCCGCGACGCTGGGGCCGATCCTGGCACGCCACGGGCTGGCGTTGGCCTCGGGCTGGTATGGCTCGCGGCTGCTGGAACGCGACGTGGATGCGGAGATGGCGGCGGCCGAACCGCACCTCGCTTTGTTGCAGGCGATGGGCTGCACCGCCTGCGTCTTCGCCGAGGTCTCGCGTGCCATCCATGGCGAGCGCACCACACCGTTGTCGCACCGCCCGGTGCTGTCGGATGCCGATTGGGCGGTGCTGGCGCCGCGCATGGATGAGATGGCACGGCGCATGGAAGCGCGCGGCCTGCGCCTCGCCTACCACCACCACATGGGCACGGTGATCCAGGCCGAGGCCGAGATCGACCGGCTGATGGCGCAGACGCGGGACGTGGCGCTGCTGCTCGACACCGGGCACCTGACCTATGCCGGCGGCGACCCGGTCCGCGCGGCGCATCGCCACGCCGCGCGCATCGCCCATGTGCATTGCAAGGATGTGCGCGCGGTGGCGATGGCGGATGCGCTCCGGCGCGACCTCCCATTCCTGGTCGCGGTGCTGGAGGGCGTCTTCACCGTCCCCGGCGACGGCGCGGTGGATTTCGCCGCCGTGTTCGGCGCGCTGGCGAAGGGCGGCTATGCCGGCTGGCTGGTGGTCGAGGCAGAGCAGGACCCGGCCAAGGCGCATCCCCTCACCTATGCCCGCATGGGCCATGACCACGCCGCCGCGCTGGCGGCGCGGGCCTTCGCACGATAGCCCCGGTTCAGGCGGCGACCACCGCCTGCCGCCGGTCCTGCGCCCAGAGCCAGGCAACGGCGGCCAGCGCCACCGCCAGCAGCACCAGCGAGAACCAGTTCAGCGGGAACCACCCGAGCCGTTCCTGCAGGAAGCCGGCGAGGAAGGACGCGCTCGCCGTCGTGCCGAAGACCAGGAAGTCGTTCATGGCCTGCACCTTACCGCGTTCATTAGGGCGGTAGCAGGTGGTGACCAGCGTGGTCGCGCCGACGAACAGGAAGTTCCACCCGATGCCGTTCAGCGTCAGGGCGATGCGGAAGTTCCACGCGTCGACGCCGCCGAGCCCCGCCGTGACACCGACCACGAACAGCGCGATGCCGCAGAGCATCACCGGGGTGGTGCCGTAGCGCGTGATCAGGTGGCCGGTAAAGAAAGCCGGCAGGAACATCCCCATGACGTGCATGAAGATGACCCAATGCGCCTCGGTATGCGGAAGCCCGCAGGCGACGATGGCGAGCGGCGATGCGCTCATCAGGAAGGACATGACGCCGAAGGCGACCATGCCTGCGATCACCGCGGCGATGAAGCGCGGCTGCGCAGCGATGCGCAACAGCGGGCGCGGCGGCGCAGGGGCGACCGGCGCGGCGCCGCCCACGCCGGGCGTCCCAAGCGGCACCGTGGGGAAACGGATGAAGGACACGACCACGAAGACAATCGCATGCACGACGAACATGGTCGCGTAGGTGGCGAGGTAGACCGGCATCATCTGGTCGTGGGTCAGCCGCACCAGGCCCGGCCCGATCACGCTGGCGGCCACGCCACCTGCCGTCACCCAGGAGATCGCCTTGGCGCGCCAGGCGCCGGGCACCAGTTCGACAGCCGCGAAGCGGTACTGGTGCAGGCACGCGACCGAATAGCCCAGGATCAGCCCGCCCAGGCACATGATCCAGAAGCTCGCAAGGTACAATCCGGTGCCGATCACCGTCGCGCCCGCCATGCCGAAGCTCGACCCCAGGCGGAAGCCGAGCCGCCTGCCACGCCGCTGCATCAGGATCGCCGCGGGAAACACCGAGAGCATGACGCCGAGGTGCTGCAGCGTGACCGGCAACGTGGCGAGATCGCGGTTCGGGTAGAAGGTGACGATCGACAGCGCGGTGGCCGCGAACATCATCGTATTGCAGGCCTGCCCCAGCGCCTGGCAGGTGGCGAGGAGGAAGAGATTGGCCTTGCTGCGCCCATCCAGGCGCTGAATCGTCTGTCCGGGCGCGGTCATGGAGAAACATCTCGCCCAGGGCGGCGGAACGGGAAAGGCCCGCCCGGCCCGGGTCTGGCATGCGCCGGGCGGGGGGCGGTGGTCGCCGCCGCCTTCAATGGAAGACGCGGCCGGCGTCGATGACCACGGTCTGGCCCGTCATCGTGCCGGTCCGGCACATGGTCACGACCAAGTCCGCGCAATCGTCCTTGTCCGCCGGCACGCCCAGCAGGGCGGTGGCGGCGGCACGCTCGACCTGCTCGGGTCGCAGATTGGCGGTGGCACGTGTCCCTTCGAGCAGGCCCGGGGCGACGCAGTTCACCAGCACCTCCGGCGCCAGCGCGACGGCCATGCAACGCGTCAGGTGGATCAGCCCGGCCTTGGACACGGCATAGGCGATGGACGACCCGGTGGGCGTCAACCCCGCGACCGAGGCGATGTTCACGATCCGACCCCGCCCCTGCGCTTTCATCACCGGCGCGACCGCCTTGGTCAGACGCATCGGGCCGGTCAGGTTCACGGCCATGATCTTCTCCCAGACATCCTCGGTCAGGGAATCGAGGTCGGGAAACGGGATCGCCTTGTTGAAGGCGGCATCGTTCACGAGGATGTCGAGCCGGCCGAAGCGGGTCGTGACATCGGCCACCAGCCGGCCGACAGCGCCAGCGTCGGTGATGTCGCAGGCGAAGGCCGCGGCCTGCACGCCATGGGTCGAGGCCAGGTCACGGGCGACCGTCTCGGCCTGGTCGCGGCTCGCGGCATACATGACGGCGATGTTCGCACCTTCGCGCGCTAGGGCGTGACAGATGCGCTGCCCAAGCCCGCCATTGCCGCCCGTCACCAGGGCGACGGCGCCTTTGAGTTCCATGCGTTTCCTCCTGCGCGCGGCGCGCCTGGCGCGGCGTTGCGGGCGGCAGCCTGCGTCGGAAGGCGCGGGCGGGCAAGCCGGCGGCCGCTACAGCCCGAAGCGGTCGCGGATGCGCCCTTTCATCACTTTCGCCATCACGCCCAGGCGCCAGAAGCCGTGGAAGGCGATGGGGCGGATCGGCGTGACCGGCATGGCGATGTCGCGCGCCGGCGTGCCGGTGGCGAGCCTCGCGATCTCCCCACCCATCGCCGTGGACAGCGCCACGCCGCGGCCATTGTAGCCGAGGCAGGCATAGAGGCCCGGCGCGGCCTCATGGATATGCGGGTAGTGGTCCTTGGTCATGGCGAGCTGGCCGTTCCAGCCATGTGTCCATGCCGCGCCGCGCAGACGCGGCCAGAGGCGTTCGGCATAACGGATCAGGTACTGCACCGGGCCATGGTCGCCGATCGGCCGCTGCGGCCCACGCCCGCCGATCAGCAACCGGCCAGCCTGATCGACGCGCAGATAGACCGTGATGTGGCCGCTTTCGTAGAGCGAGCCGCGATGCGGCATGATGCCGGCGACGATATCGGGCGCCAGCGGCGCGGTCGCGGCGATCGAGCTGAACACCGGCACCACGGATCGCCGCAGCCCCGGCCAGAGATCGTCCGTGTAGCCATTGGTGCCGAGCACGACCTTGTCGGCCCGTACGGTGCCGGTCGGCGTCGTCGCGCGCCAGGTGCCGGCATCCCGTGCCAGCCCCGTGATGCGCGTGCCACCATGAATGACCGCCCCGGCGCGCTGCGCCGCGCCGGCCAGGCCGCGCGCATAGTCGAGCGGCTGCACGTCACCGCCGCTCGCATCCAGCATGATGGCGAGATAGCGGTCATGCCCCGTTGCCTCCCGCGCCGCATCGCCTTCCAGCAGCGTCACCGGCATTTCGCGCCGCATGCCTTGTTCGGCGGACCGCCTGACGCCATCCGCGTGGCGCGGCTGGTAGGCAGCGCGGAGCGTGCCGCCCTGGCGCGCGTCGCATTCGATCTGCCAACGGCGGATCAGGCCGAAGGTCGTCTCCGGCGCACCCCAGGCAAAGCGCACCATGCGGCCGCCGAGATCGGGGCCGAAATCGCGCTCCACCTCATCCGGGTCGGGCTTCAGGCCGGGATTCACCTGGCCGCCATTGCGGCCGGAGGCACCCCAGCCCGGCTCCGCAGCCTCGAGCACGATCACCCGCGCACCGGCCTCGGCGAGATGCAGCGCGGTGGACAGGCCGGTGAAGCCGGCACCGATCACCAGAACATCGGCCTGGGCATCGCCGTCGAGCGGAGGCGTGATCGGCGCGGGGCGCGCGGTGGCGGCGTAGAGGCTCGGCGGCAGGGGTGGTGCGGTCATGCATCGGTCCGTCGGCAGGATGGCCGCGCCCGTGCATGGCCGCGACCATGCCGGCGGCGCCGGAGGGCTGATCCTGCGGCCCTTCGGGGCCGGTGGCCAGCCAGCCACCGCACAGCCCGCGCCCCCCGATGCCATTGGGACGTCGCCTCGATCCATCCTATAGCGGCGATCAGGGAGGGGTCGCGAACCATGAATGCCGTGCGTATTGCCCTGCTGCGGACCCTACGCCCCAATTCGCCAGGCCGAGGGCGCCAGCAGACGAGAGGTTCGGTTCGATGACGGCAGGCGCGCCCGCCGCGGTGCTGCTCTGGGCACTGGCGACGCTCGGCTTCGCAGCCGGCGCTACCGCGCTGCGCCATACCGAGGCCGAAACCCGGTTGCAGGAGGAAGGGCGCGACCTGCAACGCCTGCTCGCGCAGCGCGCCGACCAGCATGATGCGCATCTGACCGCCATCTCCGCCCTGGCCGCCGGCCTGCCCGGCACGGCCGAGGCCCTGCGGCAGGTCGCGGACGGCATCCTGCGCTTCTATCCGCGCATCCTCGCCGTGGATGCCGTCGCGCTGCCACCGGGCCAGGCGCCCGCGCTTGCCTTCACCACGCGCGAGGACTGCGCGCCGGACGGCGCCTGCGCCGCGGACGCCGTCCGAGCAGCGGCTGTCGCCACCGACGCCATGCCCGTGCCATTGCCCCAGGGGCCAGGGCGCTACCTGCTCGCCAAACGGGTTGGCGAAGGGCTCGCGACGCGCGCCCTGGCCGTCGAGATCGACGCCGCGCGGCTGCTGGAAGCCGAAGCCGCGACGGGCGAGGCTGCATCGGGCGCAAGCCTGTCGCTTACCCTGCCGGACGGCACGCCGCTGCTCGCGCGCAGGGGTGACCCGCCGGGCCAGCCACTCGCCGTCACCCTCGCCTTCGCCGCGCCCATCGGCAGCGCCAGCCAGCCCATGCTGCTGCGCCTCGAACGCCGGCCGTCGCTGCTGGCGCTCGTGCCCTGGGGGCTGGTCGCGGGTTTCGGCGCGGCGGCGGCGGTGGTCGCGGCGCTTGGCCTTGGTCTGGCGCGGTCCCGCAGGGCGGCGCGGGAAGCGCGCGGCCGCGCCGAGCTCGGCGAGCAGGCGGCGCGCCTCGCCCATGCCGGGCGCGTCAATGCGCTGGGGGAGATGGCGTCGGGCATCGCGCATGAACTCACCCAGCCGCTGACCGCGCTGCTCAGCCAGAGCCAGGCGGCGCTGCACCTCGCGCGCCGCGGGGCCGCGGGCGATGCCGCGACCCTGCTTGGCGCGCTGGAGGCCAATGTCGCGCAGGCGCGCCGCGCCGGTGACATCCTCGCGCGACTGCGCGACTGGGCGGCGAACGACCTGCCACCGCCGCGCCCCATCAAGATCAATGCCATCCTGCGCGGCGTCGCGGCGCTGAACGCGCGCGACATGCAGGCGCGCGGCGTCGAGGTCGCGCTGGACCTGCCCGAACCTTCCCCCATCGCCCTGGTCGAACCGGTGCAGGCGGAACAGGTGGTGCACAACCTTCTTCGCAACGCTGCTGATGCGATGGAGGAGAATCCTGCCGGCGTGCCGCGCCGCGTCGGCCTCGCCGCCCGGCCCTTGCCCGGCGGCGGCGCCGAGATCGCGGTCGAGGACACCGGCCCGGGCCTGCCGCCGGCGATCCGTGATCGCCTCTTCGAGACCTTCTTCACCACCAAGCCGGGCGGCATGGGCCTCGGCCTGCCGCTCTGCCGAACGCTCGTCGAGCGCATGGGTGGCAGCATCGAGGCGGCCGCCGCGCCGGGCGGCGGCGCGCGCTTCGTGGTGCGGCTCGCGGGCGCGCCAGCATGACGCAGCCGGTGGTGCATCTGGTGGATGACGACGCGGCGGTGCGCGGCGCGCTGGCGCTGCTGCTGCGCACCGTCGGCATGACGGTGGAGGAACACGCCGATCCGGGCGCCTTCCTCGCCCGCCTGCCCAGCGCGCCACCGGGCTGCCTGGTGCTGGACCTGCGGATGCCGGTGATGTCCGGGCTGCAGTTGCAGGAACGGCTGCTCGCGCAGGGCTGCGACTGGCCGGTCATCCTGCTCACCGGCCATGGCGGGTTGGAGGCCTGCCGCCGCGCCTTCAAGGCCGGCGCGGTGGATTTCCTGACCAAGCCGGTGGATGAGGAGGCGCTGATCGAAGCGGTGCGCGCCGCCTTCACGCGGCTCGACACCACCCGCGCGCGTGACGCCGAGCGGGCCGAGGCGCGCACGCTGCTCGCCCGGCTGACGGCGCGCGAGGCGGAGATCCTGCACCTGGTCGGCCTCGGCCATGCGACGAAGGAGATCGCGCGCGCGCTCGACCTTTCGCCGCGCACGGTGGAGACGCATCGGGCGAACATCGCCGCCAAGCTCGGCACTGCCTCGGTGGCGGAGATGGCGCGGCTGGTGCTGCTCGGCGGGCAGGCGCCTCCGTAGCGCTACGGAGGATGGCCCGTGGCGGTCGCGATACCGCGCGCCGGGGCGCTTCGGCATGGTCCGGCCCGGCGCGGCAGCCTTGCCGCAGCAATGGAGAGACCGGCCATGACGCTTCGCACCACCCTCGCCGCCGCAGCCCTGCTGATCGGCACCGGCGCCGCCCAGGCGCAGGTCCTGCAGGAACGCAACATCTCGCTCGCCGCAGCGCAGGCGATCGCGCTCGGCGCCGTCGAGGCCTGCGCCGCGCGCAACATGAACGTCACGGCGACGGTGGTGGACCGTGCCGGCATCGTGCGCGCGAGCCTGCGCGCCGACCGCGCCGGGCCGCATACGGTGGAATCGAGCGTGCGCAAGGCCTTCACCTCCGCCTCCATGCGCAGCCCGACCTCGGCGCTGCAGCAGGCGACGATCGACAATCCCGGCGCGCGGAACCTGGTGGACCTGCCGGGCGTGCTGCTGCTCGGCGGCGGCGTGCCTGTGCGCGCGGGCGATGAGGTGATCGGCGCCGTCGGCGTTGGTGGCGCACCCAGCGGGCAGATCGACGAGGAATGCGCCAACGCCGGCATCCAGCGCGCGCAGGACCGTCTGCGCTGAGAGCCTGTTCGAGAATGCGCCGGACGGCGCATTCCCACGCGCCGCGCCAGCCGGATCGATAAACTCTATGGCGGCGGCGGGCCGAGGCCGAGTTGTGCCAGGACCGCCGCCGTCATCCGGTCGCAGCGTGCCCCGTCGAAGGGGAAGGCGTGGCGCAGCGTGTCGCCGAGCCGCTGATCCAACGCCGCGCGGAGCATCCGCCGCGCGCGGTGCAGCCGCGTCCTGACCGTCTCCGGCCGGATCCCGAGGATCTCCGCCGTCTCCTCGACATTCAGTCCATCGACATCCCGGGCGACGAGCACGGGCCGGAATACGTCCGGCAGGTCGTCGATCGCCTCCTCCAGCAACCGCCGGATCTCGCGCCGCGCGGCGGCACCTTCGGGGTCGCCTCCCTGCACCGTCGGAAACATGACTATGGATGCTCCCTGGCGCTGCTGCGCCGCCTCGATCGCCTCCAGGCCAGTCGTGCTCCGCCGGCGGCGCAGGCGCCCGAGCGCCTCATTGCGCGCGATGCACGTCAGCCAGGTCGAGAGACTGGCATCTCCCCGGAAGCCGCCCAGCGCCTGGAAGGCGCGCAGATAGGCTTCCTGCACCGCGTCCTCGGCCTCCGCATCGTCGCGCAGCACGCTGCGCGCGGCCCGGAACAGATGGCGGTTGTTGCGCCGGATGATTTCGCGGAACGCCGCCGGGTCGCCGCGGCGGGCGCGGCTGACCAACTCGCTTTCCGGCAAATCGGCCCCGGCGCCGTCCGGAGGCTGCTGTTGTTGTCCTCGCATCGGCTCGCTCCTCGCATGCCGTACCATTCGATGCCCGTCAGCCGAAAAGGTTCCCGGCCGCGCCTTCCTGTCCCTGCCGCCCAAGCCCGATCGCGGCGAGGAATTCGGCCCGCGTCCCGGCATGGTCGCGAAACGCGCCGAGCATACGGCTCGTGACCATCGCCGTGCCGGGCCTGTGGACGCCGCGGGTCACCATGCAGCCATGGGTAGCCTCGATCGCCACGGCGACGCCGCGCGGCCGCAAGGTCGTCTCTATGGCGTCGGCGATCTGGGCCGTCATCCGTTCCTGGATCTGCAGGCGCCGCGCATAGAGTTCGACGATGCGGACCAGCTTCGAGATGCCCACGACACGGGCGCCAGGCAGGTAGGCGACATGCGCCCGCCCGGTCACCGGCGCCATGTGGTGTTCGCAATGGGACACGAAGCGGATGCCGCGCAGCAGCACGATGTCGTCATAGCCGGCGCTCTCGCTGAAGGTCCGCTCCAGCAGGGCGACCGGGTCCTCCTCATAGCCACCGAACCATTCGGCATAGGCGCGCAGGACGCGGTCGGGGGTGTCGGCCAGCCCCTCGCGGCCCGGATCGTCACCGGCCCAGCGGATCAGGGTCCGCACCGCGGCCTCGGCCTCGCGGCGTGACGGGCGGGCGTCGGTCGTGGTCTCGATCGTCGTGGCGAGGGCATCCATGCCAATTCTCCTGATGTCGTAGCCGGCCTTCGTTGGCCATGCATTGGATGCCGCGATGCCCGTACCTGTTCCCGGGCATATCCCGGAACATATTCGGAAGGTGGTGCATCAAAGCCGATGCACGGGTGAGGCACGCGGATCAGCGACGCCAGCCCCGAGGCCGCGCCCTGCCCCGCAGTGGCGTTCGACGGCATGAAGGAGGCCCCCATGGGCGGAGAGCAGACGGCACCCACCGGCCCGGACCTGGCGCAAGGCGTCGCCCTGGCCGACCTGCCCGAGGACGGCATGCTCACCGGGCATGTCGGGGAGGAGGCCGTGCTCCTGATCCGCCGCGGCGCCGAGGTCTTCGCGGTCGGCGCCCATTGCACGCATTACGGCGGGCCGCTCGCTGAGGGCCTCGTGGTCGGCGAGACGCTGCGCTGCCCGTGGCACCATGCCTGCTTCAGCCTACGCAGCGGCGAGGCGGTGTGGGCACCGGCCTTCGACCCCATCGCCTGCTGGCGCGTGGAACAGCGCGACGGCAGGGCCTTCGTGCGTGAGAAGCTGCAGCCGGCCGCGCGGCGTGCATCCGGGGCGGCGCCCGGACGCATCGTCATCGTCGGCGGTGGCGCCGCCGGTTTCGCCGCGGCCGAACGACTGCGGCGCGAGGGCTATGCGGGCGGTCTCACCATGCTCAGCGCGGACGATGCCGCGCCATACGACCGACCGAACCTCTCGAAGGATTACCTGGCCGGGACGGCGCCGGAGGAATGGATCCCCCTGCGTCCGGACGGCTTCTACGCGGAGCACGCGATCGACCTGCGCCTGAATGCGGCCGTGGAGAAGATCGATGTCGCCGGCCGGCGCGTGCTGCTCGACGGTGGCTCCGAGGTTCCGTTCGACCGGCTGCTGCTCGCCACAGGCGCAGAGCCCATCCGGCCACCGATCCCCGGCGCCGATGGGCCACAGGTGCACACCCTGCGCTCCCTGCGCGACAGCCGCGCCTTGGTGAAGGCCGCGAAGGCCGCGCGGCACGCGGTGCTGGTCGGGGCGGGCTTCATCGGCCTTGAGGTGGCAGCCGCGCTCAGGGCGCGCGGTCTCGACGTGCATGTCATCGCACCCGAACGACAGCCGCTCGAACGCATCCTCGGGCCGCAACTCGGCGAGATGGTGCGCCGCCTTCACGAGGAGCACGGCGTCGTCTTCCATCTGGAGGACGGCGTGGCGGCCATCGAGCCGGGGCGGGTTCGCCTGACGGGCGGTGCGAGCCTCGCCGCCGATCTCGTGGTCCTCGGCACCGGCGTCCGGCCGCGCACCGAACTCGCCGAGCGCGCCGGGCTGGCGGTGGATCACGGCGTGCTGGTGGACGACCATCTGGAGACCAGCGCGCCGGGCATCTTCGCCGCCGGCGACATCGCCCGATGGCCGGATGCCCGCACGGGTGAGCGGATCCGCATCGAACACTGGGTGGTCGCGCAGCGGCAGGGCCAGGTCGCCGCGCTGAACATGCTCGTCCCCGGGCGGGCGCGCTTCACGGCGCCGCCGTTCTTCTGGAGCCAGCACTACGACAGCGCGATCAACTATGTCGGCCACGCCGCGCGCTGGGATGCGATCGAGGTGGAAGGCGACGTGGCCGCGCACAACGCCGTGCTGCGCTATCGTCGCGACGGGACGATCCTCGCAATGGCCTCGGTCGGCCGAGACATGGGAAGCCTGGAGGCCGAGGCGACGATGGAACGCGAAGGCACCGCAGCCCAGGGCGGCGCCCCGATGGGCGGAAGCCGTGCCGGGGACGATTGAAGGAGCGGCGCCGGGATTGCCGCCAGGACGGCGCCAGCGAGACGGCACCGATGCGCGCGCCCGGCCAGATGGAGATTTCGCCCATGAGCACCGCGACGGCATCGGCCCGGCCTTCCTCCTACGACAAGAAGGTCGCGCTCGTCCTGCAGGGCGGCGGCGCGCTCGGCAGCTACCAGGCGGGCGTCTATGAGGCGCTCTCGGCATCCGAATACCTGCCGGACTGGATTGCGGGCATCTCCATCGGGGCGGTGAATGCCGCGATCATCGCCGGCAATGCGCCGGACCAGCGCGTCGCGCGGCTGCGGCAATTCTGGGAGCGGGTCACCGCGCCGGCGACGTCCTGGTGCGGCCTGTTCGACGGCGCGTCGGGCGCCGGCTGGGGCGACGACCGGCTGGCCGCCGCCACCGCCGCGATGCTGTATGGCCAGCCCGGCTTCTTCGCCCCGCGGCCACCGGCCGAATGATTGTTCGGCCAGATGCCGGCCAGTGTCTATGACACCGGCGCCTTGAAGGGGACGCTGGAATCCCTGGTGGATTTCGATCGCATCAATGCCCGCGAGACCCGCTTCAGCGTCGGTGCGGTGAACGTGCGCAGCGGCGACTTCGCCTATTTCGACAATGCGGAGATCACCATCCGGCCCGAGCATGTGATGGCAAGCAGCGCCCTGCCCCCGGGCTTCCCGGCAGTCGAGATCGGGGGCGAACACTATTGGGATGGCGGGCTCGTCTCCAACACGCCGCTGCAGCACGTGCTGACCAGCGTGCCGCGGCGCAGCCGCTTGGTGTTTCAGGTGGACCTGTTCCCCGCGGGGGGCCCGGTGCCTGCCACCCTCGGCGAGACCTGGGAGAGGCAGAAGGACATCCGCTTCTCCAGCCGCACCCGCATGGTCACCGATGAACTGCGGCAGATCCACGACGTGCGGCACAACATCAACGAGCTTTGGGAAAAGCTGCCGAAACCGCTGCGCGCCACGCCGGAAGCGCAGTTCCTCTACGCCTTCGGCTGCGTCACCACCATGGACATCGTCGGATTGGTGGACCGTCCGCGCGAAGGCCAGGGCCACGCCAAGGATTACGCGTTCAGCCGGCGCGTGATGGAAGCGCGCTGGGCGCGCGGACGGGCGGATGCCGAGGCGACGTTGCGGGCATCGCCCTGGTTGGCGCCGATGCCGGCAGGGGTCGGCGCACGCGTGTTCGACGTCCTGGCCGGGATGCCGCAAGGAGCAAGCGAGGGCGCCTGATTCGCCGCGACCGGATCAGCCGGCGGTCGCCGCCGCCACCTCCGCCTCGAGCTCGAAAGCCCGCGCAGCGTTGCTCGACACCATGCGATGGATGTCCGCCTCGCCATAGCCGAGGTCGAGACAGAGCCGGACCCCGCGCCGCATGCCCTCAAGCGGCGTCAGCGTCCCGGTCTGGCCGAGATCCGAGGCGAGGATCGTCTGGCCGATCCCGGCGGCGTCGATCTGGCCGCGCAGCGCCTCCTCCTCACAGACCTTGAACTTCGATCCCTCGATGAACATGCAGAGCGAATGCTCGACGAAGGCGCCCATCGCCGCGATGCCGCGCACATCGTTGAGGCTCGCGCCGACGATCTCCTCGGGATGCGTGAAGACGAGGCGCTTCACGCCACGACGCTGCGCTTCCTCGAAGACCAGCCAGGTTTCGCTGACATGGATATGCCCGCTGGCCAGCGCCATGCCGGTGCGGGCGACGATGTCCAGCACCTCCTTCACGTCGTCGCGGACCTTGCCATTCGCATCCAGAACAGGGACCGGCGCGGCGGGCCGCATCTTCTGCGTCGAGGCCGGATGGCTCCAGTTGGAGGACTTCTCCCAGCGCAGATGGTTCTCCGCGGCCAGGGTCGGCATGAAGACGATCTTGCCGCCCATCGCCGCGTGGTGCTCGACGGCGTAAGGATTCATGCCGCCCACCACGTTGTTCAGCACCAGGCTGGAATACACCTTCGTGCGAAGATCGGGATTGTGGCGCGCGATGAGCGCCGCCGTCATCACGCCGCTGTAGTCGTGATCCTTGGTGATCACCGCGGCGAAGCCGGCCTTCTCGTAGGCGCGTGCCAGTTCGAGATGATCGATGGCGCGTGGCGCGATGGACGGGCCGGAATGCACATGCGGGTCGATGGCACCGACCAGGATGCGGTCGATGCGGGCATCGAGGTCGTCAGCGGTGGCGGACATGCGGAGTCCTCCGATGAAGTATGGAAACGGAACGGTGCTCAGCCCTGGCCGGGCATCGGATAGTCATTCGCGTTCAGCACCCAGCCCGGTTTCTCCGAGAAGTCGATGCGTGGCGGAGAGAAGATGTCGATCAGCTGGTTCACGCCCGCATCCACGCCGCGGCTGGTATGGATGGACGGCGGCGGGATCACGCAGACCGAAGGTGAGGCGCAATGCGCTGCGAGGTCCTCGCGCCACTGCGTCATATCCACCGTCCAGGGCCAGCGCAGGTGGTGGACGAAGGCGCCGCTCAGCGCCAGCGAGCCCTGCTCGAAATCGTCGTGGTGATGCGGCGAGAGCCTGGTGACGTCGCGCGGCCCCTCATAGGGGTCGATGAGGTTCACCATCAGCGTGCTGCAGCGGAAGATCCGACCGAAGCGACCCGGTTCCGGCGGCACGTCCAGGCTGTAGGCGCGGACGCGGTATCCGCCGCGCGGCGCCGGCCAGGGGGCGAAGGGCGGCAGGTTCGGATGCGGCTTCGCGTAGGAGGTGGCGTTGCTGCATTTCGCGGCCAGATCGTCCGATTGGGTACTGAAGATGCGAACCACCTCGCCGCCCGCCGGCACGGTGACGCGGCTCGCGCCAGGCGGCACCACCGCGAGGGAATAGCCGGGCACGTCCTCCCGTTGTTCGCCGGCCTCGATCACCACCGAGGTTCCGGGATCCTGCAGGAGGACCACGTATTCGTCCGCCTGCGCGCCGCGCGACAACACCGCCCCCGGCTTGGCGCGCGTATAGGCGACCAGGAAATTCTGGCCGCGCACATACCAGGTGTCGCCCGCCGGTCCGCTTTCCTGCGGCGGTTCCTCATAGAAGCGAGCAATCTCGGCGCCGGCGAACTCGGTCGCAGCCGCACGGGTTGTGGGGGCACCGGCCAGGGCGGCACGCGGGTCGGAAGCGTCATACATGGCAATCGATCCTCATCCAGTACCGCGGCCTACTGCCGCGGTATGCCTGCCTGCGCGACCACCTGCGCCCAGCGCGCATTCTCTTGCGCGACATAGGCACGGAAGTTCTCGGGCGTGCTGCCCTCCGCCGGAAGCACGCCCAGTTCCAGCATCTTCTGGCGGATCTCGGGGAGGGCCACGGCGCGCATCAGCTCGGCATTCAGCCGATCCACGATCGGCCTCGGCGTGCGGGCGGGCACGGCGATGCCGTTCCAGGATCGCACGACATAGCCCGGCACGCCGGCTTCCTCTGCCGTCGGCACATCCGGCATGCCGGAGAAGCGCTGCGGAGCGGCGACGGCGAGCACCCGCAGCCGCCCGCCCGTCGCCTGCGGCAGCACCGGCGCGAGGATCTCGGAGGCCAGCTGCACGTCGCCGGTCGAGGTGGCGTTCAGCAGGTCCGGCGTGCTCCGATAGGGAACGGTGACCATCTCGGTGCCCGTCATGCTGCGGAACAGTTCGGCGCCCAGATGCTGCGCATTGCCCACCGCGATGGAGCCGAGATTGATGCTGCCCGGGCGCGCCCGCGCCGCGGCAACCACGTCGCCCAAGGTGCGGTAGGGTGAATTGGCGCCGGTGACCAACACATGGTCGAAGAAGGACATCTGACCGACGAATTCCAGGTCGCGCATGATGTCGTAGGGCAAGCGCTGATAGGTCGCGGCGGCCGTGGAATCGGTGGTGGTCAGCAGCAGCAGCGTGTAGCCATCCGGTGCGGCGCGCGCCACGGTTTCCGCCGCGACGATGCCGCCCGCACTGGGACGGTTCTCCACCACGACCGTCTGGCCGAGCGCCGCGCCCAGCTTCGCCGCGACCAGGCGGGTGGTCAGGTCGCCCACGCCGCCCGGCGCAAAGCCCACGATCCAGCGGATCGGCCGCGATGGCCACGCCTGTTGCGCCAGCGCCGGCGTGGCGAGCAGGCTTGCGCCCGCGACCAATACCGCGCGGCGGCGCATTGCGGGCTGCACGGGCCAGGGCGTCGCGCGCCCGTCTTGCTTGGTCATGCTTCCTCCTCCTCTACGCCGATTGTTCCAGTGGTTGCCTATTGCTTCTCGATCCCGGCGTCCGCGATCACACGGGACCAGCGTGCGGCTTCCTCGACGAAGAAGGCGCGGAACGCCTCGGGCGTCGTCGGGCTCGGGCTGACGCCCATGTCGAGCAGCCTGTCGCGGACATCGGGCAGGCCGAGAATGCGGTTCAGTTCCGCATTGAGCCTGTCCACGATGGAGCGCGGCGTGCGCGCCGGCAGTGCGATGCCGTTCCAGGACCGCACGATGTAGCCCGGCAACCCGCTCTCGGCGGATGTCGGGACATCGGGCAGACGGGCGAAGCGTTCGGGTGCTGCGATCGCGATGGCGCGGATGCGCCCGCCGGTAATCTGAGGCAGGGCCGGCGGCAGGATCTCGGAAGCCACCTGCACCTCCCCCGTCGCGGTGGCGTTCAGCAATTCGGGCGTGCTGCGATAGGTGACGAGCGTCGCATCCTGCAGACCGAGCATGCTGCGCAGCAGCTCCGCGCCCAGGTTCGTCGCGTTGCCGACGCTGATCGAGCCGATGTTGAGCTTGCCCCGATTGGCCCGCGCATAGGCCGGCAGGTCAGACAGTTTCTGCACCGGCAAGTTCGGCGTGACGGCGATGACATGGTCGAAGAAGGAAACGCGCGAAACCAGCTCGAAATCCGCCATCGGGTCGAAGGGCAGGCGGTTGTAGAGCGCCGGTGCCGTCGCGGTGGTGTTGGTGGCGAGCAGCCATGTGTGGCCGTCCGGCTGCGCGCGGGCGACCGACTCCGCCGCAACGATGCTGCCCGCGCCCGGCCGGTTCTCGACGACGACAGGACGGCCAAGCGATTCCGCGAGCTTGGGGCTGATCAGCCGGGCCGTGAGATCCCCCGCGCCGCCTGGCCCAAAGCCGACAACGAGACGCAGCGGGCGATCGGGCCAACCCTCGACGGCGCCGGCTGGGCGGGCGCGCAGCAGGGCAGGTGCGGCAAGCAGCACACCCGCGGCGAACGCCCCGCGGCGAGAAAGCGTGGGGATAGGAGGAGTCCTTTCCGGCATGACTTCAGCGTTCCTTCGTGTCTTGCCCGCCCGTCGGCGGGATGAATGCGCGCCAATGATCGGTGCGCAGCGGCATGTCAGCGAAGCTGCGCCGCACGTCCGCGGCGCGGCCGACGATCTGTTCGGCCGTCAGACCTTTGCGTTCCAGGTAGCCAGCGAGTTGCGCCACCGCGTCGGTCAATACGCCAAAGCCGCGCAGCATGACGTTGGAGGCAATGCCCACACCTGACGCGCCCACGAGCATCATGCGCGCCACATCCAGCCCGTCCTGCGCGCCGTTGATGCCGATGAGCGACGCGTCCGGACCAAGCCGTGCGCGGGACAGCGCCAGCCAATGGCAGGTCAGCGGCAGGTTCCAGAAGCCGCCGATGCCAAGGCTCGTGCCGAGCATCGGTGCCAGCGTGTCGAGATCCGGCACCATGCCGAGCAGCCGGCCCGCCATGACGACCGATTGCGCGCCCGCCCCGAAGGCCGCCTCGGCCAGCTCGGGAACGCGCTCGCTCTGCCCGGTGATCTTGATCCAGACCGGTAGCGAGACCGTGGCGCGAAGCTGGCCGACGATCTCGGCCACTCGCGCGGGGGAAAGCTCGGTCGCGACGGCGCCCTTGGCGGCCTGGCTGGCATAGGGCGTGCCGATATTGAATTCGAGCACGCGGAGCCCCGCCTGCTCGACGCGCCGCGCCATGGCGAGCGCCGGATCCATCGCACCGAGGATGAGGCTCGGCACCAGCAGCGTGTCGCTGGCCCGCGCCTCACGGTCCAAGGCGACCGCGGATTCCAGCCAGGCGTCAAAGGGCTGCGGCGACAGGCCCGAACGCGTCGCGAGGGTGACGGAACGCGGCGCCTGCGCGCCCCACGGCACGGGCTGCCAGCGTTCATCCAGCGCGACGTATTCCGCGCGCTGGAGCTGATCCTTCGCGGCGTCCGATTCATTGGTGGACTTGATGACGACGGCACCGGCGCCGGCACGGATCGCCGCACGCACGCCTTCGGCATCCACCATGTGTTCGGCCGGCGCGGCGATGACCGGGTTCTTCAGCCGCAGCGCGCCGATCGCGATGTCGAGCGCGACGGTCATGCCGGGAGGCCCCGCACGGGCGCCACCGCGGGAGCAAGCGCAGGCACGGACCCGAGATTTGCTTGCTGCAATTGACGTTCCTCCTACGCGAACATCGTTCCCGTATAGAGAACTTCACGCGCCTCGCCGTGTCAAGCATCATATCGGTGACGAGTGGCAGGCCGGCCATCTTTCTTATTAATTATCAGATGAATAATGGCCTCTCGGTACAGTTTGACCGGAGCCTTGACACCAGGCCGGCGCGTGCTGTTGTTCTTCACTGGCGAACAGTCGGGTATTGGACGAAGCGATGCAGGGATCGAAACCGAGGCTGACGACGGGCGTCCAGGCGGCCGATACGGTGCTGGCTGTGCTGGAGGTCGTGGCCTTCGCCGAGGAACCGATCGGGGTCACGCAGGTCGCCGCCGCGGTTGGCATCGCGAAAAGCGCCGCCTTCCGCCACCTGCATACGCTGCTCGAACGCGGCTATCTGGTGCAGGATCCGGTCTCCAGCCGCTTCCGCCTGGGATCCAGGGTGTTCCTCCTGGCCCGCATGGCGCCTGGCGGCCAGGATCTAGCCACAGCCATTCAGCCGGCCTTGCGCGAGGCGCGTGACGCGTCGGGCCTGGCCGTCGTGCTCAGCACGCCGACGCCGCAGGGCGCCTTCGTGCTCGCCACCATGTCCGGCACGCAGGCCGTCGATATCGGCGTTCGGGTCGGCAGCAGCCTGGCGTTGCACGCCTCCGCTCAGGGAAAGGTCTTTGTGGCCTATGGCGGCGCCGGTCTGCTGGATCGTCTGCTGGCATCGCCGCTGCCGGCCTTCACGGCGCATACCATCACGGGCGCGGAGGCGTTGAGGGCGGAGATCGCGCGTGTTCGGGCCGAGGGCTATGCCGTCGCGCCGGAGGAGGTGCTGCTGGGCGTGAACGCACTGGCGGCACCGGTTCGGGATGACCACGGGATCGTCATCGCCGCTGTCTCGCTTGTCGGATCGATACAGCATATCGCGGCGCGGCCGGATGCGCGCCTGCTGAAGATCGTGATGGATCTCGCCGCGCACGCCGGGCGTCTGATTGCCAAGCCTGGCGTTGCCGCCATCAACCCGGACCGGTGGCGTAGTTCACTGACTGCGCCGCGGTGAGGTCACCGCCGAGACCCTTGATCAGGCGGGCTCCTGGCGGCTTCCTGCGCCAGGGGCGGAACCGGTCAGCTCGTCGGCGGATTGCCACGGTGAGTGGCAAGAACTGCACCCGTATTGCCGTCAACCTCCTGAAGCTTCACGCCGTAGCCCCAGAGTAGCGCGAGGTGACGCAGGGTTGCCTCGGCATCGGCTTGATGGAGGAGCCGCCCAGGGCGCGTGCGATGTTCCACCCGCAGCTCGCGATCTCCCTCCAGATCAAGATCCACGATCTGCAGATCGGCATCGGTTTCGCCAGGGTCGTAGTGCCGCGCCAAGGTACGACGAATCTCCCGATAGCCAGCCTGGTCGTGGATCGCATCGACCTTCAGCATGGGATCGCTCACGTCATCCAGAAGCCGGAACATGCGGAACTGCCGCATGACGGCGGGCGACAGGAACTGAAGGATGAAACTTTCGTCGCGAAAGTTCGCCCATGCATGGCGCAGGGAACCGAGCGGGTCACCATTGCCGGCGATATCCGCGAACCAGCGCCTGTCTTCGTCAGTGGGCGCCGTGCAGATGCGTTCAATATCACTCATGATGGCGTAGCCCAGGGCGTATGGGTTGAAGTCTGCGCCGCCTGGTTCATCGAAGGCCGGCTGCATCATGACATTGCTCGTGGAATGAAGCGCCTCCATGAAGGCTGAATCATTGATCCGGCCCGCTTCGTGCAGCCGCGTCATGATGCGCGCATGCACCCAGCTTGCGCATCCCTCATTCATCAGCTTCACCTGCGGTTGCGGGTAAAAGTACTGCGCAATGAGCCGCACGATGCGAACAATCTCCCGCTCCCATGGCTTGAGGCGTGGCGACAGCTTCTCAACGAAGTAGAGCAGATTCTCCTCGGGCAGCCCGAGCCGGCGCCGCCGCTCCGCGGACGCATCGCTGTCGCGCGCCGTCCGGGTGCGCGGCACGGTTCGCCACAGATCATTGAACTCGCGCGCGTCATGCTCGCGGCGCTCGCGTTCCCTCTGTTCCTCTGCCTTCAGGTTGAGCGGGCGGCTTCCGGCGTGGCGGTGCACCCCGTGACGCGAAAGCGCATGCGCCGCATCAAGAATCCGCTCCACCGCCGCCGGCCCATGCTGATCCTCACACCGACCAACGTAGCCGCGTGCGAACTCCAGGTAGTCGAGTATCGACGACGGCTCCGTCCATTGCTGAAACAGATGGTTGTTGCGGAAGAAGTGGTTGTGGCCAAAGGCGGCATGCGCGATGACCAGTGTCTGCATGGTCGCGCTGTTTCCCTCCATCAGGTAGCTGATGCAGGGATTGGAGTTGATCACCACCTCATAGGCGAGGCTCGTCCAACCGCGCCGATAGCTCGTCTCATGTTGCAGAAAGCGCTTGCCATAGGACCAGTGGCGATATGTCAGCGGCATTCCATGGGCCGTATAGATGTCGAGCATCTGCTCGGCCGTGATCACCTCGATGCGGTTCGGAAAGACCTCCAGGCCGAGTTCCTCGGTGGCGATCTGCTCGACCGCATCGTAGCACCGCTGAAGCGTCTGGAAATTCCAGTGCGCGTCGTCGAACAGGAGCCGGGAGGACATGGGCGGTCCCTCCTCACTGGGATCGGCTTCGGATTTTCAACTGGCCAACATGCGTTTCGCGAACAGATCGCGGAAGACCGGGAAGATGTCGCGGCGCTCGCTCACGCGGCGCAGCGCGAGACTGGGTGCGTGTTCCGCGACTGCCTCGTAGCCCTGCCAGAGGTCCGAGTTTACCGCCCTCGCCGATCCTGGGGGCGCGATCTCGATATAGGCAAAATACTGCACGATCGGCAGGATATCCGCCTCCAGCATGCTGACCGCTCTCACCGTGTCGCCGCCGAGGTTGTCGCCATCCGAGGCCTGCGCTGCGTAGATGTTCCAGGAGTCAGCGGGGTAGCGCTCGCGCTGGATTCGAATGAGCTCCGCAAGCGCACTGGAGACGACCGTGCCGCCAGTCCGCGGGTCCGTGAAGAACGTCTTCTCGTCCACCTCGTCGGCCATGTCCGTGTGGCGGATGAAGACCAGCTCGACCTTGCGGTAGCGTCGCTCGAGGAAGATTCGGAGCAAGAGAAAGAAGCGCTTGGCGAGGTCCTTCATCTCCTCGGTCATGGAGCCGGACACATCCATCAGACAGAACATCACAGCCCGCGCAGAGGGCCGAGGCACCAGAGCAAAGCGCCGGTAGCGCAGATCCACGGGGTCGATCCACGGAATCCGCGCGAGCCGGCGCAGCGCGAGCGCCAGTTCCGCCCGCATGATCTCGAGCCGCCCGTGATCCTCTCCGCTCGCCTCGAGCTCCTCGATGTCGACCTCCAGCTTGCGGACGTCCTCCGGCTTCGGCCGGCGCAGGCCGACCCGGCGCGACATGGATTGGCGCATCGTGCGCGAGAGGTCGAGCTGTGACGGCATCCCGGCAACGCTGATGCCAGCGCGGGTCGGCGCCAGGTTCTCCATCTCGACGATCTGACGCTTCACCAGGTCGGGCAATTCCAGATCGTCGAAGAACAGGTCCAGGAACTCCTCCCGGGTCAGCACGAAACGGAACCTATCCTCCGCAGCGCCGCCTTCGGAAGCGCCGGTGCCGCCGCCCGTTCCACCGCCCCTCGATGGCCGCGCGAGCCGATCGCCCACCGAGAACTCGCGATTGCCCGGAAGCACCAGTTGGCGCGCGCCACCGGTGAAGACAGTGTGAAAGGAAGGCTCGTGCAGCGGATCTGCCGGGATGGTCACGACCTGGCCATGACCGATTTCGCGCAAGGTGCCCCGGTCAACCGCTTCGCGCACCGCCTGCCTTAGGGCAGCGCGGGCGCGGGCGAGGACGCGCTGCCGGTTCTCGAGGTTCTTGCCGTGTGGATTGGCGCGTCGATCGATGATGTCCAAGCGGTTGTACCCCGCGCGACTCAGGCCGACTGCTTGACCCGCATATACCATTCGACCAGTCGTCGCACCTGGCGTTCGGTATAACCGCGGGCGACCATGCGTGCCACGAACTCGCTGTGCTTCTTCTCGGTCTCGCCATCCTTCTTCGAGCCGAAGCTGATTACCGGCAGCAGATCCTCCACCTGGCTGAACATGCGCTTCTCGATCACGTCGCGGATCTTCTCGTAGGACGTCCAGGATGGATTCCGCCCCCCGCTGCTCGCCCGGGTTCTCAGGGCGAACTTGACCACCTCGTTGCGGAAGTCCTTGGGATTGGCGATGCCGGCCGGCTTCTCGATCTTGGTCAGCTCGGCGTTGAGCAGTTCGCGGTTCATCATCTGGCGGGTGTCGGGATCCTTGAAGTCCTGACCCTCCATCCATGCATCCGCATAGTCGAGGTAACGGTCGAACAGGTTCTGACCGTAGTCGTGATAGCTCTCGAGATAGGCCTTCTGGATCTCGTTGCCGATGAACTCGGCATAGCGGGAAGCCAGTTCGGACTTGACGGTAGCGAGGTAAGTCGCCTCCGTTTCCTGTGGGAACTGCTCGCGCCTGATCGACTGTTCCAGGACATACATCATGTGGACCGGATCGGCCGAAATCTCGGTCGGGTCATGATTGAAGGTGGCGGATAGCACCTTGAAGGCAAAGCGCGTGGAGATCCCGTCCATCCCCTCATCCACGCCGGCCGCGTCGCAGTATTCCTGCAGGGTCCGCACATTCGGGTCGGTCTCGCGCAGATTTTCCCCGTCATAGACGCGCATCTTGGTGAAGGGCGGCGAGTTCTCGTGGGGCTTGAGCCGCGACAGCACCGCGAAGCGGGCCAGCATCTCCAGCGCGTGCGGCGCGCAGGGTGCCTCGGCCAGGGCGGAACCGCGGATCAGCTTCTCGTAGATCTGGATTTCTTCCGTGACGCGCAGGCAATACGGCACCTTCACCACGCTGACGCGGTCGAGGAACGCTTCGTTGGTCCGGTTGTTCCGGAAGCCCTGCCACTCAGCCTCGTTCGAGTGGGCCAGGATGATGCCTTGGAAGGGGATGGCGCCGATGTTCTCGGTGCCGACATAGCTGCCCTCCTGCGTGGCTGTCAGAAGGGGATGCAGGACCTTGATGGGCGCCTTGAACATCTCAACGAATTCAAGGATGCCCTGATTGGCCCGGTTCAGCCCACCGGAGAAGCTGTAGGCGTCGGGATCGCTCTGGCTGAAGGTCTCGAGCCTGCGGATATCGACCTTGCCGACCAGGGCGGAAATGTCCTGGTTGTTCTCATCGCCGGGCTCGGTCTTGGTGACCGCGATCTGGCGCAGGCGCGATGGGTAGACCTTCGCGACCCGGAAGCGGCTCAGGTCGCCATCGAACTCTTCCAGCCGCTTGAGCGCCCACGGGCTGGCGACGCCGCTCAGATATCGGGTGGGGATGCGGTATTGCTGTTCCAGGATCGGTCCCATTCGCTCCGGGTCGAACAGGCCGAGTGGGGTCTCGAATACCGGGCTGAGATCCGGTCCCGCCTTGAGAACGTAGATCGGTTCCCGCTCCATCAGGCTCTTCAGGCGCTCGCCGAGCGAGGATTTGCCGCCACCGACGGGCCCCAGGAGGTAGAGGATCTGCTTGCGTTCCTCGAGGCCCTGCGCGGCGTGGCGGAAGAAGCCGACAATCCGCTCGATCGTCTCCTCCATGCCGAAGAATTCGGCAAAGGCGGGATAGACGCGAATGGTGCGGTTCATGAAAATGCGAGCGAGACGCGGATCGCGCGCCGTATCAACGAGCTCGGGCTCGCCGATGGCCCGCAGCATCCGCTCGGTCGGGCTCGCGTAGCATTGGGGATCCTGGCGACACGCATCCAAGTAGTCAGCGAGACTCAACTCGACTTCACCACGCCTGTCGCGCATCGCGCGGTGCTCGGAGAAGACGTCGCGGAGTTCAACCATCCCGATCTCCCGGCTGCGATGCGATCGCATGCCGACGCTACTGATCTCTTTGATCTTGAGCGGCGTCACTGCCACAACAAGGCAGCGTCACTGACGTATTCTCACGTGTCATGCACCCGCGCCGGTGTGGTGTTCAAAGATCGGAGCGCGGCCTTGCCAATGGTGGATCGCAAGGGTCCGGAGCATTCGGCACGGCGAGTTGCAGCGCCCTCCGCGCCCGTCCCCGCTGCTGGACATATCCGGTCATACGGGACCGGCCTGAGCGGATCACCCAGGCACGGCTTGGGCCGCTCAGCAGAAGGACGTTCGACTATCGCCCTATGACTAGGATGCCGAGTTCGGCGATGCGCCAGAGCGGCATGCTCTACTCGGCGGCCCGTACTATCCGGCGGTCAAATGGCCTGAAGGTGGCGGAGGCAAGCTTCGTGGTCACCTCCGACTCGTCCGGATCGCTTTGAACCGCAGCCTCCCCGAGACCACCGCACCCCCGGGCAAATGGCGGCCACGTGCCAGCCCTCTGCCAAGATCGCGGAAATGCCAGATATGCTTTCTAATCATTGAGTTAATGATGGCGGAGAGGGTGGGATTCGAACCCACGGTACAGTTGCCCGTACTTCGGTTTTCGAGACCGACCCGTTCGACCACTCCGGCACCTCTCCGCGCGCCGGCCGAAGCCGGCATAAGGTTCCCCGGTCGAGGGGTCCCGCCGTATAGTCGTCTCCCTCGCGCCGCGCAACGCCCCCAAGCCGTTGACGGCGGACCCCGCCCAGCGCTATAGGCCCCCTCCCACGGCGGCGCCTCGGTGCCGCCGACGGTCGTTTTTGGGCCGACACCCAGAAACCACACGCAGTTTGAAAGAGTCCCGGGGCGACCCATGACCTATGCAGTGATCCGCACCGGCGGCAAGCAGTACCGCGTCACCCCCGACGCCGTGCTTACCGTCGAGAGGCTCGAGGCCGAACCCGGCTCGACCGTGACCTTCCATGACGTGCTCCTGGTGGGCGGCGAGGGCGGCCTGTCCGTCGGCGCGCCGACCGTGCCGGGCGCGTCCGTGACCGCGACGGTTGTCGAGCAGTCGCGCGGCGACAAGGTCCTGATCTTCAAGAAGCGCCGCCGCCAGAACAGCCGGCGCAAGAACGGCCATCGCCAGCACCAGACGGTGCTGAAGATCGCCGCCATCACCGCGGCGTAAGGAGCACACAAATGGCTCACAAAAAGGCAGGCGGCTCGTCCCGCAACGGTCGCGACTCCGCCGGCAAGCGCCTCGGCGTGAAGCTGTTCGGCGGCCAGACCGTGAATGCCGGCTCCGTCATCGTGACCCAGCGCGGCACGAAGATGATCCCCGGTGAGAACGTCTACGCCGGCCGCACGCACTCGCTGCACGCCAGCGTCGATGGCCGCGTCCAGTTCGTGCGCCGCGCCGAAGGCCGCGTGCACGTGACGGTCGTGCCGGCCGCCCAGGCCGCCGAATAACCGCACGCATCCGCGTCGCGCGTTGGCGGGGGCCTCAGGGCCCCCGTTTTCGTTTGCAGAGCGCCAGGCACCATGAAATTCCTCGATGAAGCCAAGGTTTGGGTGAAGGCCGGCGACGGCGGCGACGGCGTCGTCGCCTTCCGGCGCGAGAAATTCATCGAGTTCGGCGGCCCCGATGGCGGCAACGGCGGCAAGGGCGGCGACGTGATCGCCGAGGCGGTCGAAGGCCTCAACACGCTGATCGACTATCGCTACACGCAGCATTTCAAATCCCGAAAGGGCGGCAACGGTGCGGGCGCCGACCGCACCGGCGCGGGCTCGGACGAAGTCATCCTGAAAGTGCCGGTCGGCACGCAGATCCTCGCCGAGGACAAGGAAACGCTGATCGCCGACCTCGATGCCCCGGGCAAACGGGTGGTCGTGGCGCGCGGCGGCGATGGCGGCTTCGGCAATGCCAACTACAAGACCAGCACCAACCGCGCCCCGCGCCGCGCCGACAAGGGCTGGCCTGGCGAGGAGCGTTGGCTCTGGCTGCGCCTGAAGCTGATCGCCGATGCCGGCCTGGTCGGGCTACCCAATGCGGGCAAGTCCACCTTCCTCGCGGCGGTTTCCGCGGCGAAGCCAAAGATCGCCGACTACCCCTTCACCACCCTGCATCCGCAGCTCGGCGTGGTGCGGCTGAACGCGACCGAGGAATTCGTCCTCGCCGACATCCCCGGCCTGATCGAGGGCGCGCATGAAGGTGCGGGACTCGGCGACCGCTTCCTCGGCCATGTCGAACGCTGCGCCGTGCTGCTGCACCTGATCGATGGCACGCAGGCCGATCCGGCCGGCGCCTACCGCACCATCCGCGCCGAACTGGCGGGATATGGTCACGGCCTGACCGACAAGCCGGAGATCGTCGCGCTGAACAAGGCCGATGCGATGACGCCGCAGGGCCGCGCCTCCCGCATCAAGGCGCTGGAACGCGCCTGCGGCCGCCCCGTGCTGGTGATCAGCGGCGCGACCGGCGACGGCGTGCCCGAAGCCCTGCGCGCGCTCGCCGACACCATCCACACGCGCAATCAGGCCGAGGCCGACGCCGCGCTCTGACGCTGTTCCCGGCCCGATGCATGGGGCCGGGATCATCAGGCATGACGGCGGCTGACGCGCTGCGAACGCGCGCGCCGCCATCGGGACATGGAACTCTCAGCCTGCGCGTAGCGCCTCGCGCAGCTTCGTCTCCTGCTCGCTCGTCAGGTTGGTGCGCAGCACGGTGCCACCGAAATGCGCCATCGCCGGCAGCACCTTGTCCGCCGTCACCTTGCGCACCAGCACGCACAGCGCCGCCTGGCCGGGCGTCAGTGCCTGGGCGGCTTCCTTGAGGAACTTGTCGTCGATCCCGACATCGGTGAGGTAGCCGCTGAGCGCCCCAGCCCCTGCCCCGGCCGCCGCGCCGAGCAACGGGTTGAGGAACAGCAACCCGATCAGCGTCCCCCACATCGCGCCGCCGGCGGCACCCGCTGCCGTGGTGTTGATCAGCTGGTGCAGCTTCACCGCACCATCCGCCTGGCGTTCGGCGACCACGGCATCGCCGAGCTCGATCAGGTATTCCTTCTGAAGCTCCATCAGCTTCGCACGCGCTGCCTCCGCCGTCGCGACGTCGGGGTAGGCGATGATCACCAGATCGGCCATGGCATCCTCCTTATGGGTGACGGAGATGCTCGCCGGCATGGCGCCACCCCCTGGATCTCACCCTAGAGCCTCCTTGGCGGGCGCGGCAGCCGGATCGGGATGAAATCTGCTCGCTCGGCTCAGCCGTGGGACGCGCCTTCAATTCGGCGTCGCGGAAGGTTGAAGCCGGCGAAAGCCTTGCGGTACTCGGCGGGGGTCATGCCCGTGTGGCGACGGAATACCGTGCGGAAGAAGGCGATGTCCTCGTAGCCGATGCGGTCGCACACGGCCTGGACCGAGTTTGCCCCCTGCTCGAGCATCTGCTTCGCGGCCTCGACGCGGAGCGCCTGCAGGTAGGCGAGCGGCTGCCGGCCCGTCGCCGCCTTGAAGCGCCGGATGAAGGTTCGCGCGGCCATGCCGAGATCGCTGGCCATCGCATCGAGAGAGACATCGGAGTCGAAGCGCGCCTGCAGCCATTCCTCGGCCTCACGGATGCGCGCGTCATCGTGCGGCCGCGCGAGGGTCAGCACCGCGTAGCCCGATTGCCGCGCGCGCGGCATGCCGACGAGCAGCGCCTTGGCGCAGCGGACGGCTACCTCACGGCCACAAAACATCTCGACGAGGTGAAGCGAAAGGTCGATCGCGGCATAGACACCGCCGCTGCACAGCACCCGCCCGTCCTCGGTCACGAAACTGTCGGGCTCCCAGCGCACGGCGGGGTATCGCTGCCGTAGGATCTCCGCCATCGCCCAATGCGTGGTGGCACGCCGCCCATCGAGCAGCCCCGCCTCGGCAAGGAAGGCGGCGCCGCTGCAGATGCTCGCGATGATCGCACCCTCGGCATGGCGCGCACGCAGCCAGGGCAGCAGCGGCGCATGGCGCCGCATCTGGCCGTCGAGGTCGAGCCCGCTCGCCGCGACGATCACGATATCCTGCCGGGCAATGTCCTCGAGCGCGTATTGCGGCACCAGGCCGACGACGCAGGCGCTTTGCACGGGCAGGCCATCGAGCGAGGCGACGCGGACGTTGAAGCGTTGCTCGGGTGCATCCCCGCGGAGCGTGTTCCACAGCAGTCCGGCGGAATGCAGAACCTCGATCGGGGCGACCGCGGTCGAGGCGAAGCTGCCTTCGGTCAGCACCACGGTGACGTCGATCACCGCCGCATCCTTGGCTCGGCGGTCCTCCGCGGGTGCCTTGTCACGCCGGGACATCAGCCTGCCTCTCCTCGCGCGTCGCGTCCTGCTGCCACAGACCGACAAGCGCACCGACCACGTCCTGGACCAGTGCGATCCGCACCCGGCCCGAGGCCGCCAAGGGTGGCACGATCACCCGCCCGCCGCACGCGGTGATGCGCCCGATCGCCGCCTCCAGCGCTGCGACACGGAGATAGGGCGTCCAATGCGACGGCACCCCGGCCGCGAGATGCTGCTGCCGCAGCTGGTAGGCCGACCCGACATCCCCTCCCCCATGCCGGAACCGGATGACCGTGCCGCCGCCGGCGTGTTCCTCTCGGGCCGTCCATCCGAAGGCGCTGCGGTAGAAGCCGGCGGCCGCGGCGGCGTCCGTCGCCGCCAGGTCGACCCAGCAGAAGTGGCCGAGCGAAGCGTCGATGCTGTCGATCATGGCCTTGCACCCTCCAGCGTCCCGCGCGCGCCCAGGCAATCCGGCGCGCGCGGGGCTCGCTCAGGCCGCCGCCGTCATGGGGCTGATGACGCCGCGGACCTCGGTGACCTTGTTGGCCGGGAAGCCGCTGATGCGGGCGTGCTCCTGCACCAGGGCCTGATCCTCGGCGAGGTAGACGCAAAAGGTCTTGTTGTCGGCGACGAAGGATTCGACCCACTGCACCTTGCCCTGAAGCTGCGCCAGGGCGTCGTTGGACGTCGCGGCGGCCTGCTTGAGCTGACCGGCGTCGAAGCCTCCGACGCCCGGCAGTTCCCGTTCGATGATGAAACGCTTCATGTCGGCTGTCCTCCTTGGGGTTTGCGACCATGTGATGGGACACCAACGGGCCGCCAGAAGGCAGACAGGACTCCCGACTTTGATGGGGGGCATTTCTGCCATCCGGATGCGAGGGAAAGGCGCCTCCCCCGGTTCCGCCGCGGGTCGGAATGCATTAAGGCTACGCCGCCTTTCGTCATCGTTATCGCATGGACACCAAGCTTCCCTCCCTCGCCAGCGCCCGTCGCATCGTCATCAAGATCGGCTCCGCCCTCGTCGTGGAGGAGAAGACGGCCGTTCCGCGCGCCACCTGGCTCGCCTCGGTCGCGGCGGATGTCGCGGCCTTGCGCGCCGGGGGCGCGGAGGTGGTGCTGGTGTCCTCAGGCGCCATCGCGCTGGCCCGCCGCGCGCTGGGGCTGACGCGCCGCACCCTGCGGCTTGAGGAAAAGCAGGCCGCCGCCGCGGTCGGACAGATCCGCCTCGCCGGTGCCTGGCAGGAAGCGCTGTCCGCGCACGGCATGAATGCCGCGCAACTTCTGCTGACGCTCGAGGATTCCGAGGACCGCCGCCGCTACCTCAATGCCCGCGCGACGATCTCGACGCTGCTGTCGCTGGGCTGCGTGCCGGTGATCAACGAGAACGACACGGTCGCCACGGCGGAGATCCGCTTCGGCGACAATGACCGCCTCGCCGCGCGTGTCGCGGAAATGATCAGCGCCGATGCGCTGGTGCTGCTGTCGGACATCGACGGCCTCTACACCGCCGATCCGCGCAAGGACCCGGCTGCCGCGCATATTCCCGCCGTCGATCGCATCACGAATGAGATCATGGCGATGGGTGGCGAACCGCCGCCGGGTTATTCCTCCGGCGGGATGCGCACGAAGCTGATCGCCGCGCGCATCGCGACCGGCGCGGGTTGCGCGATGGCGATCGCGCTCGGCCAGCGCGACAATCCGCTGGCGGCTTTGGTGGATGGAGCGCGCTGCACCTGGTTCCTGGCAGCGCCGGAGGGGCGCACCGCGCGCAAGCGCTGGATCGCGGGCAGCCTCGCGCCGCTGGGTGTGCTTCGCGTCGATGCGGGTGCTGCGCGCGCGTTGCGGCGCGGTTCATCGCTGCTGCCGGCTGGCGTGCGCGCCGTGGAAGGCGACTTCACGCGCGGCGATCCGATCAGCGTGCGCGATGAAGCGGGACATGAACTTGCCCGCGGCCTGTCGGCCTATGATGCGGAAGCGGCCCGGTTGATCGCGGGGCATCGCAGCGAGGAACTGGAATCGCTCCTCGGCTGGCGCGGGCGTGACGAGATCATCCACCGGGATGACCTCGTCCTGCTGTAGCGCGGAGCGAGGGAGGACACTGCCCTCCCCCGCACCACATCAGCCGCGCGGCGCGACGGGCAGGTAGCGCACCGACTGGTTCTCGCCGGTGCCCTCGACCACCGCGACGTAGCCCGACTGCGCGGGCAGCACGGGGCGCGGCAGCTCGACCGAGATGTTCTCGCCCGTGCCGCTGATGGTCGCAGGCGCAAGCGGCGTGCCCTGCGGGACCGCGCCGGCATAGGCAACCGATTCATTCTCGCCGCTGCCGCCGACATAGGCCTGCGCGGTGATGGTCGTCGGCGCCGCGATGGCAGCCTGCGACACGGCGAGGCCGAACACGGCAGCGGCGGCGATGCGGGTGACGATGGCATTCATGATCTGTCGTCCTTTGGTGTGTCGTGGTGTCGGAAGCTTCCTGACCACCACTTCGCCAAAGGAGATGGGACGGTAACGCGACCATCCCAACGCACCATGGTTATCACCGCCATGCGTTCGGCGAATGATGACTTGTGGCGATTCACCACCATGCGACACTCCGCACAACGACATCATCGACCGGGACGAATATCCATGATCGAACGCATCACTCGACGCGGCCTGCTGGCTGCCGGCGCACTCACGGTCGCGAGCCCCGCCATCGCGCAGGATGGCTTCCCCAATCGTCCGATCCGCATGCTGGTGGGCTTCACGCCGGGCGGCGCGGTGGACATCGCCGCGCGCAGCTTCGCGCCGAAGATGGGTGAGTTGCTCGGTCAACCCGTCGTGATCGAGAATCGTCCCGGCGCGGGCAGCAACATCGCGACCGAGGCGGTGGCGCGCGCTCCGGCCGATGGCCATACGCTGCTGCTCGGCACGATCGGCGCGCTGGTGATCAGCCCAATGGTGATGCGCCTGTCTTTCGACCCGCAGCGCGACCTGGTGCCGGTGTCCATCGCGGTCGACCTGTTCAACATCCTGGTGGTGCCGGCGGATCGCCCCTGGCGCAGCACCGCCGACCTGATCGCGGCGGCGAAGGCGGCGCCGGGCCGGCTGTCCTATGGCACCAGCGGCATTGCCGGCAGCCCGCATCTCGCGGGCGTGCTGTTCGACCGGATGGCCGGGATCGAGACGGTGCCCGTGCATTATCGCGGCGGCGCGCTGGTCGCGACGGACCTGCTGTCGGGACGCATCGACTACTCCTTCGCCACCGCGCCGTCCGTGCTGCCGCATGTGCAGGCCGGCCGGCTGCGCGCGCTGGCGGTGCCGACGATCAATCGTTCGCGATTGCTGCCGGAGGTGCCGACCGTTGCCGAAAGCGGCGTGCCCGGCTTCGACGTGCCGGGCTGGTATGCGGTGGCCGCGCCGCGCGGCACGCCGGAGCCGGTGATAGCGCGCCTCGCCGCCGCGATGCGCACGGCGCTCGACGATGCGGAGGTGACGGCGACGCTGAACCGCAGTGGCCTCGAACCCATGCCGACGACGCCGGCGGCCTTCGCCGAAGCCTGGGCTTCGGAACGCACGAAGTGGGAGCCGATCGTCCGCGAAAGCGGCATCCGCATCGAATGATGCCCGCTGCGCGACGAAGCGCAGCGGGCATGACCAGGTGGCGGCACCGCGACGTGCCGTCAGCCGGAACGGCTTAGCGCCGCGCCGGCGTCGTCATCTGCACTTCCTGCACATAGACGACCATCTCGCTGGAGCCGGAGCCGATCGTGACGGCGCGGCCCGGGGCGAGCGCGACGGGTGCTGACATCAACGCTGTCTGCGTCATCGCCATGCGTCCATTCGTATCGCGATAGACGGTCATCGCGCCTTCGCCGACGCCGATCGTCACCGCCTCGAAGGAGCCGGCGAGGCCGGCGCGGGTGCCGCTCGCGCCACCCGCGGTGCGCGGCATCATCATGGAGTCCACATAGATCACCATCTGGTTCTCGCCGCTGCCGATCGTCACCGCGTAGCGGCGCGGTTCGGGGGTGGGAGCGGTCTGGGCCAGCACCGGGCCGGCAGCGAGCGCGCCGAGCAGCGCGGCACCGGCAAGACGCAGGGTCCTGTTCGACATAGCAGTTTCTCCATGCATCGTGATGTGAAGGCACGGGCCCTGTGCCGTGTGATGTTTCGCCCCCCGCACGGCATCGGTTACGCACCGTTCCGCAATCCGCCGCTTCCCCCGGCGGCGCCGTCGCGATAAGCCTCCCCACCGGAGACCCTTATCGTGAACGCCATCCCCCAGGACGCTGCCCGCCTTCTCGACACCGTCGCCCGCGCCGCGCGCGAGGCCGCCGCCATCGTCGCGCGCGCCCCGACCCCGGCGAAGGACCTGGCGCTGCGGGAAGCCGCCGCGGCGCTGCGCCGCAACGCGCCGGCGATCCTCACTGCCAATGCGGCGGACCTCGAGGGCGCGCCGAACCTGACCTCGGCCTTCCGCGACCGGCTGACGCTGACGCCGTCACGCATCGAAGCGATGGCCGCGGGCCTCGAGGATGTCGCAGCACTGCCGGACCCTGTCGGCCGCGTGCTCACCGAATGGACGCGGCCCAATGGCCTTGTAATGCGCCGCGTCGCGCAGCCACTCGGCGTCATCGGCATGATCTTCGAAAGCCGCCCGAACGTGACGGCGGATGCCGCGGCACTCTGCCTGAAATCCGGCGATGCGGTGATCCTGCGCGGCGGGTCGGAGAGCACGCGCTCCGCCGCCGCCATCCATGCCTGCCTGGTCGATGGGCTGCGCGCCGCGCAACTGCCCGAGTCCGCGATCCAGGTCGCCCCCACCGCCGACCGCGCCTTCGTCGGCGCGATGCTGCGCGCGGCCGGGCTGATCGACCTGATCGTGCCGCGCGGCGGCAAGGGGTTGGTGACGCGGGTGATGGAAGAAGCGCGCGTGCCGGTCCTCGCCCATGCCGAGGGGCTCTGCCACACCTACATCCACGCCGGCGCCGATCCGGCGATGGCGCGCAGCATCCTCGCCAACGCGAAGATGCGCCGCACCGGCATTTGCGGCGCGACGGAGACGCTGCTGATCGACGCCGCCATCGCCCCGTCGCTGCTGCCGTTGCTGATCGATGACCTGCGCGCGCTCGGCTGTGACTTCCGCGCCGATGATCGCGCGCGGGCCATCGTCGCCGGCCTGCCCGCGGCGAGCGAACAGGATTTCGGCACCGAATGGCTCGACGCCATCCTGTCCGTGAAGGTGGTCGATGGCGTGGCCGATGCGCTCGCGCATATCCGCCGCTATGGCTCGGAGCACACCGAGGCGATCGTCACGAACGATGAGGCAGCGGCACGCGAATTCCTCGACGGCCTCGATTCCGCAGTCGGCATGTGGAATGCCTCCACGCAGTTCTGCGACGGCTTCGAATTCGGCTTCGGCGCCGAGATCGGCATCGCGACGGGTCGGATGCATGCGCGCGGGCCAGTCGGGCTCGAGCAGCTCTGCACCTACCGCTACCACGTGATCGGCACCGGCCAGACGAGGTAGATTTCTCACGCCCTCAATCGGCGGGCGCGGGCCATCCGGCCCGCTTGCCTTCGCGCCCCACACTGGCGCGCCTGCGGCGGCTGTCGGTCTGGGCGCGGTCGCGCTTTGCGCTCCTGGTCCGATGCGGGGGCAACCGCATCCCTGACATGGCAGCACCGATTGTCGCCGTGTAGGATGACGGGCGGGAGAACCGCCATGAAGCGCATCCTGTTCGCCTGCGTCGCCGCGCTCGGCCTCGCCACCCCGGCTCGCGCCGATTGCCCCGACATCGCGACCGTCGCGCGCTTCGCCCGCGCGCTGCTGGAACGCGGCGTGCCGCAGCCCTTCACCCTCACCACGCCCGCCGACACGCGGTGCGCGCAGGACCGGCTGGTGGCCATGCTCGCCCAGCCCTGGGGTGATATCGAGGGCGTGGCGCTCGCCGCCGAGTCCCTGCCGCCGCTGCGCGGCGCGCTGCTGCACGCGACGCTGCGCGAAAGTTCCGGTGCGACGCTCGAAGCGCGCTTCGGCGCGCGGCCTGCCGTCGCACCCGGCGTGCTGCTGCGCGTCAACGGCGAAGGCCGCGCCGTCGCGGTCAGCCCCTATCTCGCGCTGCTCGACCTGGCGGCGCTGGCCGGCGGCACGGATGCGACGGCGCGCATCGCCGGCAATCTCGGGCTGCGCCTCGGCGTGGTGGGGCCGGAGATGCCGCTGCCCGATGCCGCACCGGATGGCCTGCTGCAGGTCGATGGCAGCACCGTCGCGGCGCTGCCGCGCCTTGGCATCGCCGCGCCACCGCAGGCACTGATCGACCCGCTGGCTCGCGACCTGCTCGCGGAGGGCCGCCCACTGCGCGGCGGGGAACTGGTCGCGCTGCTCGCCGCCCCAGCGCCGATGGCGCCGCGTCCCGGCGAGACCTGGCGGCTGTCCATTGAGGGTCTCGGCGCCGTGGTGTTGAACTTCCGCTGAACTGGCCTTCACGGCGGGACCATGCCGCCGGTAGCATCGGCGGCCACCGGAGGAACGAACGATGCGCCGCTTGCTGCTCGCGAGCCTGATCGCCCTGCCCGCCGCGGCCCACGCCGCCTGCCCGGATGCCGAGGCGGTCGGGCGCGTCGCCGAGGCGCTGCTCGACAACCAATCCTCCCCGGCCTTCACCGGCATGACCTCGCTGGCGGATGGGTTCTGCGCGCAGGCGCAGCTGGTCGAGTTGCTGCGTCAATCCTGGGGCCGGCCGGTCGGCTACAAGGTCGGGCTGACCAGCGCGCCGGTGCAGCAGCGCTTCGGCGTGAACCATCCGGTGCGCGGCGTGCTGATGGAAAGCAGCGTCAGCCTGCGCGACGGCGCCGAGGTGCCAGCCCGCTTCGGGGCCGTGCCGGTGATCGAAAGCGACTTCCTGGTGCGTGTGCGCGACGATGGCATCAACCAGGCCGGCCGGGACCGGCTGGCGATCCTGCGCCACATCGACGTCGTCATCCCCTACATCGAATTGCCGGACCTGGTGCTGTCCGGCGGCTTCGACGGGCCGAACCTGCTCGCCATCAATGTCGGCGCACGGCTCGGCGTGGTCGGCACGCCGATCCCGGTGGAGCCTACGCAGGATTTCGTCGATCGGTTGGCCTCGATGACGGTGACCATGGTCGATGACCGCGGGCAGGAACGCGCGCGTGCGCCGGGCACCGCGGCACTCGGCCATCCGCTCGACGTCGTCGCCTTCCTGATCGAGGACCTCGCGCGTGCGGGGCTGCGGCTGGAGGCGGGGCAGTTGCTCTCGGTCGCCGGCTATTCGCCGACGCTGCCGCTGGAGGCCGGGCGGACCTATACGGTGCGCTATGAAGGGCTGGTGGCGCAGCCCGTCAGCGTGAGCGTCCGGACGCGGTGACGCCAGGCCGATTCGGGGATTCGCGCCGGCGGCGCATCGGGCTGCTCGGCGGATCGTTCAATCCGGCGCATGCGGGGCATCGGCACGTCGCGCGTATGGCCATGCGGGCGCTGCGGCTCGATGAGGTGTGGCTGCTCGTCTCGCCGGGCAATCCGCTGAAGCCGATGAAGGGTATGGCGCCGCTGGCCGAAAGGCTGGCCTCGGCGCGGCGCATCGCGGATGGCCGGCGCGTCATCGCGACGGATCTCGAACGGCTGCTCGGCACGCGCTACACGGCCGATACGCTGGCATTGCTGCGGCGACGGTTTCGTCGTTCGCGCTTCGCCTTCGTGGTCGGCGCGGACAACCTCGTGCAATTGCCGCGCTGGAAGCGGTGGCGCGGGATTGCGCGGCATGTGGCGCTCGCGGTACTGCCGCGGCCGGGCTGGACGCGGCGGGCATTGGCGGGTCGCGCGGCGCATGTCCTGCGCCATCACAGGCGGGCGCCGGGCGGGCTGCTGACAGAATCCTTTGCGCCGCACGCCGCTTGGTGCTTGGTTCCGGCGCGGGAGCACGCCGCATCCGCCACCGCCATCCGAAGAGCGCGGGCGAGCGGTTCCACGGGCGAGAGGAGGGGGCCATAGCCCGCACGCCGAAGACCACCGAGACGAAGCCGGCCGCCAAGGCCAAGGCCGCACCGAAAGCGAAGGCCGCGGCCAAGCCGAAGGCAAGCGCCACCAAGGCGAAGGCCGAGGCCGAACCGAAGGCCCGCGCCGCCAAGGCGAAGGTTGCGCCGAAGGCGAAATCCGCAGCCCCGAAGCCGGCGACGAAGGCCAAGGCGGCGCCCAAGGCGAAGGCGGCGGTGAAGCCGAGTGCCAAGGCCACGCCAAAGGCGAAGGCTGCGCCCAAGGCCAAGGCCGCCGCGCCGAAGGTGAAGGCCACGCCCAAGGCGGCCGCGCCAAAGGCGAAGGCTGCGCCAAAGGCAAAGGCTGCATCAAAGGCCAAGGCCGCCGCACCCAAGGCAAAGGCCACACCCAAGGCCAAGCCGGCCGAGGCCCCCGCCGCGCCGCGCCCCTCGCGCACGCGCAAGCGGGAGAAGCTGTCGCCCGACCGCCTCTCGTTGCTCGTCGCCGCGGCGGTCAAGAGCCTCGAGGACGACAAGGCTGAGAACATCGTGTTGCTCGACGTCACCGGCCGGGCCGACTACGCCGACCGCCTGATCATCGCCACCGGCCAGGTGGAGCGCCAGCTCCAGGCCATGGCGACGCATCTGGACGAGGCGCTTGGCGAAGCCGGGCTGAACCTGCGGCGCGATGCCATCCAGGCCTCGCCGGACTGGGTGCTGATCGACGCGGGCGACCTGGTGATCCACCTGTTCCGCCCCGAAGCGCGCGAGCTCTACCGCATCGAGCGCATGTGGGGCCCGGAAAGCCCGGGGGCATCCAACGCCGCGCCCGGCTAGGATCCTCGCCGTCGGGCGGATGAAGGCTGGGCCGGAGGCGGCGCTGTATGCGCACTACGCCGCGCGTCTCCGCCCACCGCCCGAGGTGACGGAGATCCCCGAGGCGCGCGGTTCCGCCGCCGAGATCCGCCGGCGCGAGGGAATGGCACTGCTTGCTGCCCTGCCGGCGGATGCGGTGGCGGTGGCGCTCGACCTCGGCGGCGAACAGCCCGACAGCGAGCGCTTCGCCACGCTGCTGGCGCGCTGGGAGGAAGCCGGCCGCGCACCTTGCTTTCTGATCGGCGGGGCGGAGGGCCTGGATCCTTCCGTCACGGCGCGGGCGGATCACCGTATCGCGCTCGGCCCGATGACCTGGCCGCATTTCCTGGTGCGCGGGATGCTGGCGGAACAGCTCTACCGCGCCCAGGCGATCCGGCAGAACCATCCCTATCATAGGGCCTGGCGGCCCTGAGGCTTTGTTTGGCCTCAGGCGCCGGCGCCGGCATCCTCCGGCTCGGCTTGCGCGCCATGCACTGCCGCGTTGGGTGCGACGGACCGCCCGGGCGCGGTCGTGCTTGGCGCTCGCGGATCGCGGCAAGGCCGCGATCCGATGGGGTCGCGCCGATCCTTCATGGTTGCACCGTGGTGCCCTGCGCGGGGTCTCTCTCCGGTCCCAGGCGGCTGGGCGAGGTCGCGCCTGGGGCTGACGCCGGTGCTGGACGCCGTGGCGGCGGCGCGCCGATGATGCCGGCATGCTGTTCCTCATTCTCGCTGCGCTGCTGTGGATCGGTGTGCATGTCGGCATCTCCGGCACCGCGCTGCGCGGGCGCATCGGGGAGGCGGGCTTCACCATGGCCTTCTCGGCGGCCTCCTTCGCCGCCATCGCGCTGCTGGTCATGGCCTGGCAGGGTTCCGGGACGATGCCGGTCTGGTTCGCGCCGGGCTGGCTTCGCTGGGTCATCGCCGCGTTGATGCTGCCGGTCTTCATGCTCTTCGCCTGTTCGCTGATCGGCAACCCGACAGCGATGGGCGGGGCTGGGCTGGTCGCGCGCGGGCCGCGCGGCGTCCAGCGGGTCACGCGGCATCCGATGATGTGCGCCTTCAGCGCCTGGGCTGCGCTGCACATCCTCGGCAATGGCGACACGGCAGCGATCGTCTTCTTCGGCGCCTTCCTGGTCACCGCTGTCGCCGGCATGCCGTCCATCGACGCCAAGATGGCGAAGCGCCATCCGGACGCTTGGCCGGGCTTCGCCGCGGCCACCTCGATCCTGCCCTTCGGAGCGATCCTGGCGGGGCGGAACCGCTTCGTGGCGGGCGAGATCGGCTGGATCGCGCCATTGGCCGGGGTGCTGCTGTGGGCGGCGGTGCTGCATGGGCATCGCATCCTGTTCGGCGTGCCGGTGCTGATCCCGGGCTGACGGCCCGGCCTTGCCGCCCGGCCATGCCGGGGGGTAATCCGGCGCCGAAGCCGAGGAACCCGCCAATGTCCGCCAGCCGCCCCCGCCCCGTCATGCTCGTCATCCTGGACGGCTGGGGCTGGCGCGAGGACCGTGCCGACAACGCGGTGCTGCAGGCGAAGACACCTGCCTTCAACGCACTTTGGGCCGGTTCCCCGCATGCCTTCCTGCGCACCTCGGGCGAGGATGTCGGCTTGCCGGACGGGCAGATGGGCAATTCCGAGGTCGGGCACCTCAACATCGGCGCCGGGCGCGTGGTGATGCAGGACCTGCCGCGCATCGGCCGCGCCATCGCCGATGGGTCCATCGCCGCGTTGCCGGCGCTGACCGGGCTGATCGCCGCGCTGAAGGCCTCGGGCGGCACCTGCCACCTGATGGGGCTGCTCTCGCCGGGCGGGGTGCATGCGCACCAGGACCATGCGGCGGCACTCGCGCGCATCCTGTCGGCCGCCGGCATCAAGGTCGCGATCCATGCGCTGACCGATGGCCGGGACACCGCGCCCAAGGCCGCGCCCGGCTTCATGGCGAAGTTCGAGGCCGACATCGCCGCCCTGCCTGGCGTCTCCATCGCCACCGTCATCGGCCGCTACTTCGCGATGGACCGCGACAACCGCTGGGAGCGCGTCGTCACCGCGCATGACGCGATGGTCCTGGCCGAGGGCGCCCATGCGCCCACCGCCCAGGCCGCCATCGCCGCCGCGCACGCCGCCCGCAAGACCGACGAGTTCATCCCCGCCACCGTCATCGGCGACTACGCCGGCATGAAGGACGGCGACGGCCTGCTGTGCTTCAACTTCCGCGCCGACCGGGTGCGCGAGATCCTCGCCGCGCTGGTCGATCCCGCCTTCACCGGCTTCCCCCGCAAGCGCGTCGTGCGCTTCGCCGCCGCCGCCGGCATGACCGAATACAGCGAGGCGTTGAACGCGCATCTCGCGACGCTGTTCGCGCCCCAATCCATGGCCGACATCCTCGGTTCGGTCGCCGCGACCGCCGGGCTGAAGCAGCTCCGCATGGCGGAGACCGAAAAGTATCCCCACGTCACCTACTTCCTGAACGGCGGGGAGGAGACGCCCTATATCGGCGAGGAGCGCATCCTCGTCGCCTCCCCCAAGGTCGCGACCTATGACCTGCAGCCGGAGATGTCGGCCCCGGAACTGACCGACAAGGCGGTCGCGGCGATCGGCTCGGGTGCCTACGACCTGATCGTGCTCAACTTCGCCAATGCCGACATGGTCGGCCACACCGGCAGCCTGGACGCCGCGACCAAGGCGGTGGAGGCGGTGGACACCGGCCTCGGCCGCATCGCGCAGGCGATCCGCGCGGCCGGCGGTGCACTGTTCGTCACCGCCGACCACGGCAATGCCGAGTTGATGCGCGACCCCGCGACCGGCGGCCCGCACACCGCCCACACCACCAACCCGGTGCCGGCGATTCTGCTCGGCGGGCCGGGCGGCGCGACGCTGGCCGATGGCAGGCTGGCCGACATCGCGCCGACGCTGCTGGCATTGCTCGGCGTGACCCAGCCGACGGCGATGACCGGGCGGTCGCTGCTGCGGCCGCGCCGGCAGGCGGCGGCGGATTAGACGCCGCTTCCCCCTGCCGCGGCAGACCGTCTAGAAGCCCCCCGCAACGGCCTGAACCGGCCGATCCCTGGGAGGGCGCAAACGCCATGTTCACCCGTCGCTCGACGCTCGGCCTCGCGGCCGCCACCGGGCTTGCCCGCACCGCCGCGGCGCAGCAGCAGGACGCTTGGCCGTCCCGCCCCGTCACCCTCGTCGTGCCCTGGGCCGCCGGTGGATCGACCGACGCGGTCGCGCGCATTTTCGCGCAGCGCCTGTCGCAGGACAGCGGCAAGTCCTTCGTCGTGGACAACCGCACCGGCGCGAACGGCACGATCGGCTTCAACTCGGTCGCCCGCGCCCGTCCGGATGGCTACACGCTGCTGGTCAGCACCGTCAGCACCTATGCGATGGCGCCGTGGCTCTACCAACTTCCCTACGACAATGAACGCGACCTGGTCGGCATCGGGTTGCTCGCCGCCATGCCGATCATCATGGTGGTGAACAAGGACTTCCCGGCCCGCACCCTCACGGAATTCGTCGAGATGGCGCGCCGGCCCGACCACCGCATCACCTACGCCAATTCCGGCATCGGGTCCTCCACGCATCTCGCCACTGAGCTCTTCCTGCAGGAAGCGCGGCTGACCATTCCCGATGTCGGCTATCGCGGCGGCGGGCCGGCCGTGCAGGGGGTGATCGCCAACGAGACGCCGATGGTGTTCCAGGCGGCCTCCGGCATCCTGCCGCAGATCCAGGGCGGCACGCTCCGCGCGCTCGGCATCGCGTCGCGCGAACGCAGCCCGCTCGCACCCGAGATCCCGACCTTCGCCGAACAGGGCTTCCCCGGCGTCGTGGTCGAGGAACACATCGCCCTGCAAGGCCCCGCCGGACTGCCGCCGGAAATCATCCGCCGCGCCAACGAACTCGCCCGCGCGGCCATGATGGCGGCCGACACGCGGCTGCGGCTCGCCACGCTGGCCGTGCTGCCGATGGTGACATCGCCGGATGCCTGGCCGGCGTATTTCGCGGCGGAGAACGCGAAGTGGCGGGACATGATCAGGGCGCGGAACATCCGGATTCAGTGATGGTGGGGCGGAGAGGGGCGCCGCCCCTCTCCGAACCTCACCCCGCCAGGGGGCAGCGGCCCCTTGGACCGCGGGATTTTGTGCAACCTTTGGTTGAGATCACTTTAGGTTTTTAGGATTTTAGGCCTTTATTTTGGGTCGCCGTGCATGCCGGCGCGCGCTCGACCGCCATCGTCGCGCCCTGCGCCGGGCGGCCCTGATGGAGACCCGGCCAGGTACGGAAACGCGACGGGTCGCCCGGCGGTCGGTGAGGCGCAGACAGCCCGGCCCTTCATGCCGCGGGCGCGTCGGTGTGCGTGACGTAGGGCGTGGACGTCGATCGAAACGCAGAGTGGCGCCGGCTGGGGATTCCCGCCTGTGGCGGCAAGGCCTGCACCCTCATCTGGAGCAGCATCAGGGCCTCGCGCGCGCCGGCCGATACCGATGGGTCGATGTACCCGACGAAGATCCTCAGGTCCTTGGCAAAGACCCAGCCATCCCTCGCATCGACGACGCGCGCGATGCTCGCCTCCAGTTGCTCGATCGTCTTGAGCCGCGTCCTGCAGCCGTCGCGCGCAGCCGTCACCCGCGAGTGCGGAGCAAGCACCGCCACGGCTTCGCATTCCTTCGCTGTCAGTTGGAGTGCCCAGGTCCTCATTCGCCGGTCCCTTCCTCGAAGCGCACTGGCACGGCGCCACACGCAGGAACGCCGGACGTCCCTTTGGGTTCCGATGGGCTGGGAAATTTCAACCGGGCCTGAGAGACCCGGCGCGGCGATACGGGGTGAACCCGAGGACCATCGCCAAGTGGCGCAGGCTGGGGTTGGGCTCGAGCGGCCAACAAGCGCCCTTGGAGAACCTATCCGGGGGCCATCAACCGATCAGCGGCAGCAGCCACCGCCTTGGCCCTGTCGGTCCATCTGAATCGGCGGACACGGCACCGAGCCATAGGAGCAGAACACGCAGCAATCACCTGCCTTCGGGCGCAGCAAGGTGTGGCAGCCCTCGCATTCATAGAAGAACTGGCACGCGTCGGTCGGCATCTCCTCGACCTTGCGGTGACCGCAATGGGGGCAACTGATCTCGGAGCGCCGTTCGGGCGTGGCCCGGTCAGCGGAAATGGTCATTTGGCACCGTCAAAGATTTGGCCTGCCGCCCGAATATAGCGCGTTGCCCGTTCGGGACGTCCCAAGCCGCACGTCCCGCCGCTCCACTCACGCCAAAAACCCGCATTCCAAAGGCCCGCTGGCCTTTGGTGGGGAGAGGTCCGGAGAGGGGCAAAGCCCCTTTCCGGTCGGACTTCGGACGCAGATCGCCCGATGATGAAAAGAACATACCAAGAACAATCCCTTACGTCCAGCACGCCCTGGTTGCCCCCGCCTCCCGCCCCCGCTTACCTCCTCCACCTCGCCCGAGGAGCACCCTGCCCGTCCCCTCCCTCCTGACCCGCCTGCCCCTGCTGCTCGCCTTGGCCGCCTTGCCCGTCGTCGCCCAGCCCTCGCGTGAGGCCGTGCAGGACGCCCGGCGAACCGCCGAGGCCGAGCGCGCCGCCGCCGCCGAGGCCGCCCGCCTGGCGCGCGAGGCCGCGGAGGTGGAGCGCGGCCTCGCCCGCCAGCGAGTCGCCATGGCCGAACGGGTGCAGCACGCGGAGGCGGTGCTCGATGCCGCCCAGGACCGCGAGCGCCAGGCGCTGCTCGCCGCGCTCTCCGCGCGGGCCGAGGTCGGCCGCCGCGCCGCAACCCTGGCGCCAATGATGCCGGCGATGCGCCGGCTGTCGCTGTGGCCGGCCGAGACGCTGCTCGCCGTGCCGCTGCCGCCGGAGGAAGCGCTGCGCGGCGTGCTGGTGCTGCAGGGCATCGCGCGGCAGATCCGCCGGGAGCTCGACGCGCTGCGCGCGGCGGATGAGGAAGCGTCCCGCCGTGCCCGGATCGCCGCGGCCGAATCGGCGCTGGTCGCCGCTGCGCAGGAGGAAGCGCTGTCCGCCGCCCGCGCCCTGGATGGCGAGATCGCCGCCGCCCGCATGCGGGAAGCCGAGGCCCGCCAGGCGGAGCGCGAGGCCGGCCGCCGGGCGCAGGACGCGCTGGCGCGGGCCTC